>NZ_CP059214.1:1905-561052 GCF_014252275.1 Blattabacterium cuenoti
AACGAAATAAAGGAAGAAATAATTTTCCAAAAAAAAATAAAAAAAAACAACATCATATTACAGAAGAAAAAGTAGATAGACAAATTAAAGAAACCTTAGAAAGATTATCAAATAAAGGAGGAAAATCTAAACTGACAAAAGTTAAAAAAGAAAAGAAACAAATTAAAAAATCAAAAAACGAGATAAAAGAAAAAAATGATCATAAGAAAAATGGAAATTTAATAAAATTATCAGAATTTACAACCGTAAATGAATTAGCATCTATGATGAACGTAAATGCAACTGATGTAATCATGTCATGCATGTCCCTTGGAATTATGGTAACAATGAATCAAAGATTAGATGCTGAAGTTATCACATTAGTTGCAGATGAGTTAGGATTTAATGTTGAATTTGTTGGATTAGATATAGAAGAATTAATTCATGAGGATAAAGATTTGGAAAAAGACCTCAAACCAAGACCACCTATTATAACTGTAATGGGACATGTAGATCATGGAAAAACTTCTTTACTAGATTACATAAGAAATACTAACGTAATTGCAGGAGAAAAAGGAGGAATTACTCAACACATAGCCGCTTACAGCGTAAAATATACTAATGATAAAAGTATTACATTCTTAGATACTCCAGGACATGAAGCTTTTACCGCTATGAGAGCTAGAGGTGCTCAAATAACGGATATTGCAATTATTGTTATTGCAGCTGATGATCACGTAATGCCACAAACTAAAGAAGCAATTAGTCATGCTCAAGCGGCAAATGTTCCAATGATTTTTGTTTTTAATAAAATGGACAAAACGAATGCAAATTCGGATAAAATTAGAGAACAGTTATCTGGATTAAATTTATTAGTAGAAGAATGGGGAGGTAAATATCCTTCTCAAGAAATCTCTGCAAAATCAGGAAAAGGAATAGATCAATTATTAGAAAAAGTTATTCTTGTTTCTGAATTATTAGATTTAAAAGCAAATCCGAACAAACCTGCTATAGGTACTGTGATAGAAGCATCTTTAGATAAAGGAAGGGGATATATTACTACATTATTATTACAAGGAGGAACATTAAAAGTTGGAGATTATGTATTAGCTGGTGTTCATCATGGAAAAGTTAAAATAATTCTCGATGAACGAGGAAATTCAATTCATATGTCTGGACCATCATGCCCAATTACTATATTAGGATTAAATGGTGCTCCTACAGCTGGAGATAAATTTAAAGTATTTAAAGATGAAAAAGAAGCCAAACATTTAGCATCAAGAAGAGAACAACTCCAAAGGGAACAAAACATAAGAGCACAAAAACATCTGACACTTGATGAAGTAGGAAGAAGGATTGCTTTGGGAGATTTTAAAGAATTGAAAATTATTCTTAAAGGAGATGTTGATGGTTCGGTCGAAGCAATGGCAGATTCGATAGAACGTTTATCCACAAAAGTAATTGTAATGAATATCCTTTATAAAGGAGTAGGACAAATTACAGAATCTGATGTGTTATTAGCAAGTGCATCAGAAGCAATTATTATAGGATTTAATGTTCGACCTAATATTAGTGCAAAAAATTTAGCGAAAAAAAATAATATAGAAATACGTACATATTCCATTATTTACGATGTAGTGAATGATCTTAAAGAAGCTATGGAAGGAATGCTATCTCCTGAAGTAAGAGAAAAAATTTTAGGAAATGCAGAAGTTAGAGAAATATTTAAAATTCCTAAAATAGGAACTATAGCAGGATGTATGGTGATAGAAGGAAAATTATTAAAAAAATCAAAAGTTCGATTAATACGTAAAGGAATTGTAATTCACAATAATGGAGAATTTAGTTCTTTAAAACGTTTTAAAGAAGATATCAAAGAAGTATCAAAAGGTTATGAATGTGGATTAGGGATTAGAGAATACCATGATATACAATCAGGAGATATTATTGAAGTTTATGAAAAATTATATGAAACAAAAAAATTAAAAAAATCATGAAACAGTATGTGTATCGAACACATAATTGTGGAGAATTAAATATCAAAGATCTTGGAAAAAATGTCATTCTTTCCGGATGGATACATCAAATAAGAAATTTTGGATCTTTATCTTTTTTAGATCTTAGAGATTATTTCGGAATTACACAATTAATTATTCTTAAAAAATTTAAAAAAAAAAATCTTTTTTTAGGAAAAGAGGCTTTAATTAGAATTAAAGGAGAAGTAAGGGAAAGGTCCTCTAAAAATAAAAAGATTTCTACAGGAGAAATAGAAATTTTAGTAAACGAAATAAAAATTTTAAATAAATCCATTCCTATTCCTTTTTTAATAGAAGATCATACAGATGGAAAAGAAGAAGATAGAATGATTTATCGATATCTTGATATAAGGAGAAATATTATAAAAAATAATTTAATTTTACGTCATAAAATATCACTGGATATTAGAAATTTTCTATCTAAAAAAGGGTTTCTAGAAATAGAAACACCAATGTTAATCAATTCCACTCCTGAAGGAGCAAGAAATTTTGTAGTTCCTTCTAGGAAACAAAAAGGAAAATTTTATTCATTACCACAATCTCCTCAAATATTCAAGCAATTATTAATGATAGGAGGAATTGATAAGTATTTTCAAATAGTAAAATGTTTTAGAGATGAGGATGCAAGATCTGATCGACAAATTGAATTTACACAAATAGATTGCGAAATGTCTTTTGTAAAAAAAGAAGATGTTTTATTATTTTTCGAAATCTTCATCAAGTATATATTCAGTAATTTTAATAAAAATAAACTAGATACTCCTTTTCCTCGTTTATCATACTGTGATGCAATTAAAATGTATGGGACCGATTCTCCAGATATCCGTTTTGGAATGAAATTTTTTGAGATTGATCGATCAATTATTAAAAAGAATATAAAAGAACTTATTGATAATAAATTAATAATAGGAATAAAAACAGATGTATGTGATTATATTCATGATCATCAAATTGATAAACTGTTAAAAATAAAAGATACAACAAATTTCTTTTGGATTAAATATTTATCAGATGGAAATATAATACATTCAAAAAAAGGTTTTTTATATAAAAAAAAATTCATAAAAAACTTTGTTGATTATTTAAATATTAAAAGAAATGATTTATTGATTGTTTCTTATGGGGAAGAAATAATTGCAAGAAAGATACTATCTCAAATTCGAACAAAAATTTTAAAAAAATTTTGTTTAAAAAAACATTATCAATCATTTCAACCTGTATGGATCCTCGATTTTCCTCTTTTAGAATGGGAAAAAAAAGAAAAAAAATTTAAATCTTTACATCATCCGTTCACAAGTCCAAAAGAAGAAGATATTCACTTATTGAACTATCATCCAAATAAAGTAAGATCTCAATCATATGATTTAATTATAAATGGAATAGAGATTGGTAGTGGATCAATCCGTATTCATAACAAGGAAATACAAAATATCATTTTCAAACATATAGGATTATCATCACAAGAAATAAAATCTAATTTTGGATTTTTTCTTAAAGCTTTTGAATATGGAACCCCTCCTCATGGAGGGATTGCATTTGGATTAGATCGTTTAATATCATTATTAAAAAACGATGAGAACATAAAAAATTTTATTGCTTTTCCAAAAAACAATGAAGGAAAAGATCTCATGACTAATTCTCCATCTTATTTAAAAACAATCAATTCAAAGAATTATTGAGATGATTGTTTCTTTTTATATCGAAAACAAGAAGATTTATACACATGAATGGCTTGTTCTTTGTTTTTCCATTCTCCTATTTTTACTTTTTTATTTTCTAAATACTTGTATTCTGAAAAAAAATGTTCTATTTCTTTTTTTATATGTGAAGAAATTTCATTTATATTATCAATTGTTTGATAATTTGGATCAGAAATTGGTACACATATGATTTTTTCATCTTGTTCGTAGTTATCTTCCATAAAAAAAATTCCAATAGGTTTTACTTTTACTAAACAACCAGGAACAGTGGGATTTGTTAAAAATACTAAAACATCTAATGGATCTCCATCCATAGCAAGTGTTTTAGGAATAAAACCATAATCTGTTGGATACATCATCGATGAATGTAAAACTCTATCTAAACGAATAAGATTATTCTTTTTATCAAATTCATATTTATTTCTACTTCCTTTCGGAATTTCAATTAATACATCAAAATTTATTTCCATATTTTTATATTTTTTTATAACAATTAAATTTTTCTAGATATAAAGCTACTTTTTTTGCAAATGTTCCTCCTAACATTCCATCTATTACGCGATGATCATACGTATGAGATAAATAAATTTTATATCTTTTTTCAAAAAAATCTCCTTTTTGTGTTTCAATTACAGATAATTTTTTTTGTATTAATCCAAGAGCCATAATTGCAACTTGTGGTTGATGAATAATGGGAGTTCCAAAAAGGTTTCCAAAACTTCCTATATTACTAATAGTGTATGTACCACCTTGAGTTTCTTCAGGATTTAATTGATTAGATCTTGCCCGTTTAACCAAATCATTAATAATTTTTATTAATCCTTTTAAATTATAAGAATCTGCTTGTTTTATAACAGGAACGATTAAATTACCATTTGGTAATGCAGTGGCTATTCCTATATTAATATTTTTTTTTTTTATAATGTTTGTCCCGTTTACAGATATATTTATCATTGGTAAATCCTTTATAGCTTTTGCTACACATTCTACAAAAATAGACATAATTGTAAGTTTTTCTCCTGTTTCTTTTTGAAATTCGTATTTCATTTTTTCTCTCCAATTGACAATGTTAGTAACATCTGCTTCTACAAAAGAAGTAACATGAGCAGAGATATTTTTACTATACATCATATGTTTTGCAGTTATCTTTCGTATACGATCCATTTCTAATATTTCTTCATTTCTTTTATTATGAAATAAAAAATTATTGTTATGATTAATAAAAAAAGTATTTTTTTTTTCTTTTATATATCTCAATATATCTTGTTTTGTAACTCGTTTTCTATTTCCTGTTCCTTCTATTGATTCCAATTCATAAAAACTAATTCCTTCTTTTTTTGCGATGGTACGTACAAGAGGTGAATAAAAGTGATTATTTTTTTCTTTTATTACAAATTCTTTTTTTATAAAATATTCATTTTTTAATTTTTCTCTTATTTCTAATACAGCAATAGTTGTCCCGACCTTGGCTATTTCATTGGAATGAAACAGTTTTTTTTTTAATATTCCATTGAATGGAGAAGAAATTTCCGAATCTACCTTATCCGTTGCTATTTCTACTAGAATATCATCTTTTTTTATGAGATCTCCTTCTTCTTTTAACCAACGAATAATTGTAGCTTCTGCAACACTCTCACCTATTGATGGAAGGGTTAAATTATAATCGGACATCTAAATTTATCGTTTTATATTTGCAGATACAATAAAATCATGAGATTTCAGAATCAAAAGAAAATTTACAAAATCAAAAATAATAAATTCATTTTAAAAAATGAAAATTCTTTCATTGAATCAAATTAAACAAGCAGAAAAATATTGTATTGATCAAAAACAAATTTCTTCATTAGAATTGATGGATCGAGCAGCAGAAAATTGTTTTAAATGGATTATTAAACATTATCAAATAAAAAATAAATCATTTATTATTTTTTCTGGAAATGGAAATAATGGAGGTGATGGCCTTTCTTTAGCACGTTTTCTTTATACATATGGGGTTCAAGTTTCCGTTTATATTTTAAATATTTCTAACCATTTTTCTGATGAATTTTTAATTCAAAAAAATAGAATAATTAAAAATAACATTAATCTTCATCATCTTTATGAAGGAGAAAAAATTCCTAATTTTGATAAAAAAAATTATATTATTGACGCAATATTTGGAATAGGATTGAATCGTGAAATTGGAAACTTTTGGAAAAATTTTATTGATATTTTAAATAAAAAAAAATTTTCATTAGTAATATCCATTGATATTCCATCAGGAATGTTTATAGAAACAAATAATAATCATAAATCAAAAAAAATTATTAAAGCAACACATACACTTACCTTTTATACACCAAAAATTCCTTTTTTTTTACCTGATTATGAAGAATATGTAGGAAAATGGTGGGTAATAAATCTTGGAGTTCATAAAGATTATTTTCAAAAAATTTATACAAAGAATTATTTTGTAGACTGTGAATATATTCGTTCAATTAAAAAAAGAAGAAAAAAATTTTCTCATAAAGGAAATTATGGTCATGGATTAATTATAGGTGGTAGCTATGGAATGATTGGCTCTATGGTTCTTGCAGGTAAAGCATGTCTAAGAAGTGGAATAGGAAAACTTACCATATATACTCCTCATTGTGGATATTCCATTTTACAAAATGGAATTCCTGAAGCAATTATAAAAACAGATAAAAAAAAATTTTTTATAAGTAAAATAGATGATCTTCCTAAGATAACGTCGGTTGGAATAGGAATGGGATTAGGAATGCATCCTAAAACACAATATGCATTAGAATCATTTTTATTAAAAATATCAAAAAGAAAAAAAACAAATCTAATCCTAGATGCAGATGCTATTAATATAATAGCAAATAAATTAGATATGTTAAGAATTCTTCCGAAGAATACAATACTTACTCCACATCCTAAAGAATTGTTCCGTCTTTTTGGAACATGGAAAAATGATTATGAAAAATTAAACTTATTGAAAGAAATGTCCAACAAATATCATATATTTTTTGTATTGAAAGGATTTTATTCAATTATTTCTACTCCTAGTGGAGAATTATATTTCAATAGTACAGGTAATCCTGGGATGTCTACTGCAGGTAGTGGAGATGTTCTTTCAGGAATGATAGTAAGTTTTTTATCTCAAGGATATTCCGAAAAAGATGCATGCATCTTTTCTGTTTACTTACATGGTTTATCAGGAGATATAGCTAAAAATGAATTATGTGAAGAATCAATTATATCTTCAGATATCGTTGATTGTATCGCAAAATCTTTTCAAAAAATTTGAATATATTATTTACAACAACATAAGAAAAAATGTTGATTACGAATAATAAACTGATTTTTGCAATATAATCTCCATGTTGAATATAAAACGTTTTTTTCTTATTCAATGCGACTTGTTCTCTTATTACTCCTTTTTTTCCATAAGGAACATAAGAGATAATATCTCCTCTTTCATTAATAAAACAAGAAATTCCCGTATTTGCAGATCTTGCAATCCATTTTCTATTTTCAATAGCACGTAAACGTGAATAATAACAGTGTTGTTTATGTCCTTGTGTATTCCCCCACCATCCATCATTAGTTATAATAACCATTAATTCTGCATTTTTTTTAAAAAATTTAGAAACATATTCTCCAAAAACAGATTCATAACAAATAATTGGTGCTATTTTAACCTTGCAATAAGGATGTTGAAAAACAGAAATATTATTAGCCTTTCCCAATTCCATTACTTCTCCACCAAAGTCAAGTAAAATGTTTCCCAATATGGGATAAAATATCTTTTTATAAGGAAAAGTTTCTACAGCAGGAACTAATTTAGATTTATGATGATAATTATTCATTGGACTTTCAGAAGCTATTTGAACAATTGAATTAAAAAGATCTATCCATTTTTCACTTTCATTAAGTCCAAAAAAAAACTTTGTTGAAGTATCACTTTTATCTTTTCTATCATATATTTCAAATAATTCTAAACCTGTCAGAAATACTGTTTTTGGAGATTTTTTTCGTAGATATTCTCTAAAAAAATGAATTAATCTATCTCCTTCTAAATCTTTTGTAGGAATTTTGTATCCATATCCAGGAAATGCTGTTTCTGGAGCTACAATAATCATTGATTTTTTAGAGATGTTTTGATCCATTAAATTTTGAAAATCATAAACACATTGTTCTGTAGAAGTTTGATATTTTTGATGATATGGATCTATATTGGGTTGAAGTACCAATACCTCTATATATTTATTCGATTGTTGTGTTCCATATTTCATGTATAGGATACTCGATATCAAAATCAATGAAAAAATGATCATCAAACTTGTAAAAATTTTTTTGTAAAAAACAATTATATTTCTATTCTCATCATATTCAATAATGGCAACTGATAAAATAATATTGACTATCCATATCCATAAAGTTCCTCCTAATGTTCCAGTATATTCATACCATTGAATCCATTCAATACGATTAGCAAATCCATTTCCCAAATTCAACCAAGGCCATGATAATTCCCATTCCAAATGGATTTTTTCTAAGACTATCCAAAAAAAAATAAAAAATGCATATCCAATTTTTCTACACTCTGAATATTTTTTTATCCATGAAGAAAAAGAAAATACAATGGACATAAAAAAGGCATTAAAAAAAATAGGAATACAATATGCTTCTAAAGCAAACGATCCGTTTGAATGTTGAGAGTAATATAGCCACCATGTGGCTATTCCATTCCAAGTTAAAAAGGAAAAATAAGAAAATACAAAAACCGATAGAAAAGATCCTTCTAAAAAATTTTCCAAATATAATAAAGGAACAAAAGATACAAACAAATAAAGAGGATTACCATTGGTTGGCCATCCACAACCTAACAATACTCCCGAAAGCATACTTAACAAAAAACTCAATAAAACAAATTTTTTTTGTTTTCTTTTTAAGAGATTGTATGTATTCATCATTTTTGAAATAATGTTCTTTCCGAAAAGAAAAATGGAGCTGGCGGGATTCGAACCCGCGTCCATACAAAAAGTATAAAAGACTTCTACATACTTATCCAAAAAATTGATTTAAGTTCTTATTAAGAATTTTGGATTTCTTATAAGAACCGAGATTCAAAAAAACATTTCAGAAAATGTTTAAGAATCATACATTTTCCTATCCTTAATAAATTCTAGTATTTCTATATCAGAAACTATAAGGAATAATTTCTGAGAAATATTTTGCTTCTACATATAAGTAGATATAGCTTAAAAAAAATTTTTAAGCAGCAAAAGCGTATTGTTGTTTTTCGCCATTTATAAATATCGTAACGTTTTTTTTTCGTGTAAATCCTTACGTAACACGGTATGCTTTCTTTTGTTACTTTAATGTTGTCAATGCCAAAATACAGCCCCTTAACTAACTAATTGTAAATAATATAATAATTTTTATTATTACTTATCAATAAATTTTACTATAAAATTAAGAATTTTTTTATTATTATATCAAACTAAACTTATACGATTTGAAACATTTATTCTCATAAACAAAAAAACTAGTATAGTAAAAGACAATAGAGAAGAACCTCCATAACTAAAAAAAGGTAAAACAATTCCTATTGTTGGAAAAATTCCCATTACCATTCCTAAATTAATAAAAAAATGAATAAACAATATATTTCCTACTGAATATCCAAAAGTACGACAAAATATATCTTTTTGTTGATCAGATAAAAAATAAATACGACTTATGAACAATAGGTATAGGATCACTAATATAGAACATCCCAAAAATCCCCATTCTTCCCCTAATGCACAGAAAATATAATCAGTATGTTGTTCCGGAACAAATTTACCTTTCGTAATTGTTCCTTGCTGATATCCTTTTCCAAAAAGTTTTCCAGAACCAATAGCTGTTTTAGAATATAAAAGATTATAACCAATATCTCCACGATATTGTTTTTTAAATTCATTCTGAAAAAGAATGTTAATCCTATCTTTATGATGTTTTTTAAAAAAATTTTTAAAAAAAAATGGAGATCCTATAGATATTAATGAACATATGATAACAAAAAATGAATAAAAAATAAAATTATTCCATGACAAATTTTTTTTATTATAAATAATAAAAGAAAAAAAAATTATAAATAATGGAAAAACTATCCTCCATGGAGAAATAACAATAGATATTAAAAATATAATAGTGGATAATAACAAATAAAATATAAAAAAAATAGATAATCCTTCCCGGTATAATGTAAAAATAAAGGAAGAAAATACTACAGAAGATCCTGGATCTGGTTGAATACATATTAATATAGCAGGAATCAAAAATGATAAAAAAGCATACAAAAAAAATTTGTTTTGATTTTTTATTAGATCTTTTCTACTTAAAATATGTGATATCATTAAAGAAGTAGATATCTTTGCTAATTCAGAAGGTTGAAAACTAATAGGACCTAATACATACCATGATTTTGAACCATTTATATTTTTACCTAAAAAAAACAATCCTATTAAAAGAATTAATGTAAATAAAAAGAAGAATGGGGTAATATTTTTATAATGAATAGGTTTAAATAAAAAAATAATAAGAATAGAAATAAAACTAAATAAAATCCAAAGCAATTGTTTTTCTGCTTTTTCATGAGAAACAGAGTATAAGTTTATATAACCAAATAAAACCATAAAGATATAAAGGATAAAGCCTATTTTATCGATATTACGTAATAAAAAAAATTTATGTTTTTTTATGATTTTCATAGAAACTTTTTAATTTTTTCATCTTTTCTATATTAGAATAAACTTTTTCTAATCCTGAATTAATCATTTTTTCCTCCAAATTTTTTCTTCTTATGATTTTTTTTATATATTTTTCTGCAATTAAACTAGCAATAGGACCAGCCCAATTAGAACCAAATCCTCCATTTTCTATAATAACAGAAACAGCAATTTTAGGATTTTTTACAGGAGCAAACAATACGAAAATTGAATGATCAGGAAGAGAAACCATTTTTTTATGATTGATTCGTATAAAATTTTGAGATGTTCCTGTTTTCCCTGCCATTTGTATTTCATACGATTTAAAATGTTTGCCAGTTCCAATAAAAAATACTTTTTCCATTGCATGAATAATAAAATCAAAATATTTTTTTTTTACTTTCGTATAGTTTGGATTATTATAATATTCTACGATTTTATGATTAATTCGTTTTACAAGATGCGGAGTGTAAAAAAAACCTTTGTTAGCTATTGCACATACCATATTAGCCAATTGTATTGGAGTTACAATAATTTCTCCTTGTCCAATACTATTAGAAATAATAGTAATTGCATTCCATTTTTTTTTTCCATATTTCTTATTATAGTAATCTCCAGATGGAATTACACCATTTTCCTTTGTTGATAAATCACTAGAAAAATGATTTCCAAAACCAAAACTTTTTACAATATCACACCATTCATTTGCACCTTTTGTTAAATTTTTTGGATATTTTTCAATTATTCTTTTATAAACTTGTGCGAAATAATTATTACAAGAAACGGAAATAGCCGTTCCTAATCCGATAGGAATTCCATGAATACCTGAATGACAACGTATTCGTCTTTTTCCATGATATCTAAATCCGTGATAACATGTAAATGTTGTATCATTTTGTACCACGCCCATTTGAAGTCCAGCAAGCTCTATTAATAATTTAAAAGAAGAAGCTGGTGGATATCTAGCTTGTGTTGTACGATCAAGTAAAGGATTATCGATTGTATTATTCATGAGTTTTTGAAACTCTTTAGATCTATTCGATCCTGAAAATAAATTAGGATCACTCATTGGACTGGATACTAAAGATAAAATTTCTCCATTTTTTGGATCAATTGCGACAATTCCACCTTTTTTTTGGTACATGAGTTGTTCTGCATATTTTTGTAAATTCCAGTCTATTGTTAAAGAAATATCATTACCACTAATAGCTTGTATATTATTTTTTTTGTTATTGTATTCTCCGATAATACATCCCTTTCTATCTCTTATCCAATAATTGACACCTTTTTTACCTCTCAAGATTTTTTCACAAGATTTCTCAATACCGGCCAATCCCATAAAATCTCCCATTTGGTAATAATTAGATTCTCTTCTTATATCCTTTGTAGTAACTTCTCCTATATAACCTAATACGTTAATAGAACTATTAATTTTATAATCTCTAATAGAACGTTTTGTCCAATCAAACCCTTTATATTTGTATAGTTTTTCTTGTATGTTTGCAAATTTTTCTTTTGAAATAAAAGAAGTAAAGACTGAAGGTAAATATTTTGAATATAATTTTGCTTTTTCTAAATTTTTAAAAAAATCATTCTTTTCCATTCCTATTAAAGAACAAAATTCTATAACATTCAAGTTTTCGTCTACTAAAATAGGGATAACATTCAATTCATATATTGGCTTATTAAAAACTAATAATTTTTCATTTCGATCAAAAATCGCCCCTCTTTCAGGAATAACAATTTCTTGTTTTATAGAGGTATTAAAAGCATTTAAGATATATTTATCGGTATATATTTGTAGATAGTACAACCTTAACAAAAAAAGAATACCTATCGAAAATAATAAAACGTAAAATTTATATAATTTTTTCAAATTTTCATTCCTCTGAAAAAGAAATATATCATGCATAAAACGGTTGTAAATATAATATTAAATATTGTTTTTAATAAAATGTATTGATTAAAATAATCATTGTTTTTTATGATTTTAAGGATTAATAAAGAAATATTATGTATTGATAATAAGAAAAATACGTATAACAATTGTTTATTTATAGGCAAATGATAGATAGATACATTACTTCTATTTGTCATAAAACGATTCCTATAAAAAAATTGAATAAAGTGTAGATTAAAAAATGATAAAAGTGTAGTAGAAAAAGCATGAATTCCTCCGGAATTTAAACAATAATCCATTATCCATCCAATAAGAAAAGAAAAAAATAAAAATAGATATCGATTCCATTTTTTTGGATATATTAATACAGTTATTACATATATATAATAATATCCCGAAAAAAATGGATTGATTATGGATATTTGAATTATAAAAAGAAAAAGAATATAGAATATATAAATAATAATATTTTTTATAAAATTCATTATTTTCTTTCAATTTTTTGTAAATCGTCCCATTCTTTTTTAAAAAAATTCTTTACTACATATGCATGTTCTATGATTGAGAAGTTAGATAAAAGTTTTACTTTTATAACATAATTAGATTTTTCTTTATCTAATTGATAAGAATGCACTTTTCCTATTTCGATTCCTTCAGGGAAAGTAGAAGACTTTCCATCTGTTTCTATAATATCTCCATTATGGAGAGAGCAATGTTTTGGAATGTCATATAAAACCACATATTTATAATCTAATCCATCCCAACTAATCGTTCCAAAATATTTGCTTCTTTTTAATCTCGCATTTACCTTAATTTTTGTATTTAAAAGAGAAATCGCTGTACTAAAGTTTGGTGTAGTTTTTATAATTATTCCTGCTATTCCATCTGATAATATAACCCCCATATCTGTATGGATTCCATCCAAACTTCCTTTATTTATCGTTAGGTAATTTTCTTGCTCATTTATACTATTATTTATAATTTTTACTGGAGTAAATGTATATTGTTGTAAATAATTAATATCTTCTTTTTTAAAATCTTTATGTATTTTTTCTATTTTTGAATAACGATTTTTTTTACGTAATTCTTTATTTTCATTTAAAAGCTTTTGATTTTCTATATCTAGTAAAAAATAACTCTTTCCATATGATATGAAATCATACATTTTTCCAATTATAAATTGATACGATCCAGAATAAATATTTATTTTCAATTTTTCATTCGAAAATGTAAAAAATATAGCAATACATTCTAAAAATAAAAAAAATATAAAAAAACAATATTTTGAAAAAAAATTACAATTTTTCATGCATGTTTATCCTCATTTCATTAAAAAAGTAAATTTATCAATATTTTTTAACGCTACTCCAGTTCCTTTTACAACTGCTCTTAATGGATCATCTACCAAAAAAACAGAAAGACCAGTTTTTTTAGAAATTCTTTGATCTAATCCTCTTAATAAAGATCCTCCTCCTGCCATGTAAATTCCTGTTTTATATATATCTGCAGCTAATTCTGGAGGAGTTCTTGAAAGAGTTTCCATTACAGCATCTTCTATTCTAAGAATTGACTTGTCAAGAGCAGGAATGGTCTCTTTATAAGAAAGATTCATTTCTTTAGGTTTTCCCGTTGTTAGATCTCTTCCCTGTATATGTATATCTTCAGGTGGTGATTCAATTGAATCTATTACGGCACCTATGTCTATTTTGATTTTTTCTGCGGTTCTTTCTCCAATGTATAAATTGTATTTTGAACGAAGAAAATATGAAATATCATTTGTAAAAACATCGCCTGCAATTTTTATTGATTTTTGACAAACAATTCCCCCCAAAGCAATAACACCACATTCTGTCGTTCCACCTCCTATGTCAATCATCATATTTCCTTCTGCTTTTGTAACAGAAATTCCTGAACCAATTGCAGCTGCCATGGGCTCTTCTATCAAATAAACTTCTTTTGCATTTAAATGTTGAGCGGAATCTCGAACAGCTCTTTTTTCTACTTCTGTAATTCCAGATGGAATGCAGATAACCATAGTTAATGATGGCGTAAAAAATTTACTGTTTATTCCAGGTACTTGTTGAATAAATTCTTTTATCATAAGTTCTGCTACTTGGTAATCTGCAATCACACCATCTTTTAAAGGTTTGTATATTTTGATGCTTTCATGTGTTTTACCCTGCATTTGTTTTGCTTCTTCACCGACTGCTAAAACTTTCTTATTTCTTATATCTATAGCAATGATTGAAGGTAAATCAACAATTACTTTATCATCATGCATAATAAGAGTATTTGCCGTTCCTAAATCAATAGCAATTCCTTGATTGAAAAGACCTTTCATAAAATTTACGACTAATCCCATGAATGTTATCTTGTAAAAATGTTTACCTAATTTAAACAAAAATTAGAGTTTTTTAGTATATTAAAAAGTAGATTATAAATCTTTTGATTTTGAAAAAACACTGTGTTTTTTTGTCACAAGGTAGCAATGAAGGGAATCGTAAGAAAAATTTAGATTGTTCTTACAATTTGATATCTAAAAAGATTGGAAATATCATAAAGAAATCTTCTTTTTTCAAAAGTGAAGGATGGAATATGGAACAAAAAAGTCCTCATTTTTACAACAGAGTTTTATATATGGAAACCATTGATTCTCCATTTATTCTTTTAGAAAAAATTTTTAAAATAGAAGGATATATAGGAAAAATCAATAATAAAAACAACAAAAAAAAATCGTATAGAAATAGAAAAATAGATATAGACATTTTATTTTATGATAACATTATTATGAATAGTCCATCTCTTATTATTCCTCATCCTATGTTACATTTACGTAAATTTGTTTTGATCCCTATGATTGAAATCGATTCTAACATGGAACATCCTATTTTTCACAAAAATATGATTGAAATTTTAGGGGTATGTTCAGATCCATTAAATATTATAAAATTAAAATTTGAATAAAATTAATAAAATCATCATATTATTATGAAACCTGAAAAAGTTACTATCAAAGAAATTCCATTTTATGGTCCTTATAGTACCTATGTTTTTATCAATCATTTTGTTTTTATATCCGGACAAATAGGGATAGATTTAAAAACTGGACAACTCATATATGAATCTATTTCGAAAGAAACCAAACAAGTAATGGAAAATTTAAAATTCATTCTTTCAAAAAGAAAATTAGATTT
The DNA here is from genome assembly GCF_014252275.1 of Blattabacterium cuenoti. GTDB lineage: Bacteria > Bacteroidota > Bacteroidia > Flavobacteriales > Blattabacteriaceae > Blattabacterium > Blattabacterium cuenoti_O. The sequence continues at coordinate 17,455 of NZ_CP059214.1, forward strand.
TAAATCGGTTATAAAGTCTTCAATCTTTATTAAGAATATGAATGATTTTAGTAAAATTAACGAGATATATTCTAGTTTTTTTGAAAAAAATCAATATCCTGCAAGAGAAACAATACAAGTTTGTGGATTACCAAAAAATGCTAATATAGAAATATCTATGATAGCATATGAAAATATTCCATAAAATTCAACATATTAAAAAATAAATAAAAAAACCATATTACATGTTATTAATTTAATTTTACAACAAAATTAAGATTGAGATTTTTTATCAAATTGTCTTATAACGGAAAAAACTTTTTTGGATGGCAAAAACAAAAGTATGTACGTACAATAGAAAATGAAGTTGAATATTGCTTATCTAAATTACTCAAAAAATCAATCAATATCATAGGAGCTGGAAGAACAGATAGAGGAGTCCATGCAAAACAAATGGTTGCTCATTTTGATTATGAAAAAGAAATATCAAATCATCTTGTAAAAAGATTAAATATTTTTTTACCAAAATCAATTCGTATTCACGATATTTTTTGTGTAAAAAATAATATTCATGCAAGATTTGATGCGATAAAAAGAACATATAAATATTATATTACATCTTCTAAGGATCCATTTTATCATGATTTTTCATGGCATTGTTTTTATTCATTAGACATACATAAAATGAATGATGTCGCTAAAGAGCTATTAAAGTATAATGATTTTAGTTCTTTTTGTAAAAAAAAAAATGAAAAAAAAAATGAAAAAAAGAAATGTATCATTTATTTTGCTTCTTGGAAAAAAGAAAAAAATATTTTATGTTTTACAATCACAGCTAATCGATTTCTTAGATCTATGGTAAGATTAATAGTTGGATCTTTTATTTCTATAGGGAGAGGTAAAATGAAAAAAGAAGAATTTTTTAAAATTTTAGAATCAAAAAACTCTTTTCCTTTTGGTTTTACAGTTCCTGCATGTGGATTATTTCTACACAAAATTGTCTATCCAAGCAATATAATGTTAAAAAAAATGAAAAAAATCTATTAAATTTTTATTAAAAATATATTTTTAATATATTTGTAAAATATTCTTTGATCTGAGATTTGTTTATAAAAATTGTTATCACAACACAATAGGGCATCTACAAATAAAGAAAAAATCCTTATAAAATAACAAAAATAATCTGCAGAGTTAAGAACATTTTATGTATATAATATAATACAAGATAAAATAGACATTATTTATAAAAAGTCCATGGAGTACATAATTTTAAATATGGATATTCTTTTTAGTAGATTGCCCTTTTTTTTCATGTTTTCATGATGAAAATATTTGATTTTCACGTTTACAATGAACCTATAGTTGATTTATTTCTCAACGGAGATCCACCTTTGTTTATGAAAACAAATTTTTTTGGAAAAGTTTTCTCCGTAGATGGTTCTTACAATTATTTAAGAAATTTCAATGCATCTATTGATTCTATTATTGGTGATTTTGATTCTTTTCCAAAGCAACTAAAATATCCTAGAAATAGTAATATTTATAAGGTTGTTGAACAAGAAAATACAGATTTCGATAAAGCATTAAATATTTTACATCAAAAAGGATTTAAAAATGTTAATGTTTGGGGGGGTAGTGGAAAAGAGCAGGATCATTTTTTAGGAAATTTATCTACTGCACTAAAATACAAAAATAAATTATCAATTATTTTTTACGATAAATATCATTTATACTTTTTTTCTAAAAAAAAAAATACTTTTTTCATAGGAAAAAATAAAAAAGTCTCCCTTTTTCCATTTCCAAAAATCACAGGATTGAAAACTATAGGTTTATCATATCCTGTTGATAACGAATCTTTTGAAATAGGAAAAAAAATAGGAATAAGAAATATTTCTTGCGAAAAAAAAATACATATTAATTATGAAAAAGGAGAAATGTTAATTTTTATAGAAAGAAAATGTTTTCCTTTATAATTTTCTAATTATACTTTTAATATAATTTGAAGATTTTTTTAAAAGGATTTTTTCGTTTTCATTCAATTCTAATTCTATAATTTTTTCAATTCCATGTTTTCCCAAAATCACGGGTACCCCCATATAGACGTTTTCTATGTTATATTCACCTTTTAATAATGCAGAACATGAGAATATTCTTCGAGAATTCTTTAATATAGATTCTACCATTTCTACAATTGAAGCAGCCGGTGCCATCCATGCAGATGTGCCCAAATAATTGACAATCTCTTCCCCTCCTTTTTTAGTTTTTTTGATAATAATATCATGATCTTTTTCGGATAGAAAATTATGAATTGGGATCCCTGATATGGATGTATATCTATATAGAGGAATCATGGTTTCTCCATGTCCTCCTAACAATATAGAACGAATATCATAGGATGAAATATTTAATTTCTTTGATAAAAAATATCGATATCTTGCAGTATCTAATATTCCTGCCATTCCTATTACATGAGAAGAATTCACTTTTGCAGTGATATAACTAACATAAGACATGATATCTAATGGATTCGAAACAATAATAAATTTGGCTTCTGGAGATAAAGAAATAGATTGTTTGGTTACAGAACGTATAATATCTGCATTAATATGAACAAGATCTTCTCGGTTCATTCCAGGTTTTCTTGTTACTCCACAAGTAATTATAATTACATCGGAATTTTTTGATTTTGAAAAATCATTGGTAGATCCTGTCAAAATAGTATTTGAACATGATATTGCATTCATTTGAGATATATCTAAACTTTTTCCTTCAGATATTTTGTCTTTGATATCAAGTAAAACAATTTCCCTTACAAGGTCTTTCTGGGATAAAAGACTAGCACAAGTAGAACCAACATTTCCTGCTCCAATAATCGTTACTTTCATGGTATATTTTAAAGCTTAAATATTATGTCTAAATTTGTAATTCTTAAAGATAAGATAATTTCTATAACATGAAAGAGGATTGCGTTAAAAACATACAATTTTTTCATAGACATATTGGTCCATCTTCCAAGGAAAGAAAAGAAATGCTGAAAGTATTAAAATGTTCTTCTATAAAAAACTTTGTAAAAAAATCAATTCCTAATGATGTACTGATTAATAAAAAATTAAATATCCCAAATGCTATTTCTGAATATCATTATCTCAATCATATCCACAAAATAGGTAAAAGAAACAAAATTTTTTATTCCTATATAGGTTTAGGATATAAAAATACCATTACTCCTAGTGTAATTCAGAGAAATATATTGGAAAATCCTGGATGGTACACTTCATATACTCCTTATCAATCGGAAATATCTCAAGGTCGTTTAGAAGCATTAATCAATTTTCAAACTATGATATCTGATCTTACTGGAATGAAAATAAGCAATGCCTCTATGTTAGATGAATCTTCTTCAGCGGCAGATGCAATGTTTATGATTTATTGCGAAAAAAAAATAAATAAGAAACAAAACAATAATGAATTTTATTTTTTTGTTTCAGATGAAGTATTTTTATATACTTTTTTTTCTATTCAAACAAGATGTGATGGTCTTGGAATTAAGGTAATAAGAGATTCATATCATAATTTAAAAAATTATGAACATATTAAAATATTTGGATTGTTATTATCCTATCCTTCTTGTTATGGAGAAGTCCATGATTATTACGATATCATTCAATATTCGAAAAAAAAACATATATCCATCATAGTCACTACAGAACTTTTTTCATTATGTTTATTAACCCCCCCTGGAGAATGGGGCGCAGATGTTGTAGTTGGTTCCAGTCAATCTTTTGGAATCCCGATGGGATATGGGGGCCCATATGCAGGATTTTTTTCAACAATTGAAAAATACAAAAGATTTCTTCCAGGAAGAATTATTGGAATTTCTAAGGATAGAATGAACAAAACTGCATTCCGCATGTCTTTGCAAACCAGAGAGCAGCATATAAAAAGAAACAAAGCAACTTCTAATATTTGTACATCACAAGTATTACCCGCTATTATGGCCTCGATGTATGCAGTATATCATGGAAAAAAAGGATTATTAAAAATAGCGAAAAATATTCATTATTGGACAAAAAAATTAGATTTAGAATTAAAAAATAAGATTCAATGTGTTAATCAAATAAACCAATATTATTTTGATACTTTACAAATTAAAACCAATTTTTCTAATTCCATCATCAGATATTTTTCAGAAAAAAAAAAGATAAATTTTCAATATATCGATAAAAATCATCTTACCATTACATTAGATGAAACAACTTCTTATTCTGATATCAAACGTATTTTGTCTATTTTTAAAAAAGTTGATGAAAAAAAATATAATAACTCTTTATTTCAAAAAAAAATAATATATGATAAAAAAATATATGAAAAAATTCCAAATTCCCTAAAAAGAACATCAAATTTTTTATCTCATAAAATCTTTAATCAATATCATTCAGAAAATGAACTGACACGTTATATAAAGAGACTAGAAAATAAAGATCTTTCATTAAATCATTCAATGATTCCATTAGGATCTTGTACTATGAAATTAAATTCTCCGACAGAATTATTTTCTTTAAGTCAACGTGAATGGAGAGATATTCATCCATTTTCACCTAAAAATCAGTCTCTTGGATATTCTTTCATTATTAATAATTTATCAAAATATTTAAAAAATATTACAGGATTATCGGGAATTTCCTTTCAACCAAAATCAGGAGCTCAAGGAGAATATACTGGATTAATGGTTATAAAAAATTATCAAAAATCCTTAGGAGAAATGAAAAGAAACGTTGTTTTAATTCCTTCTTCATCTCACGGTACCAATCCCGCTTCAGCTATCATGGCAGGAATGAAAGTAATTTTTATTAATACAAAAACAGATGGAACCATTGATATGAACGATTTTATCCAAAAGGTAAAAGAATATAAAAACTCCTTATCATCACTTATGATTACCTATCCATCGACTTATGGTATATACGAACCTGATATTAAAAATATAATAGAAATTATTCATGAATATAAAGGTCAAGTATATATGGATGGAGCGAACATGAATGCTCAAATTGGATTAATTAAACCTTCAACTTTAGGAATTGATGTATGTCACCTAAATCTTCACAAAACGTTTGCTATTCCACATGGAGGAGGAGGACCGGGAATGGGGCCTATTTGTGTAGATTCACATTTAATTCCATTCCTACCTATTCATCCATTTCAAAAGAAAAAAATCAACAAAAAAGAGCAAATATTATCCGTATCCTCTTCTCCATATGGATCCCCAATGATATTAACTATTTCTTATGCTTACATTCGTTTATTAGGATCTTATGGAATGAAAAAATGTACAGAAATATCTCTATTAAATGCTAACTATATAAAAGAAAAATTGAAAAATGATTATGAAATTTTATATACAGGAAAAAATCATATGGTTGCTCATGAACTAGTGATTAATTGTCAAGAGTTTAAAAAAATAGGGATAGATGTTACAGATATTGCTAAAAGAATGATAGATTATGGATTTCATGCACCTACGGTATCTTTTCCTAAAGTAGGATGCATGATGATAGAACCTACTGAAAGCGAATCTAAAGAAGAAATCGATCGTTTTATTGAAACTCTTATAAATATAAGAAAAGAAATAAAAGAAGTAGAAGAAGGAATCTTTTCTGAGAAAGAAAACGTATTAAAAAATGCTCCTCACAGTATTGATACTTTAACAAAAGATCATTGGAATTATCCTTATAGTAGAAAAAAAGCGGCTTATCCATTAAATTGGATTAAAAATAGAAAATTTTGGACGAAAGTTGATCGGATCAATGATGCCTATGGAGATAGAAATTTGATATGTTGTTGTAACTAAAATTTTTTGAATTTAGAAAAAGGTAAATAATTTTTTATATCCAAATCAGAATCAAATAATCTTTTTTCATATTTAATAACACCTGCAATTGCGATCATCGCACCATTATCAGTTGTATATTCTTTTTTTGGTAAAAATAATCTCCAACAACAATATTTTTTAGAAAATGATGTAAATGTTCTCCTAATTTCATTATTAGATGAAACACCTCCTGATAATACAACTCTAAAAATTTTAGTAGATAAAGTTGCTTTATGAACTTTTTCTAAAAGAATTTCTGCTATAATTTTTTGTATTGAAGCGCATAGATCATGAATATTTCTTTTTATAAAAAGTGAATCTTTTTTTAATTCCTTTTTTATATATTGAGAAATATTGCTTATTAAACCACTAAAACTAAAATTTAGTCCTTTTACTAATGGTTTAACAAATGTAAATTTTTTTTTATCTCCTCCTTTTGCAAACAATTCAATCATAGGACCACCAGGATAATAAAATCCCAACATTTTTGCAATTTTATCAAATGTATTTCCTACCGATTCATCTAACGATGATCCCAATATTTTCATTTGAAAATAATCGTTTACTTCTATAATTTGGGTATGTCCTCCGCTAATTACCAAACCTAAAAATGGGAATTTAGGATATAAATTATTCATGTTTGAATTTTTTATAAAATGAACAAGTAAATGTGCTTGTATATGGTTAATCTTTAAAAGAGGAACTCCTAATCCTAAAGATAAAGATCTAGCAAAAGCTGTACCTACCAATAAAGATCCTATTAATCCGGGACCTAACGTAAAAGAAATAGCATGGATATAATTCATATTTATTTTTGCTTTTTTTATTGCTTTTTTGAAAGCTAATGGTAAGTTTTTTTCATGGTGTCTTGCGGCTAATTCAGGAACTACTCCACCATATTTTTTATGAATTTTCTGTGAAAGCACAATATTGGATAATATAATTCTTCCTTTAGCTACAGAAATTCCCGTATCATCACATGATGATTCAATTCCTATAATAATAGGATTTTCATTAAAATTTTTTTTACAAATCAACATACTTAAAACAAGTCATTGAAAACATCGAATATGTGAAAATACATTTGAATAAAACGACGCATACAAATAAAAAGATCAACAACAAAATTATTATGGATGAAAATAGGATTCTAAAATTGATGATTGTACCTTTAATATTAGAACAAATAATAATTAAATAAATGAATCTTAAAAAAGATCAATGTTCATTATTTTCTTTTTTTTATAAAGAAAATTGAAACTTTATAAAGTTTTTAAAAATTTATTCATATTTTTCAATTCGATATTTATAATATACAAAAACTACAAGAATTTTTTTATTAAATTTATACTTTTGATTTTTTAAGGAGAGTTGCCGGAGTGGTTAACGGAACAGTTTGCTAAACTGTCGGCATAATAATGCCGCGTGGGTTCGAATCCCACATTCTCCGCATTATTACGGGGTATAGCGTAGTTTGGTTATCGCGCCTGGTTTGGGACCAGGAGATCGTAGGTTCAAATCCTGCTACCCCGATATATAAAGGTCACGTAGCTCAAATGGATAGAGCAACTGCCTTCTAAGCAGTAGGTTACAGGTTCAAATCCTGTCGTGATCATTTCTCTTTCTACTTTTTAATACATCATCAATCATTCCATATTCTTTAGCTTCTTCAGAAGTCATCCAACAATCTCTATCTGCATCTTTTGAAATTTGTTCGAAAGAAACTCCTGAATGATAAGAAAGAATATTATAAAGTTCTTTTTTCAACTTTAAAATTTCTCGAACTGTAATTTCCATATCTGTCGCTTGTCCTTCTATTCTTCCTAATGGTTGATGGATCATAACTCGAGAATGCTGTAATGCAGACCTCTTATGTTTAACACCCGCACATAACAATATAGCTGCCATTGATCCTGCCATACCGGTGCAGATGGTAATTACATCGGGTTCTACCATTTGCATGGTATCATATATTCCCAATCCTGAATAAACATCTCCTCCAGGAGAATTAATATAGATTTGTATATCTTTTTCGGAATCTGTAGATTGCAAAAACAATAATTGAGCTTGTATAATATTTGCTATTTGATCATTGATTGGGGTTCCTAAAAAAATTATACGATCCATCATAAGACGAGAAAAAACATCCATTTGTGCAACATTTAATTTTCTTTCTTCAACAATATATGGCGTCATAAGTTTTATATAATCGCTTATATTTAAGCTATTTATATTTTTATGTTTAGTAGCATATTGTATGAATTCTTTCGATTCTTTATTACAATTCATTTTATATATTAGTATTTATCAGGTTAAAGTTACTTAAGTTATATGAAATAAATTTTGGATATGCATAAAGAATTGAAAAAGAAAAAAAAAAAAGAAGATCTCGTATACAAAAAATTAGCAATACAAACTATCATTTATACCATAGGATCTTTTCTTCCAAAAATTATGAATTATGCACTCTTAAAATTTTTTACTATTTCTTTGAAACAATACGAATTTTCTTTGTATTCAGATATGTATTCTCTTTCTTTTCTGCTTATAGGATTTCTCTCTTTTGGATTAGAAAATACTTATTTTAGATTTCTTTATAAAAGAAGTTATAAAAAAAAAATCGTTTTTTCAACAAGTATCATTGTTCAATTATTAATTAACCTTTTTTTTCTATTCATTGCTATAAATTCTATTGAATATTTAACGAATTTATTAGGATATTCTCATCATAAAGAATATTTTTTAATGTTTTTTCTTATAATATTTTTTGATACAAGTTGTATTGTTCCTATGGCATGGTTTCGCATCAATGAAAAACCCTTTTTTCATACATCTGTCAATGTAATTATCACATTAGTGCAATCAATTGTAATTACATATATGTTTGTCTGTCATAAAAATAATATTTTACATGAAAAAAGTTGTTTTTTTTTTCTTTATAATTTAGTCAATTCTTTTACAGATCAAACAGGATATATTTTTTTTTCAAATGTAGTTTCTTCTTTATGCAATTTTTTACTTATTCTTCCTATTATTATCAATGAGGTTTCCTTGACTAAATTTAACAAATTCATTGCATTAGAAATGTTAAGATATGGTTTTCCTATTATGCTTGGAACTATTGCATTTTCTGTAAATGAAAATTTAGATAAAATATTGATCAAAAGATGGGTTTCAGATGAGGTAAATGGATCTTATTCTGCTTGTTATAAAATAGCGGCTTTTATGAGTTTATATATAAGAATTTTTCGTTTAGGAATTGAACCATTTCTTTTTAAAAAATCTGGTGATACTAATGCAAAACATTATTATGAAGAAGTAATATATTTTTTTATATTGTTCGGATTAATTTTCTATGTCTTAATATGTGGAAATATTTCTTTTGTTACGGAATTTTTAATAGACAAAAAGTATCATTTTGCTATATCTATTATTCCAATTATCATGATGGGGAATTTATTTTTAGGAATTTATACCAATTTATCGATTTTATATAAAACTATGGATAAACCCATTATAGGAACTTATATATCCATGATAGGAGTGATTGTTACATTATTTTTCAATATAATTTTTATTATCATTCCCAATAGAAGTTTCATGATTCCTGCATGGGGGACTTTAGTATCCTATGGATGTATGCTTTTAGTTTTATTTTTTTGGATAAAAAGAAATGTTATTCAATTTTTTAGTGAAATAAAGAGTATTATTCTGCATTTTATTTTTGCAATTTTTATAGTATATGTTTCATATAGGAGTGATTGTATGTATTTTAGATTTTTTTTACAATGTTTATATTTAATCACTATTTTTTCTATTGAAAAGAAAAGGTTTTTAAATTTATTATAAAATTTTCATGACTGTTTCGCATCTTAAAAAAAAAGATCAATTAATTTTAATTGCACATATTGATCAATCTATCGTAATTCAACATTTAGAAAGAATAAAAATATCAACAAAATTTTTCATTGATCCTCATTATTTTTTCTTTTTAAAAAAAGTTTTTATCAATACATTATGTGTTATGCATATTGATAATAAAAATCAAATTCAAGTTATAGTAATAAACGTTTATTCTAAAAAAATTATTATCAATCCTTTTGATCAATTAGTAATCATAGATTGTAGAATTCCTAAAAAAATTAAATGTAAAGAAAGTTCTCTATTGAGTCATAGTAAAAGAGGGAACCATTGCTTTGGAAGTACTGGAATATGAAATATTTATCTATTAACATTAAAAATCAACATGAAAATCATTATCCCTATGGCTGGAAATGCCGTTCGTTTGTATCCTCATACATTAAATACAATCAAACCATTGGTTTCTATTGCAGGAAAAACGATTTTGAAAAGATTGATGGAAAATTTAAATAAACTTATAAACACTTTTTCAATAAAAGAAATTATATTTATCATTCCTCCTTGTAAAGAACAAATCAAAAAAGATTTAATAAAGTTTTCAAAAAATATCGGATTAGTTCCTATTATATATTATCAAAAAGTACCCATTGGTACTGCGGATGCATTATTAAAAGCTCATAAATCCTTAATAGGCCCTATTATTATTGCTTTTTCTGATACGTTATTTTATCATTTTTCTTTGGAAAAAGAGATTCAACAACAAGAAAAACAATGTGATGGTATTGTTTGGACCAAAAAAGTAAAAAATCCTCATTCTTTTGGAGTAGTGCAGTGTCATACATCAGGAATAATTTCTCATTTTGTAGAAAAACCAAAAAATTTTCAATCTAATTTGGCTATTATTGGTCTTTATTATTTCAAAAACAGTTGTTTACTTAAAAGAGAATTACAATTATTACAAGATACTTTTAAATGGATTGAAAAAAAAGAATATCAATTAACATACGTTTTAGAAAGCATGAGAAAGAAAGGAATTATTTTTATCAATCATCAAGTAAGTTTATGGTTAGATTTTGGTAACAAGGAAAGAACGATTTCCTCAAATTCTAAAATACTTTCTATTGAATCTAAAAGATCAGAATTGATTCATAAAGACGTAAGCATTGTAAATAGTTTAATCATTAAACCATGTTATATTGGAAAAAAAACAATTATTGAAAATAGCATAATTGGTCCTTATGTCTCTATTGGAAAATATACAATAATAAAAAAAAGTAACATTAGAAGATCTATTATTCAAGATTATACAAATATATCTAACGTAATTTTAGATGATAGTATAATTGGAAATTCTTCTATCGTTAAAGATGTGGTAAAAAAAATTAATATAGGAGATTATTCAAATATTAATATAATATAAAAAAATCGTAATTTTTTTGATTATATTTGATATAAAAATTCCATATACATGGTTTTTATTATTACCCTACTTGGAACTTTCGGAACTTCGGAAATTGTTGTTATTGTTATTCTTGCACTTTTACTTTTTGGTGGAAAAAAGATACCAGAATTAATGAGAGGATTAGGAACAGGTTTAAAAGAATTTAGAAAGGCTTCTGAGGAAAAAAGTCCTGATTCTTCTGAATCGGACGAAAAATAAATAGTATTATTTTCAAATTTGAAAATAATGAAATTAAGAACAACATAAACATTTATCAAACTTATTTTTTAGGATTTATAAATAAAATATAGAAAATCGATTTTATTTGGTTCTTATTCCATCATGAACATTAAATAGGAAATTGATATTAACATGTTCAAATAAAATAGTTTTATTCAAGAAATATTTTGAAAAACAATTGCTTTAAAAAGAACGTTAAATCATATAAAATATTCATAGCGATGGACTTTTCATTTCATGAAAAATTTTGTAAATATTCAAAACTATGAATGATAAAATTGAACAAAAAAAAAAATCATTAAGATCCGTTTTGGATAAAATGGATAAAATTTATGGAAAAGGAACGATTATGCGTATGGGAGATTATAATCTTGCAAAACAATTAGAAATCGTTTCATCTGGATCAATAAGTTTAGATATTGCTCTAGGAATTAAAGGATTTCCAAAAGGAAGAATTATTGAGATTTTTGGTCCAGAATCTTCTGGAAAAACCACTTTAGCATTACACGCAATTACCCAATCGCAAAAATCAGGAGGATATGCTAGTTTTATTGATGCAGAACATGCTTTTGACTGTTTTTACGCAGAAAAAATCGGAGTAAACATTAAAGAATTGATTATATCTCAACCAGATAATGGAGAACAAGCCTTAGATATCGTATACCGTCTTATACAATCAGGAGTAATAGATATTATAGTAGTAGATTCAGTCGCCGCTTTAACACCAAAAAGCGAAATAGAAGGAGAAATAGGTGAATCAAAAATTGGATTACAAGCTAGATTAATGTCTCAAGCATTAAGGAAACTAACATCCAGTATAGGAAAATCAAAAAGCATTTTGATCTTTATTAATCAATTACGTGAAAAAATCGGAGCATATGGAAATCCAGAGGTAACTACGGGAGGACATGCTTTAAAATTTTATGCTTCAATTAGATTGGATATAAGAAAAGGATCTCCTATTAAGAATGGTGATAAAATATTAGGAAATAGAACAAAAGTAAAAGTAGTCAAAAATAAATTATCTCCTCCATTTAAAATAGCTGAGTTTGATATTTTATATGGAGAAGGAATTTCAAAAATAGGAGAAATTCTAGATTTAGGAGTAGACATTGGGATTATTAAAAAAAATGGATCATGGTTTAGTTATAAAAATTACAACTTAGGACAAGGAAGAGATTCTGTAAAAGAATTTTTGAAAGAGAAAAAAAATCTATTGAATGAAATTCAAAGAACCATCATAAACCAATGTTTAAAGATATGAAAATTACTTTTTTAGGAACTGGTAATTCTCAAGGTATTCCTATTATTGGGTCTAATCATCCAGTATGCCTATCTCAAAATCCAAAAGATAAACGATTAAGGAGTTCAATTTTTATTGAAAAAGGAAACCAATGCTTTTTGATCGATTGTAGTCCAGATTTTCGTTTTCAAATGCTTGACAATAATTATGAAAAAATAGATGCTATTTTTATTACACATGAACATTATGATCATATTGGAGGATTAGAAGATATACGACCAATAAATGTGAAAAAGAAACAGATTATTCCTGTTTATGGATTAAAAAGAGTTTTAGAAAATATAAGAAAGAGATGTTTTCATCTTTTTTATGAAACTTCAAAAGAAATAAAAACAAACATTTCGCAAATATCTTTACATGAATTAAATTTTCATAAAAAATACTCATTCAAATCGGAGAAATGTATTATAATTTATCCATTGTTTATATGGCATGGAAATCTTCCTATTTTAGGATTTCGATTAGAAAATTTTGCATATATCACAGATGCTAGTGAAATTCCTATACAAACGATGAAAAAATTGAAAGGATTAGACACATTGGTAATTAATGTATTAAGAAAAAAAATGGACAATGCGTTATTACACACTTTACATATTATTCAAACTATTCATCCAAAAAGAACGTTTCTAACACATATTAGTCACTTATTAGGATTTCATGATAAAATACAAAAACAACTACCGAACAATGTGTATGTCGCTTACGACGGATTAAAAATCATCATAAAATGATAAAAAAATACATAAAAAATATTATTAAATTAATTTTTTCCACAAAACTTACATTAAGTTTATTTATAGTATATTCATTATCTTTGATGATTGCTACCTTTTTAGAAAAAAGGTATTCTACTTCTTTTTCAAAAATTTTTATTTATGAATCTACATGGTTAGAAATTGTTATGTTTCTAATGTTCATTAATTTGATAGGAAATATATGCAAATATCGTTTATGGAGAAAAACAAAGTTTCCTGTTTTTATTTTTCATTTATCATTCATATTCCTATTTATTGGAGGATTTTGTTCAAGATATTTAAGCTTTGAAGGAATTATGTCTATAAGAGAAGGAGAAATTAAACGAAATATTTCTTCTCAAAAAAGTTATATGAAAATAAAGATTAAACATGGTTCTTCTAGTAAAATATACTATGATCCTTATGTTTTGTCTTTTCATCATGATCAATATAAAAAAAAATTTTATTTTGAAGGAGATCCAATTATAATGAAGGTTACTCGTTATATTCCTTGTTCAGAAGTATTTATATCACGTTCCAATCATAAAGATAAATTCGTTAAAATTGTTTCTTCCACTCGTCAAGGACGAGTAGAATTTTTTATTAAAGATGGAGAAAAAATGAATATCAATGGATTATTATTTTCTCTGAATAGAGAGATTCCCATAGGAGTGAATGTGTTTGAAAAAAACAAAAAACTTTATATAAAATCTTCTTTTCCAATAAAATGTATGAACATGAAAAATAGGAAAGTATCTTTTTTATCTAAAGGAACAGTGAATGAATTACATATTCGAAATTTGTATCAAATTCAAATACAAAAAAATTTGTTATTGTATTGGGTCATCCCAGAAGGACTGATTTATGGAGAACGAAAATATGTTCCATCGGGTAATAATAACAATGAAAATTGTCCTTTAAATGCGATCACTGCTATGATTTCTTTTCATAAAAAAGAGAAAATACGAACTTTTTTAGGAGGAAAAAATTCATTAAAAATGAGTGATCCATTTTTTATTGACAATTATCAAATATCCATTGGATATGGTTCAATATTAAGGAGTCTACCATTTTATTTGCGATTAAATAAGTTTGATATGAAAAATTATCCTGGATCTAACTTTCCTTCTTCTTTTAAAAGTTATGTTACGATAATAGATAAAAAAAGAAATTATAAAAAAAATGATTCAGTTTATATGAATAATGTATTAGACTATAAGGGATATCGTTTTTTTCAGTCTGGATATGATCCTGATCAAAAAGGAACGCATTTTACTGTAAATAACGATTATTTAGGTACATATTTTTCTTATACTGGTTATTTTTTAATGGTTGTAGGGATGTTTGTTACTTTCTTTTGGAAAGGGACCAGATTTCATCTTTTAAAAAGAAAATTAAAAAATATAACTTATAAAAAAAAGATGTTATTTTTCATTTTTTTTTTCTTCATTCTTATCAATCAAAATCTTGCATATTCACACAACAATGCCCAATCAAATAAAATATCTTTAGAAAATCTTTCTGATGTCATCCATATTCCTAAAAGACATTCTGATCGATTTTCTCGATTATTGGTTCAGGATTATCAAGGAAGAATAAAACCAATTAATACTATGGCCATTGACCTTTTAAGGAAAATACATAAAAAAAATACTATAGGAAATCTTGATGCCAATCAATGGTATATTTCTATTCATCAGGATAATTTTTTTTGGAGTAAAGTCCCTTTTATAAAAGTAGATAAAAAAGGAGGACCTGATTTTATAAAAAAAGTAAAAGCAAATAAAAATTATTATGTATCTATGATGGATCTTTATCAGATTCATCCTAAAACATCAGAAATTACATTTATTCTTCAAGAAGATTATCAAAAATCTTTTTCCAAAGATCCTATGGAACGAAACGAATATGACAAAGCAGTAATTAATCTTAGCGAACGTTTGGGGATCATTCACGAAATTTTTCAAGGGAAGTACATTTGTATGTTTCCTATTCCTAATGATCACAATCATACATGGTCTAGTTGGATTATCCCAGAATCAGGAAAATTAAATTATGTAGGAATATCAATGTTAAATGATTATCTAAAATCGTTATTTCGTTCACAATATGAAAAAAATTGGAACATATCTGATAACGAAATAAAAAAAATTCAATTATATCAAATAAAATATGGTAAATCAATTATTCCAAGTGATGAAAAAATCTCCGCTGAGATAATTTATAATAAATTAAATATTTTTTATTATTTATGTTTCTTTTATTCTATTATTGGAATTATAATAACCATTAATTCGTTTTTTCATATTTTTTTTGAAAAAAGAAATATATCATTGATTATTTATAAAATTTTTTTTTCTATTTTATTACTCCTTTTTACTATTGATATACTTGCATTGATCACTAGATGGTACATCTCGGGTCATGCTCCATGGACTAATGGATATGAATCTTCTATATTTATTAGTTGTCTTGTCATTTGCATAGGACTTTTTTTTTCTAAAAAAAATCAATTTGTTTTAGGAATTACTCCATTAATTTCTTCTATGTTATTAATGATATCTCATGGAAGTATGATGGATCCGGAAATAAATAATTTAGTACCAGTGTTGAAGTCCCATTGGTTGATCATCCATGTGGCAACTATTGCTTCAAGTTATGGATTTTTTTTTACCGGATCTTTATTAGGATTTTTAGTATTAATATTATATATATTGAGAAACTATTTTTATCATAATTTTTATGAAAAAATACAAGAAAATATAGAAAAATTAACGATTATTAACGAATTATGTATTACAATAGGAATTTTTTTATTAACTACAGGAACGTTTTTTGGTTCAATTTGGGCGAATAATAGTTGGGGACGTTATTGGAGCTGGGATCCAAAAGAAACATGGGCACTTATTAGTATTTTAATTTATGCTTTTATTTTACACATGAGAATGATTCCCGTTCTTCACAATGCATTTCTATTTAATTTTTGTAGTACGATAGCCATTTCCTCTATTATCATGACGTATTTTGGAGTGAATTATTATTTGTCTGGAATGCATTCTTATGCAAAGGGAGATCCGTTTTCCATTCCAAAATGGGTATATTATAGTACAACTATTTTTTTTATTGTTGCAGTTTTTTCTTATTATTCTTATCGTAAACAAGAATCATTAATAAAAAAATAAATTATTTTTTTATAAAAATTTTTAAAATATACAAATCCAATAAATATTTTATGTGGTAAAGAAAAATTATAAAATAAACAATCAAATCAATTTTCATCATAAATGAAATATAATATTGTTAAAAGTATTTTTCTAGATTTTTTCAAAAAAAGAAATCATAAAATTTTACCTTCTTATCCAATTCATTCCTACCACGATCCATCATTATTTTTTATTAATGCAGGGATGAATCCTTTCAAAGATATTTTTTTAGGAAACATTCAAGCAGATTATAAAAGAATTGCAAATGTTCAAAAGTGTCTTCGTATTACAGGAAAACATAATGACCTAAAAAATGTAGGATATGATAATTATCATCATACTATGTTTGAAATGTTAGGAAATTGGTCGTTTGGAGATTATTCAAGAGAAAAAGCAATCACATGGGCTTGGGAATTATTAATTAATGTTTATAATATCCCAAAAAACAATGTGTATGTTTCTGTTTTTTATGGAGATCAAAGAGACCAACTATCTTTTGATAAAGAAACTTTAAAATATTGGAATTTTTTTTTAGATAAAGAACATATTTTATTCTTTGGAAAAAAAGAAAATTTTTGGGAAATGGGCGAATCCGGTCCTTGTGGTCCTTGTACAGAAATTCATATAGATCTTAGAAATGAAAAAGAAAAAAAAAATATCCATGGAAAATACCTGATCAATAAAAATCATCCTAAAGTCATAGAAATATGGAATATCGTATTCATAGAATATTTTCGAAAATCCAATGGAACGTTAAAAAAACTTTCAACTAAACATGTAGATACAGGAATGGGGATAGAAAGACTTTGTATGGTACTTCAAGAAAAAACATCTAGTTACGATACAGATATATTTTCTCCAATGATTGAAAATATACAAAAATCTTTAGGAAATTTTTATGATCATAAAAATTTCCATCAACAGTCCTCTATTCGAATTGTTACTGATCATTTAAGATCAGTGATCTGTTCTATCTATGATGGACAATCCCCATCGAATAATGGAGCTGGATATATTATAAGAAAAATTTTAAGGAGAGCTATCATTCACGTTTATTTTTTTTTATGTAAAAAAGATCCTTTTATTTATCATCTTGTGAATTCTTTTATTCCATTAATAAAGAATTTTCTTCCAAATATTGAACAAAATATAGGTTATATAACTAATCTTATCAAAGAAGAAGAAATTTCTTTTTTAAGAATTATAGAAAAAGGTGAAAAAAAAATTTTACATATTATTGATAATATTAAAAAAAATAATAATCAAATTATTGATGGAAAAACATTGTTTAAATTGCATGATACTTATGGATATCCTTTCGAACTATCTAAAAATATCGCTGAAAAAAATAACATATCAATTGATGAACATTCGTTTTATAAAGAATTACTAAAACAAAAAGAAAGAGCGAAAAAAAATTTTTTTAAAAATGAGAAAAATGATTGGATTCAAATATATAAATATGATCCTTTCCCTTCCCATGAAGATTCTTTTGTAGGTTATAAACAAATTGAATGTGATAATGTATTTATTACAAAATATAGAAAAATAATAAATAAAAAGGACGATGCCATTCATCATTACGAATTAGTTTTTAACAGAACTCCATTTTATCCTAAAAGTGGAGGACAAATAGGAGATACCGGATATATACAAAATGATTTTTTTAAAAAAATTTTTATATTTGATACGAGAAAAGAGCATTCTGTCATTATTCATTCGGTAAAGGATTTTCCTTTACAATTTGTTTCACATAAATTCAAAACGATTGTAGATATATCAAGAAGAAATAATATAGAAATTAATCATACATCAACTCATCTTCTACATTTTTCATTAAAAAAAATTTTAGGAAATCATATTCATCAAAAAGGATCCTATATAGGCGATGATTATATCAGATTTGATTTTTCTCACTATCAAAAAATTTCTGAAGAAAAATTAATTCAAATAGAAAATTTAGTTCAAAAACTCATATTTGATCACATCCCTTTCAAAGAAGAAATTTTTTCTTCCATAGAAGAAGCAAAAAAACATATTCCTCATTATCAAGAAACATTTGAAAATATCTATAGAAAAAAAAATAAAATACGTTTAGTATCTTTTGGAAAATCTAATGAATTATGCATTGGAACTCATGTAAAAAATACTGGAGATATTCATATTTTTAAAATTTTATCGGAAAATTCAATTTCTCATGGAATACGAAGAATAAAGGCAATAACATACAAAAATGCAATGATTTATTTAAAAAATATTTGCATAAAATATCATGCATTTATGAAAAATTTAAATTCCTCTATATCTCCTATAAAGGAGGTTCAAAATTTAAAAAAGGATAATAAAACAATGAAAGAAAAAATAAAAAAAATGTGTTTATATAATGTAAAGGAATTACAAAAAAATTATGAAAAAAAATCTATTCAATTTAATTCTATCAATTACATCTGCGATTTTAATATAAAGAATGAAACGGAATTTGAAATTAAAGTAATAAGAAAAATTATATTGAATATGAGAGAGAATATTAATAATTTATTTGTAATAATAGGGGTTATAAAGAATAAAAAATTGATGATTTTTCTTGCAATATCTGATGATATTATTAATAAAAAAAATATTCACGCTGATAAAATTATGAATAAAATGATTCCTTATATTAAAGGAACATGTTGGGGAACATCCTTTTTTTCTACAGCAGTAGGAAATAAAATCAGTGGATTTCAATTCATTTTAAATGATATCATGATGTTTATAAAAAAAACATTTTCAAATAATAATTAAAATAATTCATTTTGATACATTTTGAAAATGTTTAAATTTGAAAAAAAATAGTGTATGAAAGATAGATATTCTTTTCTAAATGCTATTCATTTTAAAGATATAGAATCTCTGTATGAAGAATATAAAAAAGATCCTCATTCATTAGAATCAAGTTGGAGAAATTTTTTTTGCGGATTTGATTTTGGTCAAAAAAATGGTTTAGAAAATCCAATTATTAAAAATAATAATGAAAAAAAAACGGATTTTCATGGAAAAATGAATAAGGAATTTATTGTTTATAATTTAATCCAATATTATAGAAAAAAAGGACATCTTTTTGCTTATATCAATCCAATTATTAAAAATCAAAGAATTTTTCCTTCTTTGGAATCCTTTGGTCTGTCTAAAAAAGAACTAAATGAACCATTCCAAGCAGGAAAATTATCAGGTATTTGTGATGAGATCACTTCATTAAAAAATATTATTCATTCCCTAGAAAATATTTATTGCAAATCTATAGGAATAGAATATATGTATATTCTAGATTCTGAAAAAATTAATTGGATTGAAAAATGGTTTTTGAAAAATTCAATGCTATTTTCTAGTAAAGAAAAATTTTTTTTCTTAAAAAAACTCCATGAATCAGTTTGTTTCGAAAATTTTATACACAAAAAATTTGTAGGACAAAAAAGATTTTCAATAGAAGGAAACGAATCAATTTTACCTGCATTAGAATCTATAATTGAATATGCTTCCAAAAAATATTTGACTAAAAATTTTATTATGGGAATGTCTCATAGAGGAAGATTAAATGTTCTTTCCAATTTTCTTAAAAAAGATTTTTCACAAATATTTAGTGAATTTCATGGAAAAGAATATAAAGAAAAGAATTTTTCTGGAGATGTAAAATATCATTTGGGATTTTTTAAGAATAGAAAAACTTTTGGAGGAATCGATGTTGAAATTTATTTAGTTCCTAACCCTTCTCATTTAGAAACGGTGACAAGTGTAGTCGAAGGAATGTCTAAAGCAATAGTAGATTTATATCATAACAATGATCAAAAGAAATATCAAAAAGTGATTCCTATTCTTATTCATGGAGATGCATCATTATCTGGTCAGGGAGTGGTATATGAAGTATTACAGTTATCTAAACTTGATGGATATCAAACAGGTGGAACCCTTCATATTGTAATTAATAATCAAATAGGATTTACTACAAGCCCTGAAGAAGGAAGATCCAGTATGTATTGTACAGATGTGGCTAAAGTAATGATGTCCCCTGTTATACACGTAAATGCGTATGATATTGAATCTGTTATGAAATCTATATTTTTTGCAATAGATTTTAGAATGCGATATCATGAGGATGTTTTTATTGATTTAATAGGATATAGGAAGTATGGACATAATGAAGGGGATGAACCAAGGTTTACACAACCTATTTTATATAAGATGATTTCTAAGTATCCTAGTATATATGATGTATATAAGAAAAAATTGAAAAAAGAAGGAATTCTTAATCAAAATGATATTGAAAATATGGAGAAGGAGTATGAACAAATTCTTGATAAAAAATATCAATATGGAAAAAATGTTAAATGGAATACATTAAATTATTTTTTAATTAAAAATTGGGAAAATTATCCTATCGTTTTTGATCATTCTTATATTTTTAAAAAAGTAAATACAAAATTTTCGAAAGACAAAATTATAGAAATTTCTAAAAAAATTTTTACTCTTCCTAAAAAGAAAAAATTCTTTAAAAAAACAAAGAATCTTTTCCAAAAAAGATTACATATGGTCAATCATGAAAAATGTGTAGATTGGAGTATAGCAGAACTTTTAGCATATGCAACAATTTTATACGAAGGAAGGAATATTCGTTTATCAGGAGAAGATGTAGTAAGAGGGACTTTTTCTCATAGACATGCCATGATTAAAACAGAGAATGAAGAAAATATTTTTCTTCTTAACCATATAGGAAATGGAAAAATGCAAGTTGTAAATTCCCCTCTTTCAGAATATGGAGTTTTGGGATTTGATTATGGATATTCTATGGTTTCCCCTAACGTATTAACTTTATGGGAAGCTCAATTTGGAGATTTTGGAAATGGAGGACAAATCATCATAGATCAATATATTTCTTCTGGAGAAAGTAAATGGAAAATAAGAAACGGAATTGTTTTATTGTTGCCTCATGGGTATGAAGGTCAAGGACCAGAACATTCTTCAGCAAGAATAGAAAGGTACTTACAACTTTGTGCAAAAAATAATATTTTTGCCGTCAATTGTACTTCTCCTTCAAATTTTTATCATGTATTAAGAAGACAAGTAAAATTACCTTATCGAAAACCTCTTATTATTTTTACTCCAAAAAGTTTACTTAGAAATAAAAAATGTTTGTCATCGATTAATGATCTTTCAGAAGGGTCTTTCCAAGAAGTAATAGACGATTTAACGATCATAGATAAAAATAAGATACAACGAATTATTTTATGTTCTGGTAAAATTTATTATGATTTGTTAAATAAAAGAGAATTCATGGAAAATACTAAAATTGCATTAATTCGTATAGAGCAAATATATCCTCTTAATATAAAAAAGTTACATCAAACAATTTTTAATTATAAAAAAATAAATGAAATTTTTTGGGTTCAAGAAGAACCAAAAAATATGGGATTGTGGAGTTATATTTTCATGAATTTAGGTAATTCAATTCCCATTCGTGTTATTGCTCCTTCAGAAAATTGTAGTCCCGCTACAGGATCATATGAAAATTTTTTGAAAATTCATAATAATATTTTAGAACAAGCATTTATATAATTGAAATTCCACATAAATACATTATGAT
This sequence comes from Blattabacterium cuenoti, assembly GCF_014252275.1. Lineage (GTDB taxonomy): Bacteria > Bacteroidota > Bacteroidia > Flavobacteriales > Blattabacteriaceae > Blattabacterium > Blattabacterium cuenoti_O. Next base: position 39,708 of record NZ_CP059214.1, read on the forward strand.
AATAAAAATAAAAGTTCCATCTCCAGGAGAGTCGATTGAAGAAGTTGAAGTTTCTTCATTCCTTGTTAGAGATGGAGAATCTGTTAAAAAAGGACAGATTATTGCCGAAATTGATTCGGATAAAGCAACACTTGAAATTGTTGCAGAAGAAAATGGGATCATTAAGTTGATGACCAAAAAAGGAAATAAATTAAAGGTTGGAGATACTTTATGCTTAATCGACACTAATACAAATCATAAAAATGAAAAAAGAAAAGAAGATCTTCAATTAAGAAAAAATAATAAAAAAACAGAAAAAAAAGCATCTCCTTCATCTATCTCCTTTTTAAAAGAAAAAAATATTTCATTAGAATCGATTGAAGGAACTGGAAAACGTGGAATGATTACGAAAAAAGATTGTATTAATTTTTTGAAAACACATGAAATTGAATCTAATGAAAATGAAACTTTTCAAAAAGTTCATCGTAAAGAAAAAATCACCCATCTATCATCCTTGAGAAGAAAAATTGCAGAAAGATTAGTATCTGTACAAAATCAAACGGCGACTTTAACAACGTTTAATGAAATTGATATGAAAGAAATTTTTCTTATAAGAAAAAAATATAAAAAACGTTTTAAAGAAAAACATGGAGTAAATTTAGGATTTATGTCTTTTTTTACAATGGCTTGTGTAAGATCTCTGAAGCTTTATCCGGATGTAAATGCTATGATTGATGGAAATGAAAAAATTAATTTTGATTATTTTGATATTAGTATTGCCATAGCAGGACCAAGAGGATTAATGGTTCCAATCATAAGAAATGCAGATACTTTATCTTTCTATGAAATTGAAAAAAAAATTAATGAATTATCACATCGAGTTCGAAATAATAAAATTTCTATAGATGAAATGACCGGTGGAACATTTACTATTACAAATGGTGGAGTTTTTGGATCCATGTTATCTACTCCAATCATTAATCCTCCACAAAGTGCAATATTAGGAATGCACAAAATTACGGAAAGAGTTGTTGCAATTAATCAATCTATTCATATACGTCCTATTATGTATGTAGCTTTATCTTATGATCATAGATTAATTGATGGAAAAGATTCTGTTAATTTTTTAATTTCTATTAAAGAATCTATAGAAAATCCGATAAAATTTTTTATGGATGGAAAAGAAGAATACATCCATAAAAAATTAGATTTATAACGATCTCTTTATAAATGGATTCATCATACAATTTTCATTCATTTTTTTCATTTTTATATAAATAAATTGAATATGTTCACGTAACATTCCAGATGCATCCATTTTTTTTGCTTCTAACAAAAAATTTTTTGCATTTTTTTTATCTCCTCTTGATAAATGAGCAATTGCTATATTCAGTTTGGCAATTGCTATATTTTCATTTAATCTTAATCCAAGATCCAATGATTTTTTCATGTAATATTCTGATTTCAATAAGTTTTTATTTGAATATAGGATTCCATTTAAAAAATAATAATAAGATATTTGTTCTTTTGTTAATTGTGATTCAGGATCTTTAATACATTTTAAATATTTTTCTAATCCATTAAAATCTTTTCTTATTATTTTGAAAAGAGATAAAATAAGAAATTCATTTCTAAAAATGAAGAAAATAGGAATAAAACTTAATAGGATAAAAAACAATCCTATAATATATTTTTCTTTAAAAAAGAAAAAAGTAGATATCAAAAATATAAATAGGAAAGATATTATTTTCGTATTTTTTTTCATTTTTTAAATACATTTTTTTTTTATCCAATTTATGAGATCTTTATAATTTAAATCATCTAATGTATGTCCAGATTCATATTCTTTATAATATAAAGAGGATTTTGATATTTTTTTTTCTTTAAGAAATTCTATGCTATCTCTAGCTAAATTAAGAGGAATAATTGTATCATATTTTCCATGAGAAATAAAAAATTCTATTCTTGAATATTGATAATCATGTTGATTTCTATCATTAGAATGCAATACTCCAGTTTCAATATTTCCACTTAAAGCTATTACTTTTCTTATTCTCTGTGGATGACTTAAAGCAATGGCATAACTTAAAATTGCTCCTTGACTGAACCCACATAACCATACATTATTACATTGATATTTTTTTGTGACTTTATCTAAAAAATTTGATATTTTTTTGATTGTATTTTTCATTTGTACTACATCAAAAATCTTTTTACCATAAGAAAAATCTATATCATACCAATAATATTTATCAAATTCTTTCGTATAAATTCCTTGCAAACTAATCACAAAAAAATTCTTTGGTAGATCTTTTTCAAGAAGAAAAAATAAATCTTTTTCATTACTTCCATATCCGTGAATCATTAGAAAAATAGGAGATGATTTAAAATTTTCCACGTATGGCTTTTTTATTAGATGTTTAATTGAACAATTCTCTTTAAAAATCATTTTAATTGTATATTTTTTAATTCTTTATGAATAAATGAGGATAAACATATTTCCATGCATTTTTTCTACAGAAGTAGTTTGCTATTTTTTTTCATATTTACTATTATTTTTAATAATACATAATACTTGATAAAGTATAATATTTTTTAAAAAAAATTATTATAATAATATTATAAAAAAATATCATTCAAATTAACGATTTTTATTTTTAAAAATTTTAAATTTACTTTTATTTACAAAGTAAACTCGATGAATTTATATGAATATCAAGGTAGAGAATTATTAAAATACTTTTCTATTCATGTTCCATTTGGAATGGTAGCTTCTTCTCCAGAAGAAGCTGTAAAAATTGCTGAAATTATATTCAAAAAGACGAAAAAAAAATCTTTTGTTATTAAAGCTCAAATTCATGCAGGAGGACGTGGAAAAGCAGGAGGAATAAAAAAGGTACAAACATTAGATGATGTCTATAAAGAATCTAAAAATATGTTAGGTAAATTTTTAAAAACTCATCAAACGAATAAAAAAGGATTTTTAGTAAAGAAAATTTTATTATCGGAAGACATATATATATCAGAACCTAGTTATCCTAAGGAACATTACTTATCAATTCTAGTAAATCGAGAAAAAGAAAAAAATATCATTTTATATTCTAAAAAAGGAGGAATCAATATTGAATCATCATCCAATGATAAGAAAACTTATCAAGAATCAATTGATCCATTGATAGGTTTGCAAATGTTCCAAATTAGAAAAATAGGGTATAATCTAGGAATCATTAATAATAATGAATCATTAAAAAATTTTCAAATTTTTATGAAATTATTTTATAAAGCTTATTGTTGTAGTGATGCTTTATTATTAGAAATAAATCCTTTGATAAAAACTTTGAATAATAAAATTATTCCATTAGATGTAAAATGTATCCTAGATGATAATGCTGTATTTCGTTACAAAAAAAAATATTATAATTTTCTATATAATAATAAAGAAGATGATGATACATATGAAAACATTCCTTTTAATTTTTTAAGATTAGAAGGGAATATAGGATGTATGGTAAATGGTGCAGGATTAGCTATGGCTACTATGGATATGATTAAATCCTGTGGAGGATTACCAGCTAACTTTTTAGATATCGGTGGATCAGCTGATAAAATACGTGTAGAACAAGCTTTTTCTATTCTTTTGCAAGAAAAATCAATAAAAGCTATTTTAATTAATATATTTGGAGGAATTGTACGATGTGATACAGTTGCTTTAGGTATTATCAGTTCATATCAAAAAAATATAAAGAAATATTTTTTTCGAAATAAAATGCCATTAATCGTACGATTAAAAGGAACAAACGAAAATAAAGCAAAAAAAATTCTAGAGAATAGTTCATTATCTATTTATTATACAAATTCGTTAGAAGAGTCAGCAAATAAAATAAAAGAAATTATGATAGAACAAAAAGATGATTAAACATCTTCTATTAAATCAAAAAATTTAAATGTATCTATTCTTTGTGAAATGTATATGTTCAAAATGATCAATAATAAAACTTTGCAAAGTTTTATAAAAAAAAAGAAAGACATCATATCGTCCTTATCCTATTCATTGAAGATAACACACGATATTATCTATCAAATTTTTGAATTTTAAAAATTTTTCTTTTATTTCATAGTAATTATTGAAAAGAATATTCATTGATCCTTATGATTTTTTTTATTACAAAATGAAATTCATAAATAAATCTTGATATGAAGATAAATAGATAATAATATATTAATACGTTAAAAAAACCATAAAAATTCCAATAATTTTTTTCATCAACGAATTATAATATATTTTAAAAAATATTCATCTTTTTAAATGAAAATTTATAAAAAACATATTTTATTTTTTTCTTACATAAAAATATTTTTGATGTTTGTTTTCATCATTCTATATAATATTGATTTTTTTAAAAAAATAGTATTTATAGTAATGAAAATATTTGTTCATTATTTTAATAAATAATATAAAAATAATTTTCAAAAAAAGATATTCTTATTATTTCAAAAAATGTGAAAATTTTAAAAAATTATTAAATAATAAGAATTTCTTTCGTTATATTAAAATAATTAGAAAATCTTTTTTTAAAGATTATTTAAATGTTTCTATCTTATAAAAAATAAGATATATTTAGAACTCATTTTTTAACGATTCATCTAAAAAATGAGTTCTAAAAATCGTTCCTTTGATTAATTAATTTTTCTTACAAATGATTGAAATTGAAAAATTATCATTTTTTTTAAATGAAAAAAGACCTTATTCTTGTTCGGACTCAAATGAAAATGATGATGAAAAATCTTCATCTTATGAATATGAATCTGAAAAAAATAATACAGGATATGATGGTTATTATAAACCACATTCTAGAAAAAGTAAAACACCTGTATTAGATAATTTTGGAAAAAATTTAAATTCCATGGCGATTGAAGGAACATTGGATCCTATCGTAGGAAGAGATATGGAAGTTGAACGTATTTCTCAGATTCTAAGCAGAAGAAAAAAAAATAATCCTTTATTAATAGGTGAACCCGGTGTCGGTAAGTCTGCTATAATCGAGGGTTTAGCATTACGTATTGTACAAAAAAAAGTATCAAGAGTTTTATATAATAAACAAGTTATCGTATTAGACTTGGCAAGTCTAGTTGCAGGGACGAAATATAGAGGACAATTTGAAGAAAGAATGAGAGACATTATTAAGGAATCAGAAAAAAGTTCTGAATTAATTCTTTTTATTGATGAAATTCATACTATAATTGGGGCTGGAGGTAGTATTGGATCTTTAGATGCATCAAACATATTTAAACCTGCATTAACAATGGGAAATATTCAATGTATAGGAGCGACCACTCTTAATGAATACAGACAATATATAGAAAAAGACGGTGCTTTAGAAAGAAGATTCCAGAAAATTATAGTACATCCTTCTTCTGAAAAAGAAACTATTGAAATTTTAAAAAAAATTAAAGGAAAATATGAAAGTCACCATAATGTAATTTATACGGATGAAGCAATCATGTCTTGTGTAAAACTTACCGTAAGATACATGATTGATCGTTTTCTTCCGGATAAAGCAATTGATGCTTTAGATGAAACTGGATCACGTGTTCATATTAAGAATATCAAAGTTCCTAAAGAAATCATTTTCTTAGAAAAAGAATTAGAGAATATTCGAAAAAAAAAATCGATAGCTGTAAAAAATCAAAAATATGAAAAAGCTGCACGTTTACGTGATATAGAAAAAAATATAGAAAAAAAATTAATTGAAGTACAGGAAGAATGGAAAAAATATTCAAGAAAAAATAAAGAAATTGTACATAAAGAAAATGTTGAAGAAGTTGTTTCTATGATGAGTGGAATTCCAGTACAAAAAATCGCTGGAAAAGAAATGAGAAAATTAAATAATTTGATTAATGTTTTAAAAAAACAAATTATTGGACAAGATGCAGCTGTAGAAAAAATAGTTAGATCCATACAGAAGAATAGAACTGGACTGAAAAATCAAAATACTCCTATAGGTTCCTTTATTTTTTTAGGTCCAACGGGAGTTGGAAAAACTTATTTGGCTAAAATTTTTGCTAAAGAATTATTTGATTTAGAAGATTCATTGATAAGAATAGACATGAGTGAATATATGGAAAAATTTTCCGTTTCTAGATTAATTGGTGCACCTCCAGGTTATGTAGGATATGAAGAAGGTGGACAATTAACAGAAATTATTCGAAGAAATCCATATTCTGTTATATTATTAGATGAAATTGAAAAGGCTCATCATGATGTATATAATATTTTATTACAAATATTAGATTATGGATGTATAACAGATAATTTTGGAAGAAAGATTGATTTTAAAAATACAGTAATCATTTTTACATCAAATTCGGGAACTCAAAAAATAAAAGAATTTCCAAGCGAAATAGGATTTCCTATCATTCAAAAAAATCAATACCATAAAAAATATATAAAAGATGTATTAAAAAAATCTATTATAAAAAATTTTTCATCTGAATTTATCAATAGAATTGATGACATTATTGTTTTTAATTCTTTAAGTAAAAAAAATATATCAGATATAACTTCTATAGAAATAAGAAAAGTTATATCTCATGTTTTTAGTATAGGTTACCATCTTGTAATTTCAAGAGAAGTAAGAAAATTAATTAAAAGAAAAGGATTTCATAAAGAATATGGAGTACGTTTTTTAAAAAGGACTATAGAAAAATTTATAAAAGATCCTATATCAGAAAATATTATTAATGGAAAATTAAAAAAAGGAGATAAGATTACTTTATTTATCAAAAATTATAAGAGAAATGAAATTCAAGTTTTCATTGAAAATAAAGAAAAAAATCAACATCATTGAAAATATACTAGATGATTTATATCCTAATCCATCCAATAATTTATATTTTATAAACGAATATACTTTATTAATAGCTATTATACTAACTGCAAAAAGTAAAGAACAAAAAGTAAATGAAATAACAAAAATTTTTTTTAAAAAATTTTCTTCTCCTAAAGAATTAATAGGTTTATCAATAAATGAAATAGAAAATAATATTAAAGAGATAGGATTATATAAAAAAAAATCTCATTATATACATAAACTATCCAATGATTTAATCAAAAAATATAAAGGAGTTATACCAAAAAATATTTGTTTGTTAAAAAAACTACCGGGAGTTGGTCAAAAAACTGCATCAGTATTTTTGTCTTATATGAATCGTAATTATTCAGTATTTCCTATAGATACTCATATCAAAAGACTTATGAAAAGATGGAAATTAAGTCATGGAAGAAGCTTTAAACAAACGGAAAAAGATGCAAAAAAATTGTTTAAAGAAAAACATTGGAAAAAATTACATTTACAATTAATTTCATATGGAAGAGAATATTCTCCAAGTAGAAATTGGAATATAGAAAAAGATATTATATATAATAAATTAAAAAAATACAATTTATTGTAAAATATTTTAAAATGGAAGATCGTCGAAATCTTCAGAAGATAAAGAAGAAGAAATTGAGGAATTTTTCTTATTTTCAGAAAATTCTTCAATTTTCCAACCTTGTATAGAATTAAAATACTTTATAACTCCTTCGGGATTAGTCCATTCTCTTCCACGTATATTTATAAATATTTTAACTTTATCTTTTGGTTTTATATTTTCTAATAATTCAATTTTTTCCTGAACAAATTCTATAATAATATCTTGTGGATAAGGTTCCTCAGTAGTAATCACTACTTCTCTTTTTTTAAATCCACTTTCAAACTTTTGTATATTAAATATTTTTTTTATCCTTCCTATTATTTCCATGATAATTTTAATTTGTTTTTTTATTTTTAGATTTTTTTATAGATGATCCAATTTTATTGGATAAATGAAAAGATGTAATCATATCATTTAACATCTCTTTAGATGATGTAGGATGATTAGGTATCAATACAACACTTGTATTTCCATGATCTCCAATAGCCTGTAGAGTATCATAATGTTGAGTAACAATAATTAAAGATGAAGCTTCTTTTAAATTCAATCCTACATTATTTAATATTTTAATTGATTCTAAAGTACCTTTAGCTATTTCTTTTCTTTGATCAGCTGTACCTTTTCCTCGTAACCTAATACTTTCTGCTTCTGCTTTAGCTTTCATAATTATTTGTATTTTATCAGCTTCTGCTTTATATTCGGCCGCTACTTTTTCTCTTTCAGCCGTATTAATTCGATTCATAGCTTTTTTTACTTGTTCATCGGGATCTAAATCTGTAACTAAAGCATTAATAATAGAATATCCATAATTCAACATTGCATCTTTTAATTCACTTTTTACAACAAGTGCAATATGATCCTTTCTTTCGAAAAGATCATCTAATCGCATTTTTGGAACTTCTGCTCTTACCACATCAAAAATGTATGATTTAATTTGATTGTTAGGATGATCTAATCTATAAAAAGCATCATAAACTTTATTTGGAAGAACTCGATACTGTACAGAAACTTTTACTTTTACAAAAACATTATCTTTTGTTTTTGTATCCACTAATACATCTAACTGTTGAATTTTCAAAGTTAACTTTCCTTTCAAATGATCTATAAATGGAATTTTAAAATTTAACCCAGATTTTCTAATACTATGATATTTTCCCATTCTTTCAACAATTATTGCTGTTTCCTGATGAACTATAAAGAAAAAATTAGAAAATAAAGAAAAAACAAAAAACGATAACGTTCCATAAAATAATAAACTAAAAATACTCATCTATTTTATTAATAATTATATTTTATATCTTATAACAATCCTAATTCTAAACGAGCTTCTTCACTCATAAACTCTCTACTCCATGGAGGATCAAATGTTAAAATAACATCTACCTGTTCTACATTTTTTATATTTTTAATTCTTTTTTTTACTTCTAAAGGTAAACTTTCTATAACTGGACAATTAGGAGTAGTTAACGTCATTACTATTTTTACACAATTTTTTTCATTAATTTTTATATCATAAATCAGTCCCAATTCATAGATATCTACTGGAATTTCCGGATCATAAATGTTTTTTAATTCAGAAATAATTTTATTTTCAATATGACATTTTTCAGAATTAACCATTAGAATTTTTTATCTGTTAAAAATCCATTTCTATCAAAAAAACGAATAGGATATCCTAATTCATTTAGAGAAGAAAATATCTCCTTTCCATTTCCTACAACCAAAATCCTTTCATTTTCCATATGGAAAAATTTCCTACATGATTCATTAACTTCATCAAAAGTTACTGCATTAATATTTTTTATATAATTTTTATGAAATTCCATTGGAGCTTCTTCTTTCGATTCAGAAATAAAACAATCACAAGTTTTATATAAATCTTCTAAACTTAGAATGAATTGTCCAATCATTTCCTGTTTTTTAATTTCTAATTCTTCAAGATTTATTCCATGGTTTACAATTTGATTTATTTCATTTAATATCTCCTTAATTGTATTTCCTGTTTTTTTGTTTTTTACCTGTGTATCTATAGAAAAAAAACCAATATATTCGTCTGCCATTAGAGTCGAAGAAATTCCATAAGTATATGCTTTTTTCTCTCTGATATTCAAAAATAATCTACTTTGTGGACCACTACCAAGAATACCATTTGATAATATAGAAGGAATATACAATGGATCTTCTTTCCTTAAAAAAATAGGATTTCCAATACATATATGAGATTGTGTTAAATAAGGAAGATCAATTAAATCTATTTCTATTCCACGTGGAATAAAATGTTTTTTACTTAATAATAAATCCTCTTTTTCATCATTTGTATCATCAAATGGTTTTTCTTTCCAATCAGAAAAATATATGTCGCAAAAATCTTTTACTTCTTCTTTGGAAATATCTCCTACAAAATGGAGATAAAATTTATTTGGTGCGTAATATTCATTGTATAAATCTTGTATATCTTTAATGGTGATTCTTCGAAGGCTTTTAGAACTTTCATATTCTCCATAAGGATGTTTTCTACCGAAAAAAATAATGTTTTTAACTTTTTCTAAAATCTCACTGGGATCCTTTTCTGAAATTTTAATAGTAATGATTTTTTGATTGACAATCCTTTTCAATTCTTCTTGATTGTCTAATCTAGAATGCATTACAATCTCATGCATTAATTCCATAGATTTTTTGAGATATCTCTTCATAGTAGTCAATTCTATATCTTTAAAAGATGTATAGACAGTGACTCCCATATAATCTAATAAATTCTCTAACTCTTCTTTTTTATATTTTTTTGTACCTGCAAGTAACATTTTTCCAAAAACTGCTTGTAAACCAGCTTTATTACCTTCTTGTACAGGTTCCGTATCTAGAGACATTCCTATTCGAACAATTGGAATTCTATGATTTTCTACTAAAACTACTCTTAATCCATTTTCCATTTCAAAGAAAAAAGGATCTTCTATTTTCGGAGAAATTTTTCTTTTTAATGGTTTTGGAGGTATATCGAAATTTTGACAATACATAATGAAATAATTAAAAATAATATAAAAAAAAACTAATAATCTTCTGGAAGATTATATAAACGAACTCTATTGTTTTTATTCAGATATTTATTCGCAACTTCTTGAATTTCTTTTTGAGAAACTTTTCGATACGTATCGATTTCTTCATTAATTAAATTTGCATTTTTATAGTATGTTGCATAATAATTCAAGTTAGAAGAAATTCCTCCTATATAATAATTTTCGAAAGTAAAATACTTCTCAAACAAATTTTGTTGTTTTGTTAATTCATAGCTCGTTATTCCCTGTTCTTTAAATAAATCAATTTCTTCATCCATCGCTTCACATAAATTTTCTAAATGTACCCCAGTATTTAAAATTGCATAAAGGACAAATAAGCCATAATCTTCCATGGATTCTAAAAAGGATCCTGCATAAGCTGCAACTTGCTTTACATTAACAATACTTTTTTTAAAAGGAGAAGATTTTCCTGAAGAAAAAATATCATCTATTATTCTCATAATATATGCATCTTTACTTGTCACATTAGGAAATCGATAGGAAAAAAATACAGCAGGAATTTTAGAATTTTTATCGATAAACTGATAGAAAATTTCTTTTTCTATTGGTTTTTCTACAAAAATTTTTCTTTTTTCCAATTTTTTATTCTTTTTTTCTGAAGAAGATAAAAAATATTTTTTTACAAGATTTTTTGCTTCAAGAAGATTAAAATCCCCACTAATTGATAATATCGCATTATTTGGAATATAATATTTATGATAAAATTCGTTATAATCTTCTTCTTTTATATCATCTAAATCTTTAGATAATCCAATAATAGGATATTTGTAAGGATGTGTTTGAAATAATAAAGAAGGAATAATTTCAGTCATTGATTCTACATATGGGTGATTTTCAGTTCTACTTTTTTTCTCCTCTTTCACGATTTTTTTTTGAATATCAAGACATTTTTTATCAACATTTGAATAAAACATTCTTTCCGATTCTAACCATAAAATTAATGGTAATTTACTGGATGGAAGAGTTCCATAATAACAAGTTTCGTCATGGTTTGTATATGCATTATTGTACCCTCCATTAGAAGCAATATATTTAAAATATTCTCCTTGTTTCAGGTTTTTTGATCCTTCGAACATAAGATGTTCAAAAAAATGAGCAAGTCCGGTTTTATTAACTGGTTCATCTTTGCTACCTACATGATATAATACTGAAACTGATATTATAGGTTGAGTATGTTCTTGATGGTAAATGACATGTAATCCATTGGACAAATTCTCTTCTATAAAATTAATCTTTCTCAAAATTATTTGGTATTTAAATGATTGGATCTAATGAAAAAAAATGTTCTATTCATTAACAAAATAAATTTAATACTAATTATGATAAAAAATTTACAAATTTTTTTCATAATAAATGATATTTTTTTCTTTTATTTTGTGAAATAATTATGAACATGATATATGCGTATGAAAAAACTTTCTTTACTTTTCTTTCTTTTTCATTTTTTGATCACTGTATTAACATCAATAAAAACTGAGAATATATCTGGTAATTCAGAAAATGGAAAATCCCTATTCAAAAAGAATTGTACATCATGTCATTCCATTGATTTAGAGAAAAAAATGATTGGTCCTGCTTTATCTAAAGTGACTGAAAAAAGAAGTAAAGAATGGTTGCATAAATGGATAAAAGATAATAAATCGTTAAGAAAAAGTGGAGATAAAGATGCATTAGCAATATACAAGGAATATGGAAATATAGAAATGAATGCATTTCCTCAATTTTCTGATCAAGAGATAGATGATATCTTATCATTTATAAAAAATCCCCCAAAAAAAATACAAAAAACAATAAATAAAGAAGAAATTATTAATGATGATGAAATAAAAGAAGAAAAAAAATTTTTAATAAAACTTATTCTTTTTTTTATAGGAATTTTATTTATTTTTCTTCTTTGGACTTTTTATAGAATACAAGTATTAATATACCTCATTAACAATAAAAAATATATTCCTTCATTTAAAAAATGGGATTTTTTGTCTCATTGGTTTTATAAAAAATTTTTAACAAAAAATAAATATACATGGTATCTTATTTCTTCTTTTTTAGGAATTATTTTATTAATAAATATTTATATCTTTTGGTATTTTTTGATGAAAATAGATGTCAATAATGAATATCAACCGGAACAACCCATTTATTTTTCTCATAAAATTCATTCTGGAATTAACAAAATAGATTGTCAATATTGTCATTCCTCTGCAAAATATGGAAAAGTTTCTGGAATTCCTTCTGTTAATGTTTGTATGAATTGTCATATGACTATTAATGAATATCAAGGAAATTATATAGAAAAAGGAAAAAGTAGAGAAGAATATAATGAAGAAATAAAAAAAATATACTATGCATCTGGATGGAATCCAGAAAAAAGAACATATTCAAGAAAAAGTCATCCTATTAAATGGATAAAAATTCATAATATGCCTGATTTTGTTTATTTTAATCATTCTCAGCATATTATAAATGGAAACAAAACAATTCGAGAATTTAAAAAAACGGAAATCATCTGTAATGCTTGCCATGGAGAAGTACAAAACATGGATCAAGTAAAAATGTCTGGAGATTTTACGATGGAATGGTGTATTTCTTGTCATAAAAATACCGAGATTAATAAAAATAGTAAATATTATAAAGAATATTTTTTAAAAAATCGTCCATTTAAAAGAAAAGAGAAAATTACAATAGATAAGATTGGAGGAAAAGAATGTGCTAAATGCCATTACTAAAATTAATTAGTATTATGATTAAAAAAAAAGAAAATATTAATGAATCAATAAAAACATTATTAAATGTTGAAAGTTCAAGAAGAGACTTCCTAAAATGGATTGGATATAGTACAGCTTCAGTTACTTTATCTTCTTGTAAAGGGCCCGTTATCAAGTCTATTCCTTACATTGTGAAACCAGAAGAAATTACTCCAGGAGTTCCTACATACTATGCCTCTACTATGATGGATGCTTTTGATATGAGCTCTGTTTTAGTAAAAACAAGAGAGGGAAGACCCATAAAAATAGAACCTAATCTTCTTTCCAAAAATTGGAATACAACTTCAGCGAGAATTCAATCATCATTATTACTTCTTTATAATGAAGAAAAATTCAAGCATCCTTACATTAACGGAAAAAAAACTAATTGGAAAAAAGTTGATAATTATATTATTAAACAATTAAATATTCTTAACAAAAGAAAAAAAGAGATTGTTTTTCTTTCTCATTCATTGCCAAGTTTTACAACAAAAAAATTATTTAAAGATTTTCAGAAAGTTTATCCATATTCAAAATGGATTGTATATGACTCAATTTCATATTCTAATGCATTAGATGCATCAAAGAAGGTTTTTGATATTCGTGCTTTTCCTAGTTTTGATTTACAAGACATTGAATTGATAATTTCATTCGATGCGGATTTTTTAGGAGACTGGAGTCCAGAAAATATGGGAAAAAATTATGTCAAAAATAAAACTCCAGAAAAATCAATGATTCGACACATTCAAATCGAAAGTAATATGACAATTACGGGAGCTAATTCAGACATACGAATTGTTAAAAAACCTTCATATATAAAAAAAATGTTAATAGAGTTGTATAATTCTATTTTTTTTAATGTAAATACTGAAGATCAAGAAGTTAATAAAATTCTATCTCTTATTAAAGAAAAAAAATCAAAAAGTGTAATTTTTGCCGATGGGGATCAAGAATCATACGAAATTTCTTTTCTAATTAATAAAAAAATTAATAGCAATTCTTTAAAACATGATAATTTTATTTTTTTAAAAGAGAGTAATGATTTAGAATGTAAAGAATTTATAAATAGTTTAAAAGAAGGAAAAATTGGAGGAATTTTTTTGAATGATATAAATCCTGTCTATAGCTTACCCTTATCCATGGATATTAAAAAATATTTAAAAAATATACCTCTGAACGTATCTTTTTCTATAACAAAAAATGAAACAAATCAATACAGTAAGATCATTGCACCTATTCCACATTGGTTAGAATCATGGGGTGACACACATCCTTCATCAAATTACTATACATTAATGCAACCCGCTATTCAACAAATTTTTGATACTCGACAAATGCAAGATTCATTGATTATTTGGGGAAAAATGAATATAAAAAACTATTATGAATATCTTAAAAAAAATTGGACAAAATATATAATTCCTAATTCTAATGTTTCTTCTTTTAACCAAGCTTTATTTTATGGATTTTTATTAAAAAATAAATCAAAAAAAAAGGATAATAAAAAAGATAAAAAGAACAACAATCAGCAATATATCTTACATAAGAAAAACAATAAAAATAATAATGCATTTGAATTAAAATTATATACAAAAATAAGTATGGGAGATGGATATCAATGGAATAATCCTTGGCTACAGGAATTACCAGATCCTATTACTCGTACAACATGGGAAAATTATTTAACCATATCGTTTTTCGATGCTAAAAGAAAAAACATAAAAAATTGGCAAACGACAGATGGGTCCTTACATGGAAATTGTGTAAATTTATTTTTAGACAGAAAATTAATTTTTAGAAATATTCCAGTTCTTATTCAACCTGGTCAAGCAGAAGGATGTATTGGATTAGCATTTGGATATGGACAAAAAATAGGAAAGTTATCTCATGTATGTTCGGGATTCAATGCATATAAAATATATGAAAATTTCTGTATTGTACAGAAAAATATAGAAATAGAAAAAACAAAAAAGGAATATCAATTTTCATGTATTCAATTACAAAATGATTTGATAGGAAGAAATATTGTTAAAGAAGTAAATTTAAAACATTTCTTAACAAATCGTAAAGAAATTTGCAATGAAAATGAAGAACATCAAGATTTATTAAATGAACTAAAGAAACTCTCTATTTGGGGAGAAAAAAAAGAAAAGAAAACAGGACATCATTTTAATCTTTCCATAGATTTAAATGCATGTATTGGATGTGGATCTTGTATCATTTCTTGTCATTCGGAAAATAATGTTCCGATCGTAGGAAAAGAAGAAATTACAAAATCTAGAGACATGCATTGGGTACGTGTCGATAGATATTATTCAGTTAATCATAATAAAAAGAAAAATTTAAAAGAAATAGATTCATTTTATAGAAATCCAAAAGTATCTTTTCAACCTATAATGTGTCAACATTGTGAATATGCTCCTTGTGAAACTGTTTGTCCAGTTGGTGCAACTTCACATTCAAAACAAGGTCAAAATATGATGACTTATAATCGATGTATTGGAACTCGATATTGTGCTAATAATTGTCCATATAAAGTAAGACGGTTCAATTGGTTTAATTATTCGAATAATAAAAAGTTTGATTTTAATATGAATAATTCTTTAGGAAAAATGGTTTTGAATCCTGATGTAGTAATTAGAACTCGAGGAGTTATGGAAAAATGTTCTTTATGTATACAAAGAACTCAATATACAATAGTAAATGCTAAAAAAGAAAATAGAAAAGTAGAAGATCATGAATTTGAAACGGCTTGTAGTATTTCATGCCCAACTAAAGCAATAACTTTCGGAGATATCAACGATAAGAGTAGTGAAATATACGGAAAAATTAACGATAAAAGATCTTATAAACTTCTTGATTTTCTTGGAATTAAACCTAACGTTTCTTATTTAATAAAAGTAAGAAATAACGATGAATAGATGAATTAAAGAATATATGTCACATCAATATGAATCTCCAATCAGAGAACCTTTAATTTTAAAAAAAAAAACACTAAAAAATGTTAGTGATGATATATTATATCCTATAGAACACAAAGCAGGAAAATTATGGTGGATTTCATTTTTCATATCTGTTTTGGCTTTTTTATGGGGATTAGGATGTATCATGTATACAATTGGAACAGGAATAGGCGTATGGGGATTAAATAGAACTGTTAATTGGGCATGGGATATTACAAATTTTGTTTGGTGGGTTGGAATTGGACATGCTGGAACATTAATATCTGCGGTTTTGTTACTATTTCGTCAAAAATGGAGATTATCTATTAATCGTTCTGCTGAAGCTATGACTATTTTTGCTGTTATACAAGCAGGATTATTTCCTATTATTCATATGGGAAGACCATGGAATGCTCATTGGGTACTTCCATTACCTAATCAATTTGGTAGTTTATGGCCTAATTTTAATTCTCCTTTATTATGGGATGTTTTTGCCATTAGTACATATTTTTCTGTTTCTACTGTATTTTGGTTTGTAGGTTTAATACCAGATTTTGCTATGATACGAGATCGAGTTAAAAATCCATTTCAAAAAAAAATATATAGTATTTTAAGTTTTGGATGGGGGGGGAGTTCCAGAGAATGGCAAAGATTTGAAGAAATATCTTTGATATTGGCTGGATTATGTACCCCATTAGTCTTTTCTGTACATACAATCGTTTCTTTTGATTTTTCTACTTCCGTAATAAAAGGATGGCATAGTACAATATTTCCTCCTTATTTTGTAGCAGGTGCTATTTTTTCTGGATTCGCTATGGTACAAACTTTATTAGGAGTAGCGAGAAAAGTACTTTCTTTAGAAGACTATATTACAAGAAACCATATTGAATATATGAATCTTATCATCCTTTTTACAGGAGGAATTGTTGTATTAGCTTATTTATATGAATACATATTAGCTTGGTATTCAGGAAGTATTTTTGAAAAATATATTTATTTTTCTGAACAAGCTGCTAAGGGACCATTTTGGTGGGCTTTTTGGGCATTAATTATTTGTAATGTAGTTATCCCCCAATTTTTATGGATTAAGTCCATAAGAAGAAGTTTTTTTTGGTCTTATATGATAGCTATCATGATCAATATTGGAATGTGGTTTGAAAGATTTGATATTATTGTATTGAATTTAAGCCATGATTATCTTCCTTCATCTTGGACAGGATTTGTTCCTTCTTTTGTAGATGTTGGAATTTTTATAGGAACTATTGGATTATTTTTTATTCTCTATTTGATTTATATAAGAGTGTTCCCAGTGATTTCTCAATCCGAATTAAAGACAATAATAAAAATATCTGATAAGCATGAGCAATAATATTTTATACGTAAGATATGATAATGAAAGTGAATTATTAAAATCTGTTAATATTTTAACAAAAAAAAAAGGTAAAAATATAATACGTGAAATTTATTCTCCTTATCCAATTCATAATATTGGAAAATTATTAGATTTGGAAAAGAATCAATTGTCTTTTTTTTCTTTTTTATATGGAGTTTTTGGATTTTTCATTTCCAATTTATTAGTATGGTATACTATGATCTTTGACTGGCCACAAAACATTGGAGGAAAACTTTCTTATTCATGGATCAAAAATTTTCCTTCTTTTATTCCGGTAATATTTGAATTATCCATATTTTTTTCTGCACATCTTATGTGTATTACATATTTATTTCAATGTCAATTGTTTCCTGGAGCATCTGCAAAAAATCCAGATATAAGAACTACAGATAATATGTTCCTTATTGAAATTAATTGCAAAAAAAATAATATAAAGGATTTAATTTTTTTATTAAACAATCATGGAGCAAAAGAAATAAAATTTAAAAAATCATAATTTATGAAAGATATTTTTCAAATTATTATAATATTTTTTATGATTTTTTTTATGACTTCTTGTAATAAGAGTCCAAAAAGATATCCAAATAGAGTATATATGCCAGATATGTACTATTCAGATGCATATGAACCGTATTCGGATCCGTATTTTTCTTATAATAAAAAATACAAAAAAATTAATATTCCTATTTTTAATAAAAATCAAACTTCTTCGTTATTACCAGCAAAAAATTCTATACCTAGAAAAGATTTTTATGAAAATATATCTTATGATGTAGAATATAATGGATTTGATTATTCAAAAAAAATTCATAGATCACCGATTATGAATATTATAAAAAAGGATCAAATAATGAAAGATGGGAAAATATTATATCAAATAAATTGTGCCATATGTCATGGAAATGAAGGAGATGGACAGGGAATTTTAGTAAAAAATGAAAAAATTTTAGGAGTACCTAGTTATAAAGAAAGAGACATTACTGTGGGTAGTGTATATTATGTTATTACATTTGGAAAAAATAGTATGGGATCCTACTCTTCTCAACTCAACAAAATCGATAGATGGAAAGTTTCTGAATATGTGATTTCTTCATTCAAAAAATAAATAAAATGTATTATTTTTCAAAAAAAGAAAAAAAAATTATTTATTCAATAATTATTTTTGGATCTATTCTATTATTATATTATGTATTTCGCAAATTATTAATAAAAAGAAATGATTTGTTCCTATTCAAGAATAATATATTCATATCATTCTATACAACGGGATTATATTTTACTTCTATTTCCATTGGATCGCTTGTTTTCTTATGTATACAACATGTATCAAAATCAGGATGGTCCGTCATTATGTATCCAATCATGGAAGAAATATCATCATTTATTCCTTATGGATTTACCTTTATATTTTTCATGATTTGCCTAAATTCTTTAGGAATCGTTCCTTCTATATTTTATTGGATGAATCCGAATCTATACAATCCTAAATCATTAGATTATGATCCTCTGATTGCAAAGAAAAAATTATTTTTAAATATTCCTTTTTTTATTATAAGAAACCTAATTTATATGTTAGGATATAGTTTTTTTGAATTCCTATTTAAAAAATATTCCAATAATCTTAATATAAAAAAAACAATAAAAAATTACAATGCATTGTATAAAAAATCCGTTATCTTTCTTATCTTCTTTTTAATTTCTTCTACATTTATCTCATGGGATTGGATTATGTCTATCAATCCATATTGGATGAGTAGTTTATTTGGATGGTATGTATTAAGTGGAATGTTAACAAATGGAATTGGAATGATTACAATTATATCTCTTTTTCTTAAGAAAAAAGGTTGTTTCTCTTTTTTTAATAAAAATCATTTACATGATTTAAGTAAATATTTGTTTTCTAGCAGTTTATTATGGAGTTATTTTTGGTTTTGTCAATTTTTACTTTACTGGTATGGAAATATACCAGAAGAAATTTCTTATTTTATAAGGAGAGAATCATTATATCATTCTATTCATTTTTGGATTTTAATTCCAAATTTTTTAATTCCTTTTTTATTGTTAATGAATACAAAAAATAAAACTAATCCATCTATCGTTTTTATTGTTTCTATTATTATTCTGATCGGACATTATGCTGATACATATAATATGATATATCCTGATATACATAATCTATCAGAAAAATTTGGAATATGCGAAATCAGTGTTCTATTAATAGTAGGTGGAATTTTTTTATATACTTTATTAAACAACATAAACAAAAAAAATTTACAACATACAGGAAACCCCTTTTTTCAAGAAAGTAAACATTATAAAAATCCTCATATATAATAACAAAATCGATATTTTTACGCTTGATCCTTTACGAAATGAAGAATAGAATTATTAGAACCAAAAAGTGTCAAAATATCTCCTGATTTTAATACAGTATCTCCCGTTACTAATCCAATTACCCTTCTTTTAGAATTTTTCTTATGAAAAAAATAATTTTTGATATCCCTTAAAATGGTTACTAACGATACGGAATATTTTTGTGTTAACTTTAAACTCTTAACAGTTTTCCCATCGAAAGATGATGGAGAAAATACTTCCGCAATAGAATGATTATTATCTATTCTAAAATAATCTAATGCATAATTAAAAGTAATTTGTTTGGTTAATCTGAAAGCTGCATCTTGTTCTGGATGAATAACATCCTTGATTCCCATGGCTTCTAATATAGTATCATGGATCTTTGAAATAGATCGACTTACTATTCTTAAATTTTTATATTTTTTTAATATTGCAGTAGTGACAATAGATGATCCTTCATTTTCTCCGATTGCAACAATTCCTAAATCAGCTTGTTGAATAGGTAAAACTTTGTATGCTGATTCATTATTTGCATCCATACAAATTACGTTTGATATATGATCTTTCAATAAATCAACTTGTTCCATTTTATGATCTATTCCAAATACTTCATGCCCATTATCTGTTAAATTAAGAGCTAAAGATCTTCCAAAATTCCCCAAACCAACGATTATAATTTTCATATATTAATTAAATAATAATGTTTGCTTTAGGAAATTTATAATAATGATGAAAATGACCCTTATTATTTTTTAACAAACTAATCATCACGTTAAAAATTCCTATTCGACCTAATAACATTAAAAAAATCAAAACGAATTTACTACCAGTTGATAAATGAGGTGTAATGCCTAAAGATAATCCAACAGTGGAAAAAGCTGAACATACTTCAAAAATAGTGGATAAAAAATCTTTTTTGGGATCTAAAAAAATAATAGTTAAAATACTGATATAAATTACCATTAAGGATAAAATAATAATAGCAAAAGATAGTTGAATAGTTTCTGAAGAAATTTCTCTTTTCTTTATTTCTATTCTATTTATCCCTTTAGATAAAAAAAATACATTTATTAATGACAATGCAAAAGTACTTGTTTTAATCCCACCACCTGTAGATGCTGGAGAAGCGCCTATCCACATAAGAAAAATAGTAAATGAGATTGTTAAAGGAGTAAACAATTTTGTGTTTAATACATGAAATCCTGCAGTTCTAGATGTAGCAGAAGAAAAAAATGAAACGACAATCCTACCAAATAAAGAAGGATGTTCTTTAAGAGAAGTATCGTATTCACTAAAATAATAAAAAATTGTTCCAAACAAAAGAAGTAAAAAAGTAGTAAATACAACAATTTTTGTATTTAAAGTCACTATATGTACAGGATTTCTAATATGTTCATCTTTAAAAATTTTATAAAAATATTTTTTCAATGTTAACCAAATATATAAGGAAAAATTAAATAGAATATGAAATCCAAGACCACCTAAAATTAATAAAATAGAAATAATAATTTGTAAAAAATAATTAAATCTAACAGAATAAGAATAAAGACCTTGATTGAGTGTTGAAAATCCTCCATTACAAAAAGCAGAAACAGAATGAAATACAGAAAAGAATAAAGAATCAAAGAATTTTAAAAATTGAAAAGGTCCATTTTGAATAGAAAAAAAAATAAAAATAGCACCGATTATTTCAACTAACAAAGAAAAAAGAACCACTTTTACTGCAAATGGTAAAACATTATTTGTTGTTTGTGCATTTAAAAAATTACCAATAAACTTTGCTTCTTTAAAAGAAAATCCATCTTGAAAAAAATAATTTAAAAAAGATGTGATAGTAAGAATTCCTAATCCACCTAATTCTATTAAAATCAATAAAATTACTTTTCCTATATAAGTAAAATCTTTTTCCGTATTTAGAACCGTTAATCCAGTTACGCATACTGCACTAGTAGATGTAAATAATGCATCGATAAAGGAGATTTTTTTTACTGTGGAAAATGGTAATCTTAGTAAAACTGTTCCTAACAATGATAAAAAAATAAAACTTGTGATAAAAATAATAATGGGATTATGCGTTTTTACATATACCCTTCTCATAAAATATGATAATCGAATCAATCCATATAAAATGAAGCTTATGAAAAAAGAGGTGTTAACTACACTTGAAACAAAAAAATTTTTATAAAAAAAATGATTAAAAACGAATAGTAATATAGGAAAGGATAGTATAAAAACAGAAAAAAAAGTCATCGACTTGTACCTTTTTTCTTTTTTTTTATCAAAAAAGAATAACATATGTAAAAATATGACAAAAATTACCACAAAAAATAAAAAAAAATCATTAGAAATAATGTAGAATATTTTATTCCATGTTGGAATCATAAAAGTATCAAAAAAATTTTTAATATTTATTACGTTGTTCAATTTAAAATCTTCCATTCCTTTTTAATAAGAAATTAAGTATCCCATTTTTATTAAAATGGAAAATATATATATATGATGTTATATTACTATTTCTTATCAAATTACAAGTAAAACGGAGAAAATGTATCAATATTCTCGAATTTTTTTTCACAAAATTTTTGATAAGATAGAAATGACATATTTTTTGCCGATGGATAAACATTTGATAAATATTTTTTCTTCTTTGTAAGAACTTTTTTTTCAAAAGAAAGAAAATTAATGTTCCCTATAAAATAATTTTTGTTTCTTTCGTCTATTTTTTTTAAAAGATTATCAAAATTTAGAATATCAACTTTGGACAGTTGATTTCCTACACCATCAAATAATGCAGTATAAAACAAATGTTGACGTGCATAGATCATTGGAATTAACATCCCATTTTTTATATTAATATTTTGAATAAGGACTTTTAAGGAATCGATAGACAATAAAGGAATTCCTAATGAAATACATAGTCCTTTTGCAGTAGATGACCCAATCCTTAAAGAAGAATAGGATCCTGGACCTTTACTCACACAAATAGATTGCAATTCTTTAAATGATATTTTCAAGGATTTCATTATGTATTCAATAAAATTGTGTAATTTTTCCATGTGTAAGTATTCTATTGAGCATTCATCTATATATGCCATACATTTTCCATATTTAGATATACTCACGGAACAATTTTTAGTAGAAGTTTCTAAATTTAGAATTAATGTCATATAAATATTTATTATGTTTTCTATAAACTTAATCAAGTGATGAAAGAAATAAAAATTATTCCATACATTGTTCATTATATAAAAAAATATATTAAAATTTTTGTTTTCAATAGATGTTTTTTAAATAATCTTTAGGAATAGATTTATTTGTTACAAATAACATAACATCTATAATTTATGATCCTAATTTATTTGTTTTTTAAAAAAAATATATAGTGAATCAATTTACCTGAAAAACATGAAAAAATGTTATTATCAGATTATAAAAATATTTATAAAATAGTTAATCGATAATCATCCATATGAAATCTATTAATCATGAAGAAAAATTTTATGTATTGCAACGATTCAATCAATCATGCGGATAATTCATAAATAATAAAATTTCACGTTTTTCTTGGATAATCAATGGAAATATTTTGGATTATAGTAATATATATAAAAAATATGGAGATGGAAGATTGATAAATTCAACACATAGACAGTTTAAATAAAAGTAAAATACGATTCATTTATAGAAAAATCAAAAATTCGACAACAAAAATGAATTGATTCGTGCTATAAATAAAGAATGAAAAGGGAATATCCTCCATTTATATAGGAACAAATATATTTAAAAATATCTAAGAAAAAATAAATGTTTTAAAACGATATATAAAGATTACATAAAAAAATCAACATAAGAATTTTCCTATTCCATTAGAAAACATACGTTTTTAAAAAAAATAGAATTAATTTTCATTAATCTTCTATCATTCCTTTTTAAATTATAAAATTTTTTAATTAATCTTATAATGAATTATAAGAAATATGAATCATCATAGTAAAAATACTATAAAAAATAATTTAAAAATATATAATTCTTTAACCAAGAAAAAAGATATTTTTTATCCTATTTATCCCAATCATGTTGGAATGTATGTTTGTGGACCAACAGTATACAATCATATTCATTTAGGAAATTGTCGAACTTTCATTTTTTTTGATATTGTTTATAGGTACTTGAAACATTTAGGATATCAAGTAAAATATGTAAGAAACATAACAGATATTGGTCATTTATTTTCAGAAAACAATGAATTAGAAGAAGATAAAATTATCAAACGTTCCCGTATAGAAGGTCTTGATCCCATGGAAATAGTTCAAAAATATACAATATATTTTCATGAATCCTTAAATATTTTAAATGTACTTCGTCCCAATATAGAACCTATAGCAACTGGACATATTACGGAACAAATAGAATATGTCAAAAAAATTCTTTGTAATAAATTTGCTTATGAAAAAAACGGATCTATATATTTTGATTTAAAAAATTATTCAAATCATTTTTTATATGGAAGGTTAAGCAATAATAATATAAAGGAACTTATGGATAGAAATTTTCTTTTTTCTAAAGAAAAACGTGATATAAAAGATTTTTGCCTATGGAAAAAGGCAAAAAAAAATCATATTATGAATTGGAATTCTCCATGGGGAAAGGGATTTCCTGGTTGGCACATAGAATGTTCCGTTATGAGTACAAAATATTTAGGAGGATATTTCGATATTCATGGAGGAGGAATAGATTTAAAATTTCCTCATCATGAATGTGAGTTAGCTCAATCCACAAGTTTTTTTAACAAAAAAAACGATTTATCTCGTTATTGGATGCATGTAAATATGTTAAATATAAATGGAGAAAAAATGAGTAAATCAAAAAAAAATTTCATGTATCCTTCTCATATATACGAGAATTTTAAAATATCTTCTAATATTCTTCGATTTTTTATGTTACAAACACATTATAGAAGTATTTTAATTTTTTCGAATAAAAATCTTTTAGATGCAAAAAAAAATTACAATTTTATTATAAATTCTATCAATAAATTAAATAATGTAAAATTCCATAAAGATATTATTTCATACGACTTTATTCACCAATGGATTGATGATTGTTATAATGCAATAAATGATGACTTTAATACTCCTTTATTAATTTCTTATTTATTAAAAGGTTCTCGAATAATTAATGATATTATTATCAATAATAAAAAGAATTCTCTTTATTTATTAAAAAAATATATAAACTATTTTATGTTTGAAATATTGGGATTCAAGAAGAATAAAGAAGAAACAAATAACTATAAAAAAAAATTAGAAATTTTAGTTCAAAGATTAATCAATCTTCGAAAAGAATATAGAATTCAAAAGAATTGGGAAGTATCTGATAAAATACGAAAAGAATTAAATCATATTGGAATATTAATAAATGATCATAAATTATTGAAATAATAATGATTGATGTAAATCTTTTATCAAATCATCCACATGTTCTATTCCTACCGATAAACGAATAAGAGAGTTTTGTATTCCAGAAGCAATTCTTCTTGATTCAGGGGTTGATTTATGAGTCATAGTTGACGGATGACAAATCAAACTTTTTGTACCACCTAAACTTTCCGCTAGTTTAAATAATTTCGTAGAAGAAACAATTTTTTTAGCATGTTCTTCAGTATCTTCTTTCATGCTGAAAGAAATTATTCCTCCAAAATATTTTTGTTGTTTAGAGGCAATTAAATGATTTTTATGATGAGAAAATCCAGGATAATAAATTTTATCAATCCCAAACTGTTCTTTTTTTTCATGTAAAAAATAAGCAATTTTTGAAGCACTTTCTGATTGTGTTTTGACTCTTAAATGAAGAGTTTGAATTCCTCGTATGGTTAACCAAGAATCGATAGGAGATAGTACCCCACCAGTAGAGTTCTGAATATATTTTAGTTTATCATATAAATCTTTGTTTTTTACTGTAAGTACTCCTGATAAAACATCGGAATGTCCTGATAAATATTTAGTTGCACTATGTATAACAATATCTGCCCCCAATTTAATAGGATTTTGAATAATAGGAGATGCAAATGTATTATCTACAACAACAATAATATCTTCATTAATTTCCTTTGATTTTTTACTTATATATTCAATATCAGATATTTTTAATGTAGGATTTGTAGGAGTTTCTAACCAAATCAACTTTGTAGTTTTAGAAATATGTGAAATTGTATTTTTTTCATTGGTTGTATCAATAAATGTTGTATTGACTCCAAAATTTTTATATAAATCCAATACGCGAAAAGTCCCTCCATAAATATCGTCTACGGCAATAACTTCATCTTTGTTACTAAGAAGTTTTAATACAGCATCAACAGATGCTAATCCTGATGAAAATGCAAGACTTGCATATCCTTCTTCTAAATCAGTCATTAAACGTTCTAATACATTTCTTGTAGGATTATTCGTCCTTGTATAATCAAATCCCTTATGAACTCCTGGATATTTTTGAACATATGTAGAAGTTTGATAGATAGGAAAAGAAATGGCACCAGTAAGTGAATCAGGTAAAATATTGTGAATAATTTTTGTTTCTTTCTTCATTCCAAATAACAACATTATCATTACATAAAGCAAATGTAATTTTTTTTACTTTCAAAAAGTACTGAAATTGTAAAAATTTATTAAAAAAAATATAAATTTATCCTTTATTTTTCTGAAAAACATCAAGTGTTAAGAGTTTACAACATTTTAGGAAATTTATTAATCTTATTATGCTCAATATGCCTTTCTATTCAATCGAAAAATGATGAAAAAAATAATTTACCTTCGAAATTGGATATATCACATATTATTATCGAACATGTAGGAGATTCTCATGAATGGAAAGTGACAGAAAACAGATCGATTTCTTTACCAATTATCTTAATAAAGAAATGGAAGGGGATTGAATTTTTTTGTTCTTCCAAATTTTATAATAATGAAGTTGTCAAAGGACGATATGGTTATTACAAAATGTTAAACGATAAAATTTATGAAGTGAATTCTATTGGAGATAGATTTAAAAAAAGAATTATAATCGATATATCCATTACAAAAAATGTTTTATCAGATTTTATCTCTTTTTTTATATTGATCTATTTATTTGTTCGAATGAAACATCAATATAAAAATGGTCGAATGAAATGGAATTTTGGAATTCTTTTAGAACAGATCATTGTATTTTTACGTAATGAAATTGCTATTCCCTATATTGGAAAAAAGGAATATCATCCTTATTTTCCATTTTTATTAACATTATTTTTTTTCATACTTATCAATAATTTAATGGGGATTATTCCATTATTTCCAAATGTTACAGGAAATATAAATATTACATTTTCGTTGTCTTTGTTCACATTTTTCGTTACACTTTTTAGTGGAAATAAAAGTTATTGGAAACATACATTATGGATGCCTAAAGTACCAATACCAGTAAAATTATTGTTATCTCCCATAGAATTAATTGGAATATTAATTCGTCCATTAACTATGTCTATTCGATTATTTGCAAATATTACAGCAGGACACATTATTATTTTGAGTTTTATATGTATTATTTTTATTTTTAAGAATATTTTTATTGCTGGATTTTCTGTAATGTTTGGATTGTTTATTTCTATTTTAGAAGTAATGGTATCATTTCTACAATCTTTTATCTTTACAACTTTATCTGCTTTATTTATAGGAATTTCTATTAAAAAATATCACGAAAAAAAAATAATTAAAAAATTATGAATATAGATTTAACATACGCAGGATTAGCTGCTTTAGGAGCAGGATTATCCGTTATAGGAGCAGGATTAGGAATTGGAAAAATTGGAAGTTCGGCCATGGATGCAATTGCTAGACAACCTGAAGCTTCAGATAAAATTCAAAATGCAATGATTATTGCTTCAGCACTTATTGAAGGGGCTTCTTTATTTGGAATAGTTACAACACTTTTAGCCGTTTTTAAATAATATGGACTTAGTATCTCCTTCTATTGGATTAATTTTCTGGCATACAATCATTTTTCTCACACTAATATTTGTTCTTTCTAAATTTGCTTGGAAACCAATTATAAATGTTATTGAACATAGAGAAAAAATCATTAGAATATCATTAGAAAATTCGGAGAAATTACAAAAAGAAATAAAAAATATGGAAAATAAGAGAAATCATATTCTAAAAGAGGCTTATATAAAAAGAGATTGTATTTTAAGAAAAACGTTACAAATAACGAATGAAATGAAACGTAATGCAGAAAAAGAAGGAATTTTAAAAAAAATGGAAATTATTAATAATGCAAAACAAACCATGAAAAACGAAAAAAAAATATATATGCATAAACTTCAATATCAAATAGGAAATATTTCTATTATGATTGCTGAAAAAATATTGGAAAAAAAATTAAATAACGAAAATGATCAAAAAAAATTAATCAAAAATCTCATGGAAAAAATAAATTCATCATATATACGTTTATAATATGTTTTTTAATAAAAAAATTATAAGACATTATTCTTCTATTTTATTTGATTATTCCTCAAAACAAATAGGAAATGATTTTTATAAAGAAACAAAAAAAATTTACGTTCTTATTTCTAAAGATCATATTTTTTATAACATATTGTGTACACGGTTATTGACTCCTAAAAAAAAAAAAAAAAATTAGAAAAAATATTCCTTTATTTTCATTCATTAAATGCAAATTTTTTGAAATTAATCATTGATAAACAAAAAGGATTTTATTATAAAGAAATTTTATTAGCATATCAAAAACTTTATGAAGAAAAAATAATGAATGTTAAAAAATGTATCATCACCTCTTCTTTTCCATTAAATGAAAAAGAAAAAGAATTAATATCTATAAAAATGAATTCTTTTGAGGAAAAAAATTGTTATTTACAAATAACAAATCAAATAGATAAGTCTATAATTGGTGGATTTTCTATTCAAATAGGATTTAAAAAATTAGATTTGAGCGTTAAAAATCAAATTGAATTAATTAAAAAACAATTTTTAAATTAATATTTATTTTTTTATAATATGTCAGAATTACAATACTCTGAAATATCATCAATACTTAAAAAGAAGTTATCAAATTTTCAATTTGAATCAGAATTATATGAATACGGAATTGTTGTACAAGTAGGGGACGGAATCGTTCAATCTTATGGATTAAATTCGGCATTTTATGGAGAAATAGTTTCTTTTGAAAAAAATATAAAAGGAGTAGTTTTAAATCTTGAAGAAGATCATGTCGGAATTGTTTTGTTAAACACTTCAAAAAATATTAAGGAAGGAGATTATGTAAGAAGAACAGGAAAATCGTTTTCTATTAAAGTAGGAGAGGGAATGTTAGGGCGTGTCATTAATATGATGGGAGAACCTATTGATGGTAAAGGGCCAATATTAGGAGATTTATTTGAAATGCCAATAGAAAGGAAAGCTCCAGAAGTCATTTATAGAGAACCAGTAAACGAGCCACTATATACAGGAATCAAATTTATAGATTCTATGATTCCTATAGGAAAAGGACAAAGAGAATTGATTATTGGAGATAGACAAACAGGAAAAACTACAATTGCAATCGATACGATTATTAATCAAAATAAATTTTATAAAGAAAAAAAACCAGTTTATTGTATTTATGTAGCTATTAGTCAGAAAGCGTCGTCCATTGCAAATACGATGAAAATATTAGAAGAAAAACATGCACTTTCTTATACAGTAATAGTTGCATCTAGTGCTTCGGATTCAGCATCTATGCAAGTTTATGCACCTTTTTCAGGCACTTCTATTGGAGAATATTTTCGTGATACTGGTCGATCATCATTAATCGTATATGATGATTTATCTAAACAAGCGGCTTCTTATAGAGAAATATCTCTTTTATTGAAACGACCACCAGGAAGAGAAGCATATCCAGGAGATGTTTTTTATTTGCATTCTCGTCTTTTGGAACGATCTTCTAAAATCATAAAAGATCAAAAAATGGCTGAAAATATGAATGACGTTCCAAATTCTATTCGTAAAAAAATTAAAGGAGGAGGTTCATTAACTGCTTTACCTATTATTGAAACCCAATCGGGAGATATTTCTTCCTATATTCCTACTAATGTGATTTCCATAACAGATGGACAGATTTTTTTAGAAAAGGAATTATTTAATGCTGGAATAAGACCAGCGATTAATGAAAGTATCTCCGTTTCTCGTGTGGGAGGAGCAGCACAAATTAATTCTATGAGAAAAGTTTCTTCAACACTTAAAATGGATCAAGCACAATTCAAGGAATTAGAAGCCTTCTCTAAATTTGGTTCTGAATTAGATCCATTTACCATGAAAATTATAAACAAAGGAAAAGTAAATACGGAAATTCTTAAGCAAGAACCTTATCATCCATCTGATATTGCAGATCAGATCGCAATGATATTTATTGGCAATAAAGGATTAATGGATCAAATTCCTATCTCAAAGATTTCATCTTTTGAAAAAGAATATTTAAAATGTTTAAATCATCAATATTTCGAATATTTAACTCTTTTAAGAAAAGGAATTTTTAATGAACAAATATCTAAAATATTAGTCGATGTTGCTTTAACAATAAAAAAAAATCATGTTTATAAAAAAAAAGATCCTCATAAATGACGAATGTTAAAGAAATTAAAAGGAGAATTTTATCAATGGATAACGTTATAAAAACAACGGAAGCCATGAAAATGATTTCTACTTTAAAGTTAAAAAAAGTTAAAGAATTATTGCATCATGTACAAACATATCTAAATGATATGCAACTCATTTTTTCAAATTTTTCATCTACTTTAGATATTTATTTTTATAAAAAAACATGTAGATATTTTTTTCATAAGAATAGATCCAAATCATTATTGATTTTTATTACCTCAAATAGAGGATTATGTGGATCTTTTAATTCTTTGATTTTTGAAAAGGTTAATCAACTTATAAAAGAAAAAAATGGAAAAAAATATGTGCTTTTTTCTATAGGAAAAAAAGGAAATGAATTTATTCTAAATAATAAGTTTCATCGAGCAAAAATACATCATTTTTCTTTTGAAAATTACGATTTATTTTTTCAAGATTTAACGAAGTTATTTTTTAACCGATTTGATTCTATATATTTTATATATAATAAGTTACAAACGTCCATGCATGTGGAAACAATAGTAGAAAAAATTCTACCGATTTCTATCCAACAATTTCCTTATCAAAAAAACCAAATTCCTCCTATTTTAGGATCATCAAAAAAAAAAATTATCAATTTTTTGATTGAAAAATTACTCATTTTAAAGTGTAAAAAATTTTTTTTACATTCTTCTTCTTCAGAACATACAGAACGGATGATTTCTATGCATAAAGCATCAGAAAATGCTAAGGATATAAAAGAAAATTTAATTATAAATTACAACAAAGAAAGACAATATCTGATTACCAAAGAAATACTAGAAATTGTAGGAGGATTAGAATCTTTAAAGTGATGATGTAATAAATTCATTAAATTTAAATAATATGAAAAGAATGCTAACTGGAATTAGAAGTACCGGTACGCCTCATTTAGGAAATATTTTGAGTGTTATTATTCCGTCTATACATATAGCAAATAAAAGTGAAAAATATTCCTCATTCATATTTATAGCGGATTTACATTCTTTAATCAAATTAGATAATAGAAATAAAATTAGAAATAACATTTATAAAATATTATCTACATGGTTAGCATTTGGATTAAATATAGATAATTGTTTAATTTATCGTCAATCTGACATTCCTGAAGTTACGGAATTAGCATGGTATTTAAGTTGTTGTTTTCCATATCAGAGATTAAAATTATCACATTCTTTTAAAAAGGAAATTAAACATAAAAAAAAACAAGAAAGTAAAATTAATGTAGGATTGTTTAGTTATCCTATTTTAATGGCAGCAGATATTCTTCTTTATGATGCAAAAATTATTCCAGTAGGAAAAGATCAACTTCAACATATAGAAATTACGCGTTTTATTGCAAACTTATTTAATAAAAAAATAGGAAAAAACATTTTTGTATTACCTCAAGCTTTACTGCAAAATGAAGCAATGTGTGTTCCAGGAATAGATGGAAATAAAATGAGTAAGTCGAAAAATAATTATATTAATATTTTTTCTTCAAAAGAAATATTAAAAAAACAAATTATGCACATTCAAACAGATAATAAATCTTTTCAAGAAAAAAAAAATCCCGATGAAGATTGTATTATGTCTTTATATAAACTTGTTTCCAATAAACATGAAATAAATAACATGAAAAAAAAGTATCTTAATGGAAGATATGGATATTCAGACGCTAAAATAGAATTGTACCATAGAATTAACCAAAAATTTGATAAAGAAAGAGAGAAATTCTTTCATTTTATGAAAAATGAACAATTATTAGATAAAATTTTATTTTGTGGTGCAAAAAAAGTAAAACATATAGCTATTAATAAATTAAATATTGTGAGAAAATATTTAAATCTCAATTCATTGTTTTATTTTATGTCATAAATGACATAATAATAAATTATGGCAAATATTTTGCTTATAATGAGTAAAATTGTGATGAATATATATTGTTATGAATATTGATCAAAAAAAAATTGAAAAATCATTATCTTCTTCAAAAAATAGTTCTATTGTTAAAGAAAATTCTTGTAAAAAAAAACTAAAGAAAAATCATAATGTAGAAAAAGACATTGAATTTTTAAAAAAACAGTTAAAAGAAGAAAAAGAAAAATTTATTCGTATTTTTGCGGAATTTGAAAATTATAAAAAACGAATACAAAAAGAAAAATTCGATATTTTTAGAATTCTTCATGAAGAAATCCTTGTAGACTTAATTCCAATTTTAGATGATTTTGAACGAGGAATAAAAGAATTGAAAAAATCTGAAGAAGATTTCCTTGTAAAAGGAATATTCTTAATCCAAGAAAAATTAATTAAAATTTTAGAAGAAAAAGGATTAAAAAAAATCCATACAAAACGAGGAGATCTTTTTAATACAGATTTACATGAAGCGATTTCTCAAATTCCAGCTGTTAAAAAAGATTTAAAAGGAAAAATTATAGAAATCATAGAAAATGGATATCTATTAAAAGACAAGGTAATACGACATGCCAAAGTGGTTACAGGAAAGTAATTTATATGTATCAATAATTTTTTATTCATGATAAAAAAAGATTACTACGAAGTATTAGGAGTTTCTAGAAATGCTACTTCAGAAGAAATTAAAAAAGCTTATAGAAAATTAGCCATTAAACATCATCCTGATAAAAATCCAAATAATAAAAAAAAAGCAGAAGAAAAATTCAAAGAAGCTGCTGAAGCTTATGAAGTTTTAAGTAATGTAAATAAAAGAAATCTTTATAATAAATATGGACATTCTGGAATAAGAGGTAATAATACATCAGGACATGGAATGAACATGGAAGATATTTTTACAAATTTTGGAGATATTTTTGCAGATGCATTTGGGGAAGGATTTTCAAATTTTGGTTTTGGAAGATCTGGTCAAAATAGAGTAATCAAAGGAAGTGATCTAAGAATTAGAGTTAAATTAACGTTAGAAGAAATAGCGGTTGGAGTAGAAAAAAAAGTAAAAGTAAAAAGACTGAATGTTGCTAAAGGAGTCAAATATCACAATTGTCCTTCTTGTAATGGAAGTGGACAAAATATACGTGTGACAAATACTATTTTAGGTAGAATGCAAACGTCTTCTCAATGTTATGCATGTTCAGGAACTGGGAAAAGTGTAAAAAATGTTCCTAATGGAGCAAATAACCATGGATTAATCAAAGAAGAAGAATTAGTTAATATAAAAATTCCTGCAGGTCTTACAGAAGGAATACAACTAAAAATATCGGAAAAAGGAAATGCTGCTCCATTCGGAGGAATATCAGGAGATTTAATTGTTTTAATAGAAGAGATTCCTCATCAAGAGTTAAAAAGAGAAGGAAGTAACCTACACTATGATTTGTACATTTCCTTCCCAGACGCTATACTAGGAGCGTATAAAGAAGTTCCCACTATTAATGGAAAAGCACGAATAAAAATAGATCCTGGGACACAATCGGGAAAAACACTTAGATTAAAAAATAAAGGATTACCAAATATAGAAGAATATGGTCATGGAAGTTTATTCATTCATGTTAATGTTTGGACACCAAAAAAAATCAATAATGAACAAAAAAAATTTTTTGAAAAAATGAAAAAAAATGAAAATTTTCTTCCTCATCCAGGAAATTCGGAAAAATCGTTTTTTGATCGTGTAAGGGAAATGTTTTCATAAAAATCGTCAATTATTAGATATAAAATTTTCATAATTGAAAAATTTTTTATGAAAAAAGTAGTTGTAGCTATGTCAGGGGGTGTTGATTCCAGTGTATCAGCATTAATTTTAAAAAAAAGTGGATATGAAGTAATTGGTATGTTTATGAACTATTGGAATCATTTATTATTAAATAATCATTGTTCTCTTAATCAAGATGGTCTTGATGCTATGTTGATTGCTAATCAATTAAACATTCCTTTTCATGTATTAGAAATGAGAAATGAATACAAAAAATATGTATTAAATTACATGTTTTACGGATACAAGATCGGATATACACCTAATCCGGATATATTGTGCAATAAAAAAATTAAATTTCATCTTTTTTTAAAGAAAGCTATTAGTTTAGGAGCAGATTTTATTGCTACAGGGCATTATGTAAAAAAAAAGATTATTACCAAGAATAATAAAAAAATATATAGTCTTTTAATAGGAAAAGATGGAAATAAAGATCAATCATATTTTTTATGTCAATTAACACAAAATCAGATAAAAAAAACAATTTTTCCATTAGGTTCACTCACCAAAAAGGAAGTTCGATCCATTGCAAAAAAAAATGGATTAAGTAATGCTTATAAAAAAGAATCTCAAGGATTATGTTTTCTTGGAAAAATTCAATTATCTGATTTTTTATCCAAAAAAATTCCTCGTAAAAAAGGAGAAATTATTTATATCAGCTCTCATTCGGAAATCTATAAAAAAGAAAATAAAACATTTTCTTCCAAAGTAGAAGAACTTTTATTCTTATCAAAAAAAAAAGACTATAAAAAATCTAATGGATCTATTATTGGATCCCATGAAGGAGCTCATTTTTTTACTAAAGGACAGAGAAAAGGAATTTCTTTAGGAGGATATAAAAAAGCTCTTTTTGTTATTGATACAGATGTAAAAAAAAATATTGTTTATACTGGGATGGGAAATAACCATCCTGGATTATATAGAAAACATTTATTTATTA
Organism: Blattabacterium cuenoti; assembly: GCF_014252275.1. Lineage (GTDB taxonomy): Bacteria > Bacteroidota > Bacteroidia > Flavobacteriales > Blattabacteriaceae > Blattabacterium > Blattabacterium cuenoti_O. The sequence goes on from NZ_CP059214.1 coordinate 74,990, forward strand.
GAGAAGATGAGATTCATTGGATACGAAAAGATCTTATGTTATCTAATGGAAAATATATGGATGTTTTTTGCCGAATTCGATATAGACAACCCTTACAAAGATCCAGATTATACAAAATAAAAAATGGTTTATTAATTGAATTTGAATATATGCAACGAGCAATTACTGAAGGACAGTTTGCTGCTTGGTATTTTAATGAAGAATTAATTGGATCTGGAATTATTTCCTAAACGAATTTTTCCTATTTATATCCATTTATTATTGATCAATTGTAAAAATTTTAATATTTTTTAAAAATATTTCAATGAAATTGATGAATAAAGATAATATTTCTTTATAGAACGTTATTTTTTTTATATTTTTGCAAGTTTAATAAACTATATGATTTCATTAAAAAAAATACAGTGAAATTTTTTGATCGATTTATGAAGGGAGATATTTCATGAAAAAAACAATAAATAACTTTAGCAAAAAAATAACAAAAAACAACGATTTACCAGCTGCACATGCTATGTTGTATGCAATAGGAATGAAAGAATCGGATTTTAATAAAGCTCAAATAGGAATAGTGAGTAATTGGTATGAGGGAAATCCTTGTAACATACATTTAAATCGACTATCTAAAAAAGTTAAGTCATCTGTATTAAATCACAATCTACTTGGGATTCAAATAACCACTATTGGAGTAAGTGATGGAATTACTATGGGGACATCAGGAATGAGATATTCTCTTCCTTCTAGAGAAATAATAGCAGATAGCATAGAAACAGTAATTGATGCTCATTATTATGATGGAGTTATTGCTATTCCTGGATGTGATAAAAATATTCCTGGAGTTATGATGGCTTTACTTAGATTAAACAGACCATCTGTGATAGTTTATGGGGGAACAATTTCACCCGGATATTATAATGGAAAAAGATTGGATATTGTTTCTTCTTTTGAAGCATTAGGTAAAAAAAATGCTTGCAGCATTAGTGAAAAAGAATATAAAAACATTATAAAACATTCTTGTCCAGGCCCTGGAGCATGTGGTGGAATGTATACCGCTAATACAATGGCTATTGCTTTAGAAGCCTCAGGAATGACGCTTCCCCATTCTTCATCTGCACCATCACAAAGTGAAGAAAAATTACAAGAGTGTAACCAAGTTGCAATTTGTATAAAAAATTTATTACAAAAACAGATAACTCCAGAAAAAATTATTACAAAAAATTCTTTGGAAAATGGAATTAAGTTATCTATGTGTCTTGGAGGTTCTACCAATATTGTTTTACATTTTTTAGCAATAGCTAAAACAGCAAATATTGATTTATCACTAAAAGATTTTCAAAGGATCAGTGATCAAGTTCCTCTTATTGGAAATTTAAAACCAAGTGGAATTTTTCTGATGGAAGATATTCATAAAAAAATTGGAGGAATTCCAGTAATTATCAAATACCTTATAGATCAAGGAATATTATATGGGGATTGTTTAACCGTTACTGGAAAATCTCTTTATGAAAACGTTAAAAATTTTCCTGACATAAATTTTAATAAAAAGGTTGTTTACTCTTTAGATCATCCTATTAAAAAACAAGGACATATTCGAGTATTATACGGAAACATTGCTCCAGAAGGAGCAATTGCAAAAATTACAGGAAAAGAAGGAAATTTTTTTATGGGAAAAGCACAAGTTTTTAATTCCGAAAAAGAGGCAAACCAATTTATATTAGAGAATAAAACTAAACCTGGTACGGTAATTGTCATTAGATATGTAGGTCCTAAAGGTGGACCAGGAATGCCAGAAATGCTAAAACCCACATCATACATTATGGGAAGTGGATTAGGAAAAAAAGTTGCTCTTATCACTGATGGAAGATTTTCTGGAGGATCACATGGGTTTGTTGTCGGACATATATCCCCTGAAGCATATATAGGTGGATTAATTGCTCTTATAAAAAATGGAGATGTTATTAAAATAGATGCAGTGAGTAATACAATCGATTTAGAAGTAAATAAAAATGAAATTAATAGAAGAAAAAAATTATGGAAAACTCCTGTTTCGAAATTTCAAAAAGGATATTTAAATAAATATAAAAAAATAGTTTCTTCTGCTTCTCAAGGATGTATTACGGATGATGAATCATAACTTTATGAAAAAACAATTAATTTCTGGTTCTTCTATTGTTATGGAAACCCTTTTACATGAAAAGGTACAATGGATATTCGGATATCCAGGAGGTGCAATTATGCCTATATATGACGCTTTACATAATTATTTAGATCGTATTTCTCATGTATTAATGCGTCATGAACAAGGTGCGATTCATGCCGCACAAGGATATGCTAGAGTAACTGGAAAAGTTGGAGTCTGTTTCACTACTTCAGGACCTGGAGCAACAAATTTAATTACTGGATTAGCAGATGCTTTAATTGACAGCACACCAATTGTTTGTATTACTGGACAAGTATTTTCTTATCTCCTTGGAACAGATGCATTTCAAGAAACTAATATTATAGATATCTCTCTTCCCGTTACAAAATGGAATACACAAGTGTTAGCAGCAGAAAATATATGTAAATCTATTCAAAAAGGTTTTTTTATTGCAAAAAAAGGAAGACCAGGTCCAGTATTAATTGATATTACTAAAGATGCTCAGATGCAAAATATTGTATTTGATTTTTCTCCTTATAAAAAAGGAAAATATGTTTATTCATTTCCTTGTATAAAAGACAAAAATATTATTGAAGCAGCAAGATTAATTAATCTTTCCAAAAAACCTCTCATTCTAGCGGGACAAGGAATTATACTTGCTAATGCAGAAGATATTTTTAAAAAATTTGTAGAAAAAACTGGAATACCTGTAGCAAGTACTTTATTAGGATTGGGGTCAATACAAAGTACACACCATTTACATGTTGGAATGTTAGGAATGCATGGAAACTATGCCCCTAATATTTTAACTAATCAATGTGATGTTCTTATTGCAATAGGGATGCGATTTGACGATCGTGTTACAGGAAATCTAAAAACATATGCAAAACAATCTAAAATTATTCATTTAGAAATTGATTCATCAGAAATTAATAAAAATGTTTTGTGTCATATTTCTATTTTAGGAGATTGCAAAAATTCTCTAAAAAAATTACTTGATTATGTACATCCATCTCATCACAAAGAATGGATGAAGAAATTTTCATTTCTTAAAACAAAAGAAGAAAAATCAGTCATAAAAAAAGATATTCATCCAATCAAAGGAGGAATTACAATGGGAGAAGTTTTAAAGTGGATTAATAAATATAAAAAAGAAAATTCTATTCTAGTCACAGATGTAGGTCAACATCAAATGATTGCTTCAAGATATTTTAATTTTACTTGTAAAAAAAGCCAGATTACATCGGGTGGTTTAGGGACCATGGGGTTTGCATTACCTGCTTCAATAGGTGCAAAAATAGGTTCGAAGAATAGACAAGTAATTTGTATTGTAGGAGATGGAGGAATTCAAATGACGATACAAGAAATGGGAGTGATTTTACAGAATTGTATTTGCATAAAAATTATATTATTAAATAATAACTATTTAGGAATGGTACGTCAGTGGCAACAACTATTTTTCAACAAACGTTACTCTTGTACCAAATTAGTTAATCCTGATTTCATAAAATTATCAAATGCTTATGAAATCCATTCAAAAAGAGTGGAAAAAAGAGAAGAATTACAATACGCTGTAAAAGAAACTTTACAACATAAACATTCTTTTTTGTTAGAAGTCATTGTCGAAAAAGAAAAAAATGTATTTCCTATGATTCCTTCAGGATCATCTGTAGATGAAATTCGTTTGGAATAGAATAGAATGGAATAACAAATTAATTATATTTTTTTTATGAAACAAAAGAAGTTTAGGATTAGAGTAGTTGGAGAAAATGACAATAGATTATTGAGTAGAATATTAATCATATTGAATAGAAAAAATTTAAAAATTTTATATATACATGGTGATATGAATATAAAAAATAACTTAAAAAATGAACATCAATATATCATTGATTTAGAATGTTTCAAAGAACAGTTAATTCAAATAAAAAAATTAATTGAAAAATTGATTGGAATTATTTGTATTTCTTATCATCATCAACCATTGTTAATGAAAGAACCTATAAAAAATATTTGATATTTTAACATTATTAAAAACGTTCAATTAATAAATAAAAATTATGAAAATTACATTTGGAAATGTAGAGGAAAATATTGTTACAAGGAAAGAATTTTCTTTGGAAAGAGCAAAAAATACTTTAAAAAACGAAACCTTATCTGTATTAGGATATGGAGTTCAAGGACCAGGTCAAGGGTTAAATTTAAAAGATAATGGATTCCGAGTAATTATCGGACAAAGAAAAAATTCTCCTTCTTGGGATAAAGCGGTACAAGATGGATGGATCCCTAATAAAAATTTATTTTCTTTAGAAGAAGCATCCGAACGAGGATCTATATTAATGTATTTACTATCAGATGCGGGTCAAATATCTTTTTGGAAAATTTTAAAAAACTATTTAAAAAAAGGAAAATCTTTATATTTTTCTCATGGATTTGGATTGACTTTTCATGAAAAAACAAATATCCATCCTCCTAAGGAAATAGATGTTTTTTTAGTAGCACCTAAAGGATCTGGAACAAGTTTAAGAAGACTTTTTAAAGAAGGAAAGGGGATTAATTCAAGTTATGCTATTTATCAAGATTATAGTGGAAACAGTTTAGAAAAAGTATTATCTATTGGGATAGGGATTGGTTCTGGATATCTATTTGAAACAAATTTCCAAAACGAAGTATACTCTGATTTGGTCGGAGAAAGAGGAACTTTAATGGGTGCAATACAAGGAATATTTGCAGCACAATATCAAGTGTTAAGAGAAAATGGACATTCTCCATCAGAATCATTTAATGAAACTGTTGAGGAATTAACACAGAGTCTCATGCCATTAGTTTCAGAAAAAGGAATGGATTGGATGTACGAAAACTGTTCTACTACGGCACAAAGAGGTGCTTTAGATTGGTGGAAAAAATTTCAACAAGTAAACCTCCCAATTTTTAAAGAATTGTATCAAGAAGTTTCATCAGGAAAAGAAGCAAAAAGAATTATAACATATAACATTGATAAAAATTATAGAAAAAAGTTACAAAAAGAATTACAAGATTTAAGGAAAAGTGAATTATGGACTGTAGGAAATATAATTAGAAAATTACGACCAGAAAAAGATTAAAAATTGAAAAAAAAGTTACCAAAATATTATCCTTCTTGTGAAGAAATTATGAAGGCGAATGAACGTTTAAAGAATGTCATTAATGAAACTCCATTACAAAAAAATTTACTTTTATCCGATAAATACAAAGCAAATGTTTTTCTTAAAAGAGAAGACTTACAAATTATACGTTCATATAAAATACGAGGAGCTTACAATAAAATAAAAAGTGTTTGTTATCAAACAATTTTAAAAAAAGGAGTTGTATGTGCTAGTGCAGGAAATCATGCGCAAGGAGTAGCTTATTCTTGTAAAAAATTAAAAATTCCAGGAAGAATATACATGCCTAGCACAACACCTCAACAAAAAATAGAACGTGTAAAAATGTTTGGAAAAGATTTTGTTGAAATTATTCTTATCGGAGATACGTTTGATTCAGTCAATGTTGAAGCTTTAGACTTTTGTAAAAAAAATAAAAAAATTTTTATACATCCTTTTGATGATGTAAAAATCATTGAAGGACAAGCAACAGTAGGATTAGAAATATTACAACAGTATCCATTTCATATTGATTATATTTTTATTCCTGTTGGAGGAGGAGGTTTAATTTCAGGAGTGGGAAGTTACTTTCATCAATATAGTCCACATACAAAAATTATAGGTGTAGAACCTGAAGGAGCTCCATCTATGAGTATTTCTTTAAAACATGGAAAAGTTGTAGAATTAGAAAATATAGATAGATTTATTGATGGAGCTTCCGTAAAAAAAGTAGGAAAATTAAATTTTAAAATATGTCATAAAATATTGTATGATATGAAAACAGTTCCAGAAGGCAAAGTTTGTACTACTATTTTGGAACTCTATAATTTAGAAGCAATTGTTGCAGAACCTGCTGGAGCACTTTCCATCTCTGCCTTAGATTTTTATTCTAAAGAAATAGAAGGAAAAACCATTGTTTGTATATTAAGTGGTGGTAATTCTGATATTACTAGAACAGAAGAAATTAGAGAAAGATCCTTATTATATGAAGAGAAAAAACATTACTTTATTGTTCAATTTCCACAAAGATCCGGTGCATTAAAAGAATTTGTAAACAATGTTTTAAGCAAAAAAGATGATATTACTTATTTTGAATATTCAAAAAAAAATTCTAAAGAAAAAGGACCTGCAATTATAGGAATAGAATTATCCGATAAAAACGAATTTACTTCATTATTAAAAAGAATGAAAAAAAATAAAGTTCATTTTCAATATATAAATAAAAATCCTGATCTTTTTCGTATACTAATATGATAAAATATTTTTTGAATGAATACCCACGACTGGATTCGAACCAGCACATCCTATTTTTTTCGGATATCACCCCCTCAAAGTGACGTGTCTACCAATTTCACCACGTAGGCAATACATCAAAAATAACAAGATAAAAAAAATTAATTAAACAAGACAAAAAAAATTATAATATTTAGATATTAAAACAATTGTATTATTATGAATATAGCAATCATTGGATATGGAAAAATGGGAAAAACGGTTGAAAGAATCGCAAAAAAAAGGAATCATGTCATCAAAATTTGTGTAGATAATACTCCACCAGAATATATATTGAAAAATATTGATGTAGCAATTGAATTTAGCCATCCCAATTCTGTTATTAATAATATTAAAGTATGTTTAAAAAAACATATACCTGTTGTATGTGGAACTACAGGATGGTTTAATAAATTGGATTATGTAAAAACAATATGTCAAGAAAAAAAAGGATCTTTTTTATACGCTTCTAATTTTAGTATTGGAATGAATATTTTTTACAAAATGAATCAATATTTATCTAAATTATTGCATCCATATGCAAATGATTATCAAGTAACCATTGAAGAAATACATCATAAAGATAAAGTCGATAAACCTAGTGGAACAGCTATATCATTAGCAAATGATATTATAAAAAATAATGTCAAAAAGAAATGGGAATTGGATTGTCAAGAAAAAAAAGAAGAAAGTATATCTATTATATCAAGAAGAATGGGGAAAGAGATAGGAACGCATTCTATTAAATACGAATCCGAAATCGATGATATACAAATTTCCCATAAGGCAAATAATAGAGATGGATTTGCTCTAGGATCTGTTATTGCTGCAGAATGGATTCAAAATAAAAAAGGATTTTTTTCTATGCAAGATGTATTAAATTAACTATATTAATTTCTATATCATCATTTTTTATATTATCAATGTTTCATTATGTTTGTTTTAGCATTATATTTTTCTTAATTGAAAATATTATTCATACATTGGTAACATGTAGACTTTATAAGAAATGTGGGATGAATCCATGGGAAACTTATCTTCCCATTTACAATATTTTTGCATGGTTAAAAAAACATAAACATTCTTTATATTGGATGTTTCTTTTATTCATTCCTTTTACAAGCATTATATTTTTTATAATATTTTGGATAGATATCCTACAATTTTTTGGAAGAAATAAAACGAAAGACCTTTCGTTATTTTTTTTATTTGCATGTGTTTTTTACATGTATTACATAAATTATTTCACGCATTTGAAATATAATGATAAAAAAACATTGTTATACATGTATGATGTAAAGTATTTGTTTTCTATGATATGTTATTTTATTACACATCATTATCTTATTCAACCATTTATGATTCCTACTTCTTCCATGGAAAAAACGTTATTAGTAGGAGATTTTATTTTAGTTAGTAAAATTCATTATGGATTACGAATGCCTATTACTCCGATTTCTATTCCTTTTATTCATAATAAAATTATAGGAAATGTAAGATCCTATATATCATGGATCCATTGGCCATACTATCGTATTCCATCTATCCAACCCATACAAAGAAATGATTTAGTTGTTTTTAATCTTCCAACAGATAAAAAAAATAACATGATAGATAGAAAAGAAAATTATATTAAACGGTGTATGGGATTGCCAGGAGATATAGTTCAAATTCAAAAAGGAATTTGTTTTGTTAATCATAAAAAAGAAAAAGGATTTCTTACACAAGAAAAATCTTACATTGTTCAAACACATAATTCCCCTTTAAATGAAAAATTTCTTAAGAGTAAAATGGATATTGAAGAAATAAATTTTATAAAAAAAATAAAAAATAATTATTTTTATCAAATCATGTTAACAAGAACAAATGCAATAAGAATACAAAAAATATTTAAAAATATTTTTTGTATAAAAAAACAAATAGATCCCATTTATTTTAAGGAAAATTCAATATATAATAATACTTATCCAAAGTGGAATAGGGATTTTTTTGGACCATTATACATTCCTAAAAAGGGAGATACAATTCAATGGAATTCAAAAAATATTGATGTCTATAAACATATATTATTATATGAACATCCTGATAACCATCAGAAACATTATAAATTAAAAAATAATTATTATTTTATGATAGGAGATAATAGAGATAATTCTTATGATTCTCGTTATTGGGGTCTTGTTCCAGAAGATCATATTTTGGGAAAACCTATCTTTATATGGATGAGCATTGATTGGATTAGAAATCATCCATTGAACCTATTCAGTTGGAAAATTCGATGGGAACGTGTGATGAAATCTATGAATAAAGAAAGTAATTCTCTATCTTTATTTTTTCTATTTATCTTTTGTAATATGTTCTATTTTTCATGTATTCATCAGAATCATCAAAATGATTCATAAAGTGTTTTTTTTACGAAAAATCGTATAAAAAAATATCCAAAAATCATTCCTCCTATATGAGCAAAATGAGCGATTCCAGGAGTTAAATTAAACATGGAAGAAAGAAAACTCATAAAGAGAACAATAAATACTGCCGTTCTAATAGGAATTGGAAAAGGAATTGGTAATATAAAAATTTTATGATGAGGATAAAATTTTGCAAAAGCTCCGACTATTCCACTGATGGCACCAGAAGATCCCATCATCGGTGAATACATAAGACTAAATATTGTCATTCTTTGTTCTTCGTTAAGTGAGTAAAAACTCATTATTTGATCAATTTCTGAAAAATCTATTGTTTGGAAAAAGTAATATAGTACACTACTATTAAATAATAACTGTAAACATGCAGCAAAAAACCCTGATAATAGGTATAATACAAGGAATTTTTTTATTCCTAAAATATTTTCTATTTTTCTTCCAAACATAAATAAAGCTAACATATTAAAAAATACATGAAAAAATATATGTTCAGAATGGATGAACATATGTGTAAAAATTTGATATGATTCAAAACGATGATCATTAGGATGATATAAAGAAAAAATATCTTCTATTCTAGAATAAGGAAAAAGTAATATTGCTGTATATATCAATATATTGATACATATTAAATGTTTCACAGCATACGAAGAGTTAAAATTGGAATAAAAATTCACTTGTAAAAAATTTGTTCAAAAAAATCATTTTTGAAAATGAAAAATATAGGATTTCCTGAATTATTATAACGAGGATTTTTGCAAAAAAAAAGATTTCTTATCAAGAAAATCATATTACTACTTGATAATAAACATCCATATTTTATAGAAATAAATGAAGAAATGTGATCTATAAGAATTCTTTTATTACGTTGACAATCATTATTTAAATGATATTTAAATACATGTTTAAATACTTCAATGAGTAAATTTGTTTTGATGTTTTTAGGAAATGTATGTAAATACATATATTCTGTACAAATAGTAAAACGACATGCTATATAATTTAAATTATTTTCAATTTCATTTAAGAATAATTTATCTTTTTTTAATAAAGAAATTTTAATCGGTAAAAAGAAATTCTTAGAAGGAATTTCTTTTTTGTTGATTAACAGTTCATATAATATTTTTTGATGTGCCCTATGTTGATCGACTAACACCATACAATTATCATTTCCAAATGTAAATATGATATATTTCTTATTTATTTGAAATATCTCTAATTTTGTTTTTTTAATTTTATTAAAAATATAATGATCAAAATCATCTTCTATTACTACAAAAGATTTATATAAATGGTTTATACTATCATTAATACTTTGATTTTTTTTTTTTACAAATTTTAATACGTCATTTCTTAATAATGGATTCTTATTTTTATAAGAAAAAATATTGTAACGATTTATATTTTTTTTATTGATTTCATACTGATAAAATAATGTTTCTTTTATTTCTTTGTGAATACATTCTCCTATTATAGACTCATATTCTATATGAACTTCTTTTTTTAAAGGATGAATATTGAAATTAATCGAAATAGGTCTTATATAAATAAAAATACAGTAAGAAATTGTATTGATTTTTTTTACAAATCCTTTATAAGATTGAATAATTTTATTATGTAATGATAAATAGTTGACACACCTTTTATTAAGAAATATAAATTGACTTCCTTTTTTAACAGAGGAATCAGGAATGCTTACGTATCCTTTTATACAAAAGGTTTTTTTTTTTTTATAAATAAATTTAAAACTTCCTTTTATAAGAGATTCAATTCTTTTTTTCAAAGAATCTTTTTTGAAAAAAAAGACCATTTTCCCATTATGATAAAATCGATAAGTAATTTGTCTATGTGCCAAAATAATCTTATAAAATTCTTCCACAATATGTAAAAATTCTATTCTAGAAGATTTTAAAAATTTTCTCCTAGCTGGAAACTTATGGAAAATATTTTTTACAGAAATTCTTGTCCCTTCCAACATATTTATTGGAATTTCCTTTTTCAATTTTCCATCTTCTATGAAAAGATGAACTCCCATTATACTATTTCTAGTTTTTGTTTGTATTTCCAACTGAGAAACAAGAGAAATAGAAGATAAGGCTTCTCCACGAAATCCTTTCGTATGAATGTTTAATAAATCTTCATAATTTTTAATTTTTGAAGTAGCATATCTTTGAATACTCATTTTGGCATCTAAAAAATTCATTCCTATTCCATCATCAAATAATTGAATTAATGTTTTTCCAGCATCTTGTATAAAAAGATCGATTTTATTCGCTTGTGCATCTATAGAATTTTCTAATAACTCCTTTACAACAGTAGATGGTCGATCAATAATTTCTCCGGCAGCTATTTGATTAATTACTTTTTTAGGTAATACTTTGATTGAATTTTCCATGCAATCATAATTTTTCAATTATGAATATATTGTTGATTTTTTGAATATGAAAGATATTTATCGACATTATCGATATATAAAAAATTAGGATATTTATTTTTTATTTTGTTTAAAAAATATGATGCGTTTTCATATTTTTTTATATTCAAATATAATAAGGAAATCTTGTAATAGTAAATCGGAGTAAGCATATCATTATCTTCTACATTAGCCGCTTTTATATAATTATGGATAGCATGATTCCTTTGGTTCATTTGAATATAAGAATCCCCTATTATTCCGTATTTCATGGCAATCGAAAATTTTTCTTTTGTTTGGAATTTTTTCATCATTTTTATCGATTTTTTATAATCTCCTAATTTATAATAACAAATACTTGCATAAAACTTCGAAATGTTTTCTTCTTGAGTGAAAGGATAAGTGGAAATAATTCCTAAAAAACCTAAATGTTTAGAATCGGTATGCAACGATTGATAAAAATATCCCTTTTCAAAACATTTTTGTGCATAATTTAATTCATACAAACATCTTTGATAAGATGGATTAAAAATTTTTTCAAAACAAATGATAAGAAGTAAAAATAAAGAAAAAAATATTAGATAATTGACAAAATTATTGGTCCAATATTTTTTTTTGTATAAATCCCATTTTTTTTTCATAGAACGTTATTCTATTTTTCTATTCATTTTTTTTCATTTCTTATCACTTTGATTGTTTTTATTCTTTTGTGATCAATACTTTGGATTACGAAAGAATAGCGAAAAAAATCTATTTTTTGTTTTTCTTTAGGAAATTCTTTACATATTTCCATAATAAAACCTCCTAACGTATCTGCTTCTCCTTTCTCATTTTCAAAAAAAATTTCATCATCAATTTCCATGATACGATAAAAATTAATCAAAGCAGTTTTTCCATCAAAAAAATAAGTATTTTTATTTACTTTGGAATAATTTAGATATTCCTTATCAAATTCATCTGTAATATCTCCAACAATTTCTTCAACAACATCTTCAAGAGTTACTAAACCACAAGTTCCTCCATATTCATCGACTACAATAGCTAAATGTATTTTTCTAATTTTAAAATCATTTAAAAGATTGTCTATTTTTTTTTTTTGTGGTACAAAAAAGGGAGGATGAATTAGTATTTTCCAAGAAAATTTTTTATTATGATAAATAAAGGGAAGTAAGTCTTTTGCAAATAACACTCCTTCTATATCATCTATGCTATTATTATAAATGGGAATTCTTGAATATTCTTGGTATCGAACCAACCTAATTACATCAGAAAAATTTGTATTTATACTTATGGCAAACATGTCGATTCTAGGAGTCATAATTTGATGAATTTCCGTATTTCCGAAGTCTACAATTTTTTGTAAAAATTTAATCTCTTTATTATTTTTTTGGTTGTAAGAAGTAATTTTTAATGCTTTTGATAGTTGATCGATAGATATTATATTATTTTTCTTGATGATTTTATTTTCTAATAATTCCGAAAAAGAAATCATAATTTTACTAATAGGTTCTAATATTTTACTAATGAAAAATAAGGGCTTTGCCATAAATATAGAAAATCGAAAATTATTTTTTTCTGCATATATTTTAGGAATTATTTCTCCAAATAATAATAGAATAAAAGTAATAGATATAATTTCTAATAAAAGAGAAAAAGAAATGTTAATAGTTTTTGAAAACTTGTCTTTTTGAAAGAATTCTTCTAATAAAGAAGAAGTGAGAATCACAATCCCAACATTGAAAAAATTGTTTGCAATTAATATGATTGCTAAAAGTTTTTTTCTATACTTAAGAATTTTTAAAAGAATATGTTTTTTCTTTCGATTCTTCTTTGTTTTTTGATCGATAGTTTTTTTATCAAGACAAAAAAAAGCAGTTTCTGATCCAGAAACTAATGCAGAAAACAATAATAAAATAATTATTAAAGTAAAATATAAAAATAGATAAAAGACACTTTTTAAAATAAAATTCGTCGAATATTCTTTTTCCAATATATTAAATTTTTTATGAAAAATTTCATGAATCTTATGTGAAAAAGAGGTTTTTTTATAAAATGACAAATAAATAAACTTTTTCTTTTATCCATGCAATCATCAAAATTTTTTAAAAAAAAATGTATTCATAATGTAAAAAATACTGTATAAAAATACAAATTCCTTATATTTTTACTTGAAATACAAAAAATTTTCATTTTTTTTTATTTTTTTTAGGAAATTGATCAACAACGTTGTTGTTCTTTGAAAAACAAAAATCGTTAATAGGACAGGAAAAGCATTGATATTTTTTAAACGTACATAAAGTAGCACCCAAATCCATAATAGCTTGATTAAAAAGACCTGGATATTTCACGTCCATGATTTTTTTAATCATGATGGAAAGATTTGTCCTATCCAAAGATTTTGATATATCATAATGTATTCCAAAATATCTAGAAAATACTCGAACCACATTACAGTCAATCGCAGGAACAATTTCACTAAAACATATAGAAGATACCGCTGCTGCGGTATATGGACCAATTCCTTTAAATTTTATCAACTTATGGTATCTATCAGGAAAAAATTTTTTTTTATATATCAATTTTGCAAAATTATAAAGATTTTTTGCCCTAAAATAGTAACCTAACCCCTTCCATTCTTTAAGAATATTTTTCTCACTAGATTCTGCTACTTTTTCTATAGTAGGAAACTTTTGTATAAAATTTGAATAATATTTTACAACGTGTGAAACTCTTGTTTGTTGTAACATTAATTCAGAAATCAGTATATGGAAAGGATTGATTGTTTTTCTCCAAGGAAGATTTCTTTTGTTTTTTGAATACCAATTCATAATTTTATTAGAAAAATTCATTTCTATTTAATTTTAAAATAATTTTACAAAAAATTGGTATATTTAATAAACCAAATTTTGTTATTTGATTATAATGATTTAATATGACAAAAGCAGAAATAATAACAGAAATTATATCAGAAATTGGATCTGAACGAATCGATACTCAAAGAGTTATAGAATCATTTATGAAAAAAATAAAGCAAAGTCTCACATCAGGAGAAAATGTTTATTTAAGAGGTTTTGGTTCATTTATTATTAAATATCGAGCAAAAAAACTTGGACGTCATATATCTAAAGATAAATCTATTGTCATTCCTGCGCATAATATTCCAGCATTTAAACCTTCCAAATCTTTCACAGATCTAGTGAAAAAAGAGGTTCCTATCAAGAAATAATCAATAATTCAAAACAATATAACAATTAAAAATCTTTAATATGCCAAACGGGAAAAAACGTAAAAGAAAAAAAATAGCAACTCATAAAAGAAAAAAACGTAAAAGAAAAAATAGACATAAAAAGAAATTATAAAATTTTCTTACAAAAATAGAATACGAATATTTATCATATTTCTTATTTTTTAATGAGGAATTTATTTTCCATATGTTACAGACAATGTTTTGTGGGTGTGGTGGAATTCGGTAGACACGTCAGACTTAGGATCTGATGCCTGATTCATGGCATAAGGGTTCGACTCCCTTCACCCGCACTAACTCATTTCAATTCATATATTCCTTCTTTTACATCCTACATAAATTTGTCTGGGTCTTCCTATAGGATCGCTGTTTGAGTTCATTTCCATCCAGTGAGCAATCCATCCTGGCAATCTTCCCAATGCAAACATGACTGTAAACATATCTTTTGGAATTCCGATAAATTGATAAATAATTCCAGAATAAAAATCAATATTTGGATAAAGTTTTTTTTCTATAAAATAGGGATCTTTCAATGCTTTTTCCTCAAGATTTTTAGCTAATTCTAAAATGGGATCAAAAATCCCTAATTTATTAATTAAATGATCAGCTACTTTTTTTGCAATCCTAGCTCTAGGATCAAAATTTTTATAAATCCTATGACCAAATCCCATTAAACGAAACGAATTATTCTTATTTTTTGCTTGATTTATCCATTTTTCAATATTTCCACCATCATTCATAATGCCTACTAACATTTCTATAACAGCTTGATTTGCCCCTCCATGAAGTGTCCCCCAAAGAGCACTAATTCCTGCAGATATAGAAGCCAATAGTCCTACATGAGCGGATCCTAATAATCGGACTGTAGTTGTAGAACAATTTTGTTCATGATCTGCATGTAAGATAAAAAGTTTATCCAAAGATTCCATGATAATATGATTATTATAATAATCTTCATAATTAGAATTGGAAAAAAACATATTTAAAATATTAGAAGTATAATAGATATTCTTATCTACATCTACAACACGATCTAAACTTAATGAAGGAAGATTATATTTTTTTCTATAAGTTAATGCCGCTAACATGGGTAATTTAGCAAACAAATCTAAATATAGATCTTCATATTTTTCATGAACATTAGAAAACGCATGTAATATATGAGTGAAAGAAGCTAAAATTCCCATAGGATGATAAGAATTAGGAATTTTATTAATAAAATTTATAATTTCATTATCTAGAACACTACGTGTACGAATTTTTTTAGAAAAACATCTAAAATGAACATCATCAGGAAGTTCTCCATTTAAAATGAGATAACTTGTTTCTAAAAATGAACATTTTTCAGCTATTTGCTCAATAGGATATCCTCTATATAAAAGTTCTCCTTTTTCTCCATTTATAAAACTAATAGAGCTTTTCGTAATTCCTGTATTTTTAAAACCTGGATCAAAAGTAATAAGTCCAGTATTTTCTCTCAATTTTGAAATATTAATTGCTTTATTATCATGAAATGTTCCAAAAACGATAGGAAAATAATGAGGAATTCCATCAATATCAAATTCTACAACACTGCACATATCAAATTTTATTTAAAAATAATATCAACAATAAGATATATACTTTTCTTTATTAAAAATTAAAAAATTATTTCATTAAATGAAAAAATTGTATAAAATCCTTTATTATTGAAATAATTTTTCATTCCTTTTCGATAACTTATTAAAACAAAATCTCCACCCCAAGCTCCTAAACTTTTTACTATTCCTAAATAGTCAGGAAAATATATTTCTTGAATCGTAGGAATATTTAAAGCATTTGATATAATCATTTCATGTTGGAACAATAACCGTTCAAATTCTTCTAATGTTTTACAAAAAGTTAATTTTAAAGTAATAGAGGATATTTCATCTATAAGGCATTTATTAAAAAATCTTTTTTTATAAAAAAATTTGATTCCACAAATAGTACTTTGTTTTTTATTAAGATGTAAAAAATAAAGTTTATTCTTAAATGTAGGATGAAATACGATAGTAGTAATTAAAGATTTTTTTTTTTATGTACTTGATAAATAATTGGTCGAGATGTATTTCCACATGCTATATCATAACCACTTCCTAAAAAATCATTTCCTATTAAAAGATATGGAGATATATTGGCCCATTTTGCAATATTATTAATTAACGTCGAACTACTTCCTAATCCCCAATCTATTGAAAATTCTAATTTGGTGTAAACATTGATATTAAAAGAATCTGTCAGAAATTTTTTCTGATTTTTTTTTGACAGTAATAACAATCTTTGTAAAAAAAGAGATGTTTTTTTTTCTGTTTCGTAATAAATATCTAAAGAAGGAAGTTTAAAAATTGCTTCGAACCAAACATGGTTAAATTCATCTAAACTCTTCCAGTGTAGTAAAGGATAAGAACAATTTTTTTCATAATTAAAAACAGTTAGTGATTGACCCTTAATGGTAGGTAAAGCAATTCCCATAGATCCACATAATAAAAAATATTCCCCCGTTAATAACAATTTTCCATGACAAAAATATTTATATCGATTCATCTTAACATTATTTAACATTGATGTGATCATAATGATTTATAATGTTTTTTACCATCTTGATTAAAAATTTTTTTTGACTTATTTCCTCAAATAACGTTGCTCCATCAATCATCATATTTTTTATAGATTGTTTCCACTTGACTGGAGAAGTAGTTTGTTCAATGAGATTTTTTTTTATTTCAATACAATTTATAACGGGTTTTCCATGTATATTTTGATATATGGGACATATAGGAGGATGAAAATGAATATTCTTGATCAATTTTTCTAATGCTTTTTTAGCGGGTTCCATGATAGGAGAATGAAACGCTCCATGAACAGGAAGGTAAAGGATTTTTTTAGCACCAATTTGATATAAAATATGACAAACTTTCTTAAGAGTTTGATATTCTCCGGATATCACAATTTGTTTATGTGCATTATAATTAGATGGAACAACAATTCTATCACCATTAGTGGAACGCGTTTGTTGATAACAAACGCGTTCCACTAATTCATCTTCTAACCCAAGGATCACTGCCATTCCTCCAGAAATACGTTCACAAATTTTTTGCATTATTTGAGCTCTTTTTTTTACTAAAATTAATCCTTCTTCAAAAGAAAAAGCATTAATGGCAGCTAAAGCAGAAAATTCTCCAAGAGAATGTCCAGATACCATATCCGGATAAAAATTGCTTAATGTTTTGATTTTTATGAATGAATAAATATAAATAGAAAGTTGTGTATATTGAGTTTCTTTCAATATATTCATTGAATGTTTCGAAAACATAATATCAGTTATTTTAAATCCTAAAATATCATTAGATAATTGAAACAATTTTTTAGCTATAAAATATTTTTTGTACAAATCCGATCCCATTCCTATAAATTGAGAACCTTGACCAGGAAATAAATAAGCTTTCATGTAATTTTATTTATTTAAATTAATTAGTATAATGAAAATTACTGATACTCATACTCATTTATATATGGATGAATTTCAACACGATGTAGAATCGATCATTAACAAATGCCAATGTAAAGGAATTCATAGATTTTTTCTTCCTTCTATTAACTCCAATTCAATTCTAAAAATAATACAATTCGATAAGAAATATCCTAATATATGTTATCCTATGATTGGATTACATCCTAATTATGTAAATGACAAAAATTTAGATCAAGAATTATCTAATATTCAAAATTATATGAAAAAATATAGGTTTCTGTCTGTCGGAGAAATAGGATTAGATTTTCATGTTAGTCGAAAATTTGAAATGGAACAAAAATATGTATTTCAACAACAATTAACATGGGCAAATCAAATGGATTTACCTGTTATTATTCATAGTCGAAACTCCTTCGAAACAATTTTGAATATTCTTATTCAAGGAAATCATATCCCTTTAAAAGGAGTATTTCATTGTTTTAATGGAAATCTTGAACAAGCCTTAAAAATCATTAAAATAGGAATGAAATTAGGAATTGGAGGGATTATTACTTTTAAAAATAACAAAATAGTTCATTTTTTAAAAAAAATTGATTTAAATCATATTCTATTAGAGACTGATTCTCCATATCTTTCTCCCCATCCTTTAAGGGGAAAAAGAAATGATCCAGGAAATATAAGAATCATCTTAAAAAAACTTTCAGAAATTTATTCTTTGTCAGAAGATAAAGTTGCATACATTATTGAAAATAATGTAAATCATCTTTTTTTTCCTAGGAAAAAAATTAAACCATTTTAGATGGATCGACAATTTTATCAAACGTATCAGCATTTAAATATCCTAAACGAATTGCTTCTTTTTTTAATGTACTATTATTAAGATACGCTGATTTTGCTATATGTGCTGATTTTTCATAACCAATATAATTATTTAGAGAGGTAACTAACATTAGTGATTGGTTTACAAAATGTTGTATTCTTTCATGATTTGGTCGAATTCCGTCAACACACAAAGATGAAAAGGACAAACAAGAATCTGAAAGCAACTTAGAAGATTGTAAAAAATTATATATTAATAAAGGTTTACAAACATTTAATTCATAATTACCTGAAGCACCGGCTATTGATATAGAAACATCATTTCCTATAATTTGTGTACAAACCATAATCATACTTTCACATTGAGTCGGATTTATTTTTCCCGGCATAATAGAAGATCCTGGTTCATTTTCTGGTATATAAATTTCTCCTATTCCTGAACGTGGACCAGATGATAAAAAACGAATATCATTGGATATTTTAATCAAAGATACTGCGATCTGTTTGATCGCACTATGTGATTCTACTATAGCGTCATGAGATGCAATTGATTCAAATTTATTTTTAGCAACTTTAAATGGATATCCCGTCCATTCCGATAAATATTTTGTAACCTCTAGATCATAATTTTTAGGTGCATTCAATCCGGTACCAACAGCTGTTCCTCCTATAGCTAATTCAGAAAGGTGATTCAAAGTTGTTTTTAAAAACTTTAATCCATGATCAATTTGTGAAACATATCCAGAAAACTCTTGTCCTAAAGTAATTGGAGTAGCATCCATAAGATGAGTTCTCCCTATTTTTACAATATTCTTAAATAAATGAGATTTTTTTTTCAGTGAATTTTTAAGATGTTCAACGGAAGGAATGGTTTTTTCTACTAATATTTTATAGGAAGCAATATGCATTGCTGTAGAAAAAGTATCATTGGAAGATTGAGACTTATTCACATCATCATTAGGATGAATGAATGGTATTTCTTTCCCAAGATGTTTTCCCATAAAAACATGGGATCTATTAGAAATTACTTCATTAATATTCATATTAGTATGTGTCCCTGAACCTGTTTGCCAAATAACTAAAGGAAATTGATCGTCTAACTTTCCATTTATAATTTCATCACAAACTTTGGATATAAGATGTTTTTTTTCACTTGATAAAAGACCCTTTTGATAATTCACATAAGCCGATGCTTTTTTTAATAATCCAAAGGCATGAATGACTTCAATTGGCATGGATCCTTTTGGTCCAATTCTAAAATTTCTTATAGATCTTTCTGTTTGAGCACCCCAATATTTATCGTAAGGAACTTGAATGGATCCTAAAGTATCTCGTTCTTCTCTATGATTCATATTTCTTTTTTTTTGCGAAATTATACAAAAAATAATAACTTATTTTATGTTCATAAAATTTTTAGGTTTTTTAATTTTTATGTTTTTCACTATTGTAGGATTTTGGTGTATTATATTTTTATCTATTTTCAGTGTATATTGGATTATTATGAAATTTTTTAATGATATAAAAAAATAACGAATCATGAAATTGTTATGGAAGAGAAAGTATTTTTTCATGAGTTGTTTATTTATTATATGGATATCTTTTTTTGATAGCAATTCTTTATTGATGTACTATCAATACAATAAAATATATAATCAAATGTTATTACATCAATCTTATTTAAAAAAAAAGATTGCAAAAGAAAAATATCTTACAAAAAAGATATTTGATAATATCAGACAAAAATCCTCATCTTCCCATATAAATAAGTAAAATACTTAAGTCAGAAGGAGATATTCCGCTAATTCTAGAAGCTTGTCCCAAAGAAATTGGACGGTAAAAGTTTAATTTTTCTAATGCTTCGTTAGATAACGAATGTACTTTTTTATAATCAAAATGAATTGGAATTGGAATATTTTCAAGTCTTAATAATTTTTTTGCATTCTCTTGTTCTCTTTCTATGTATCCTTTATATTTGATTCGAATAAAAACTTGTTCTAATACTTCTGGTTCAAATTGATGGAAAGAATCCATGATTGATGAAATACTTTTCATATCTTGTAACTTTATTTCAGCACGAGATAATATCTGATTAATATTTTTTTTATAATCAATTTCAGGAGATTTTTTTTTCCTTAAAAAAGGATTAATAACTTTGGGTTCCAGAAATGTATGGGTAAATAAATACATGCATTCATTAATTTTTCTTTTTTTTTCTTTTACTATTTCTATATGCTTATTTGAGATTAATCCGATCTTGTATCCAATATGACTTAATCTTTCATCTGCATTATCTTGTCGTAATAACATTCGATATTCTGCCCTCGATGTGAACATCCTGTAAGGTTCTTTTGTCCCTTTTGTTACTAAATCATCTATTAAAACACCAATATACGCCTCATTTCTTTTTAAAATTAAAGGTTCTTTGTCATGAATTTTTAAAAAAGCATTAATACCAGCAATCAATCCTTGTGCTGCAGCTTCTTCATATCCAGTAGTACCATTTATTTGTCCAGCAAAAAAAAGATTTTCTATAAATTTATTTTCTAATGTTAATGTTAACTGATTCGGATGAAAATAATCATATTCTACCGCATATCCTGGTCTTAATATTTTTACTTTTTCAAATCCTTGAATTTCTTTTAAAGCTTGATATTGAATTGTTTCTGAAAAAGAAGTAGAAAATCCATTAACATACATTTCTACTGTATTCCATCCTTCTGGTTCAACAAAAATAGGATGTTGATTTTTATCATAAAATCTAAAAATTTTTTCTTCTATAGATGGACAATATCTTGGACTGATTCCTTCAATAGATTTATTGAAAATTGGAGATGATCCTATGTTATTACGCAATATACGATGAACTTTATTGTTTGTATATGTAATAAAACAGGTACATTGTTGATGTAATTTTTTCGAAGAATGAAAAAAAGAAAATTTTTTTGGATTAGCATCACCATATTGTTTTTCCATTTTTTGATAATTTAAAGAACGTCCATCTACTCGTGGAGAAGTTCCAGTTTTCATTCTTCCATATTTCATATTAAAACAGGTACTTAACTGTTCCGTAATTCCTTGTACCTCATTTTCCGATAATCTTCCTCCTTTAATTATGTTTTTTCCAATATGGACTCTTCCATTTAAAAACGTTCCGTTTGTTAAAATTACGGTATGAGATGGAATCTTCATTCCCAAAACCGTGACTACACCTTTCACTTTATATTTGCTTATAATAAGTGATTTTACTGTATCTTGGTATAAATCTAATTTTATATTTTTTTCTAACAAATATCTCCAATAGAAAGCAAATAATTTCCTATCACATTGAGCCCTTGGACTCCACATGGCTGGACCTTTAGATTTATTTAACATTCTAAATTGTATGGTACTATGATCCGTAACAATTCCTGAATATCCTCCTAAAGCATCTATTTCTCTGATGATTTGACCCTTTGCAATTCCTCCCATCGCAGGATTGCAAGACATTTTTCCTATTGTTTGTAAATTTGTTGTAATAAGAAGAGTTTTCCCACCCATTTTTGCTGATGCGTGAGCCGCTTCTATTCCTGCATGTCCTCCACCAACTACAATTACATCGTATACGTCTGAAAACATAAAATATTTTTAATATTTCAATAAATGTAAATAAAAATTCTCCTTATTTTTCATAATTTTTTTTTCTTCTTCTTTTTGATCATTATATCCTAAAAAATGCAATAATGCATGGATCATTACTCTTTTCAATTCATAAAAAAAAATATAGTTCCATATGGAAGAATTATCTAAAACGCGATCTATACTAATAAAAATATCTCCTGATACAAATTTTCCTTTTGAATAATCAAAAGCAATCACATCGGTATAAAAATTTTTTTTTAAATATTTATTATTTATTTTTAATAGATAATGATCACAACAGAATATATAATTGATATCTCCGATACATTTATTTTCGTTTTTTAAAACAATGGAAATTTCTTGAAGAAATAAGGGTTCATTCACAAAATGAAAGTAGACAATTTCATAAAATAGTTTAATCATTTATTTCTTATAATTGAATAAATAATAAATATTTAAAAAAATTTTTGATGAAATCAATTTTATGAAATATTTGAAAACACATGATTTTTCTTATTAAATATTTTTATTTTTACAAAAATAAAAAAATATGAAATTAAAAATTTATCGACCTATTTGTTTTTTTGATATAGAAGCAACAGGAATTGACATAGGAAAAGATAGAATTATAGAAATATCTATTCTAAAAGTATTTCCTAATAATGATCAAGAACATAAAACATGGCTAGTATGTCCTGGAATTCCAATACCTCAACAATCTACAGATATTCATGGAATTACAAACAAAGATGTAGAAGGAAAATTAAAATTTAAAGACGTTGCATCTTCAATATTTAGGATGATTGAACATACTGATTTAGCAGGATATAACTCAAACAGATTTGATATACCTATTTTAGCGGAAGAAATGTTAAGAGCAGGAATTTCTTTCGATATCACAAAACATAAAACCATAGATGTACAAGTTATTTTTCATAAAATGGAACCGAGAACATTATCTGCTGCTTATAAATTCTTTTGCAAAAAAACACTAACAAAAGCACATAGTTCAAAAGCCGATGTTTTTGCAACATATGAAATATTAATGGCACAATTAGAAAAATATGAAAATTTAAAAAAAGATGTGAAAAGTCTCAATCAATTTTCTTATCAAAAAAACATTGCGGATCTAGCTGGTTTTATTAAAATAGACAATGATGGAAACGAGATATTCAATTTTGGAAAATATAAAGGGAAAAGAGTTATAGAAATATTTGAAAAAAATCCTCATTATTATGGATGGATACAAAATTCGAATTTCCCTTTATATACGAAAAAAATATTTACAGGTGTAAAATTAAAAAAGTTTAATAAAAAGAATTAATGATTTACCAATTCTTTAAATTTTTCTGAAACAAAAGAAGAAAGATTTTTTCCTTTCAATAAATTTTTTGATAAAAGAGTTAATTTTAATGCATTTTGTAGAATTTTTATACGTTTTTCTTCTGGAAGAATTTCCTGTAATATTTTTTTTACGATAAGATGATTAGGATTTACTATTAATTGATAATTTTTATCTAAATCGTTATCAGAAATGTTATTTTTTGTGCTAAAATCATTCATTTCTTTAATTCTTCTTAAGAACTCAGGAACAACAATTAAAAATGGATCTTCTTTTTCAGAAAGATGTTCTATTATATCAATGTTATGAAAATTGATATTTTCTATAGAATATTTCTTAATAAAACTTATTAATCTTTTTTGATCCATTTCAGAAATAATAGATGGAAGTTGAATTTTCTTATCTTTAAGAATTAATTTATCAATATGATCTGAATCAATTCTTACAAAAGAAAGATCTTTAAAGGACATTTCAAATTTTTGAATTAAATGAACTGAAAGAGGAGAATCCAATAATAATACCTCATATGTTTTATTTTTTGCACTTTGAATATAACTATACTGTTCATTTATATTTGATGCATAAAGTACAATCATCTTTCCATATTTATCCTTATGTTTTTCTATTATTTGATTTTTGAACTCATCGAATGTATAAAATATCTTATCTACTGTTTGGAACAAATAGAAATTGATCGCTTTATCAAAAAAATGTTGTGTAGTAATCATCCCATATTCTACTATCATTTTAATATCCTTCCATTTTTTTTGAAAATCGACTCGGTCATTTGTAAAAATGAAATTTAATTTATCTGAAACTTTTCGAACTATATATTTAGAAATATTGATTATGGAATTGTCTGACTGAAGATGTGAACGAGAAACGTTAAGAGGAATATTTGGAGAGTCTATTACCCCTATTAAAAAACTTAGAAATTCCGGTACAATTCCTTCTAAATTATCTGTAATATATACTTGATTTTGATACAAATGTATTTTTTCTTTTTGAAAATCAAATTTTCTTTCTAGTTTTGGAAAAAATAAAATTCCTTGTAAACTAAAAGGATGATCTATGTTTAGATGGACCCAAAAAAGAGGATTTTCTTTATGAGGATATAATTCTTTATAAAATGTTAAATATTTCCCTTCTCTCAGTTGAGAGGGATTTTTTTTCCAAAGAGGAAATGGATTATTAACAAGAAATTCCTTTTCTTTTTTTGAAGAAATATAAATTTCCACTGGCATGAATCTACAATATTTTTTTAATATTTTGAGTATGCGATCATATTCTAGAAATTCTTTATATTTTTCTCCAATACATAAGATAATTTCCGTTCCTCTATTTCTTTTTTCAACCTCTTTCATGAAAAATTTTGGAGTTCCATCACAAGACCAGAATATTGAAGGATATTCCGGTTTGTAAGATTGTGAAAAAATCATTACTTTATCCGATACCATAAAAGACGAATAAAATCCTAGTCCAAAATTTCCTATGATTTCTGACGAAGTCTCTTTATGTTTTTGAATAAATTCTTCTGCTCCAGAAAAAGCAATCTGATTAATATATTTTTTTATCTCCTTTTCATTCATTCCAATTCCATTATCAATAATGTGAATTTCTTTTTTTTCATTATCGATAAACACATTTATTTTCAAATTATTGACGATATCTTCTACTTTTGAAATGTTCGATATTGTCTTTAATTTTGTTATGGAATCTACGGCATTGGATACAAGTTCACGCAAAAAAATTTCTTGATTAGAATAAAGAAATTTTTTTATAATAGGAAATATATTTTCGGAAGTAACACTAATCTTATTTTTATCCATAAAAAATTTTAATTTTAATCATAAATTACAATTTTTTGAAAAGAGAATTAATAAATTTTTCTTGATCAAAAATCTTTAAATCTTCTATTTTTTCTCCTAATCCCATATAACGGATAGGCAATTTGTAAGAATTTGATATACTAATAATAATCCCTCCTTTAGCTGTACCTTCCATTTTGGTTAAAATAATTGATGATATTTTTACAAAATCAAGAAATTTTCTTACTTGTTCTAAAGCATTTTGTCCTATTGTTCCATCTAAAATAAGAATAGTTTCATTTGGATGATACCCCAGTATTTTTTTAATAACTCTTCTAATTTTAGAAAGTTCATTCATAAGACTTACGCGATTATGTAAACGACCAGCGGTATCAATAATTGCTACATCAATATTTTTTGATATCGCTGATTGTACAGTATCATAGGCAACTGAAGCGGGATCAGATCGAAGTTGTTGTTTGACAATGGGAACATTGGCTCTATTAGCCCATATCTCAAGTTGTTCTATCGCAGCTTCTCGAAAAGTATCTGATGCACCTATAATCGAAGAAAATCCTTTTTTCTTGAAAAAAAAGGCTAATTTTCCTACCGTTGTCGTTTTTCCAACCCCATTCACTCCTACTATTAAAATAACAAATGGTTTTTTATTTTTTTTAATACTTATAGACAAACATTCATTGTGAATGTTTGAGAATACATTTTGTATTTCATCCTTTAGAAATTCGTATAAATTTTTTGAATTTCCTTGATTTTTCTTAATTTTTTCTTCTAAACTATTTATAATTTCTATAGTAGTTTTTGTTCCTATATCTGAAGAGAGTAATAGATTTTCTATTTCATCTATATCTTGAATCCTGATTTCGTATTTTTTAGAAAAAAAATTTTTTATTTTAGAAAAAAATGTATTTCCTTTCATTTTTATGAGTCTATAAGAAATTTCATTTAATTTTTTTAAAAAATTATTCTTCTAAAAAAAATTTTTTTACTTCTTTTTCGGAAATAATTTTTTTCTCGAATTTATAAGAATAGGTGTTATCATGTTTTTTTTTTCTTTTAAACATTTTAATAGCTAAAACCATTTTATTGCTTTCTTCTTTTTTTTGATTTTTTTCTAATTTTTTTTTAGATATCATTTAATTTCTTTATGTATTGTGTGTTTTCTTAATATTGGATTGTATTTTTTCAATACAATTCTATTTGGAGTGTTTTTTTTATTTTTTGTTGTGATATATCTAGAAATTCCATGACACTTTTTTTTATCTTTTTCAGTACATTCCAATATCACTTGAATCCTATTTCCTTTTTTTCCCATATTTTATTTAATTCGCTTATTTTTAAATCTTTTTAACGCACGTTCAATTCCTATTTTATCAATCATTTTCATAGTAGAAACACACACTCTCAATGTAATCCATTTTTTTTCTTTTTCTAAAAAAAAACGTTTTTTTCTAAAATTTATATTAAAACGACGTTTATTTTTATTATGGGCATGAGAAATATGATTTCCAATCATCATTTTTTTTCCTGTTAATTCACATACTTTTGACATAATAAAATTTTTTTAATAAATTATTAAAGATAAAAAAAAAGAAAGACATTTCATGTCAGGACACAGTAAATGGTCGAATATACAACATAGAAAACAGAATAAAGATTTTCAAAAATCTAAAAAATTTTCAAAATGTATTAAAGAAATATTTATCGCAGTAAAACAATCAGGTATAAATAATTTTCATTTCAAAAATGCTATTGTTAATGCAAAATCTTTAAATATTCCAAAAAAAACCATAGAAAGAACTATTGAGAAAGCTCTACAAAAAAAAAATAATAACTTTATTCCATTGAATTTAGAAGGAAAAATTCACGGAATTAGCATGATTATCGAGTGTTTAACAGATAACAATATTAGAACCATTTCAAATATAAAAACTTTTTTTAATAAAAGTGGAGGAACATTATGTAAACATGGAGAACTTTCACATTTTTTCAATCGAGTGGGATCTTTTCTAATAAAAAAAAAAAATATTCCCAATTCTATAGAGGAATTTGAACTTATGATGATTGATTTTGGAGCAAATGATTTTTTTGAAAAAAACAATAAAATTTATATATATACAAAGATTGAATATTTTGGATGTATGAAAAATAATTTAGAACGATTAAATATATTCCATGCATGTAAATTAAAACGTATTCCAAAAGAGGTTCGATATTTATCAAATAATAAAAAAGAAAAAGTGTTAAATTTAATAGAAAAAATTCAATTAGATGATGATGTTGATCATGTCTATTGTAATTTACAAAAATAATAAAGTGAAATGTCCTATCGCGTTTTTTTTATAAAATGAGGAAAGTCCGGACACCATTGAGCAGCATAATGGGTAATTCCCATCCATCGAAAGATGAGGAATAGTGCAACAGAAAGAATGTACAGAATAGAATAAATCTGTAGTGAAATCATGTAAACTCTATGTGGTGAAATGCCATGTATACCGGAAAATTGCTCAGTTGTTAATCCCGGGGGGTAGGCAGATAGAAATTTTGGGTAACCTAAATTCAAGATAAATGATAGGATGAATTATGAATTAAGATATTCATGTAAAACAGAATCCGGCTTATAGTTTCACTTTTTTGTTTAAGGAGAGATGGCCGAGTGGTTTAAGGCGCACGTCTGGAAAGCGTGTACATAAAAAAATTTGTCAAGGGTTCGAATCCCTTTCTCTCCGTTATTCATTAACAATTTTCTATATCTTTTAATTTTTTTTCTATTAAATGTCTTTTTGCTCCCAACAGTTTATCTATATCATTCGTAGCTCCTTGTAATTTATTCTTTGCTTGATGAAGTAACAATCCAAACTTAGAGAATTCTTGTTTTACAGATTCTAATACAATCCAAACTTCAGACGTTCGTTTTTGTATAGCTAATGTTCGAAATCCAATTTGTAAACTATTCAATAAAGCAGCTAAAGTGGATGGACCAGCAATAACGGTTTTATACTTTCTTAATAATTCTTCTAACAATCCTGAATTTTTTGTAATCTCCGCATAGATTCCCTCAAAAGGAAGGAATAAAATAGCAAAATCAGTGGTATTTGGTGGATCTATATATTTTTCTTGAATATTTTTAGACATTTTCTTCAATACAGATTCTAAATTTTTTATTGCAGAATCTATAGATTTTTTATTTCCTTCAGAATAAGATTTTTGTAGTTTCTCATATGTTTCCTTTGGAAATTTTACATCAATGGGTAACCAAATATTTTTCTTTCCATTTCCTGGAAGTTTGATCGCAAATTCTACCACAAAATTTGTATTAGATTTCGTGATTACATTTGAATCGTATTGTTCTGGAGATAAAATTTGTTCCAACAACATAGAAAGTTGCATTTCACTAAAATTTCCACATATTTTTACATGATTGAGTGTTTTTTTTAAATCTCCAACATCTTGAGATAAAAGTTTCATTTCTCCTAATCCTTTCTGTAGACATAAAAGTTGATTGCCAATAATTTCAAAAGATTTTCCAAGATGGAAATTAATAGATTTCTGAAGCTTATTATTTACAGAATGTTTAATTTCCTCTAAATTTTTTTCTAAAAAAATAACAATTTTTTTATGTTCTTCATAAAGATTATCTATTTTTTTCGACTGTTTTTCAATTTCAAAACGAATTTCATGTTTAATATTATTGAACATATGAAAATGATTGTTCAACCACAATTCTTTAAATTCTTTTAAAGAACTATGTAAATTTTTTTCATAAACTTGTTGTAAGTTTTGATTTTCATTTTTTTGATCTATGAATTCATTTTTTATGAACGATCGAAACCAATAAGCATAAAGAAAAAATAAAAAAAAAAGGAAATAATCAAAAATAAGTAATACATAAAATAAAAGAGATCTTTATCAAAAAGATGATGGAAAAAAATGGCGGGAATAGGACTCGAACCTATGACCTTCGGGTTATGAGCCCGACGAGCTACCAACTGCTCCACCCCGCGATAATTGTAATATAATATTTTTCATGTACAAAATCAAATTTTTCAAAATGAAAAAATGATTATCCATTCATAGATATTAAAAATTCTTCATTATTTTGAGTTCTAGACATTCTGGATCTTAAAAATTCCATTGCTTCTACTGGATTCATATCTGAAAGATGTTTTCTTAGAATCCACATCCTTTGTAAGGTATTAGTATCTAATAATAAATCATCTTTTCTCGTGCTTGAAGAAACAAGATCAATCGCAGGATAAATTCGTTTATTAGCTATTTTTCTATCTAATTGAAGTTCTTTATTTCCTGTTCCTTTAAATTCTTCAAAAATCACTTCATCCATTTTTGACCCTGTATCAATCATGGCCGTAGCAATAATAGATAAAGATCCTCCGTTTTCTATATTTCTTGCAGCACCAAAAAATCTTTTAGGTCGATGTAAAGCATTCGCATCAACTCCTCCTGATAATACTTTTCCAGAAGCTGGTGCAACCGTATTATAAGCACGTGCTAAACGGGTAATCGAATCTAATAATATGACTACGTCATGAGAACATTCAACCATTCTCTTTGCTTTTTGTAAAACAATATTAGCCACTTTAACATGTCTATCCGCAGGTTCATCGAATGTTGAGGCTATAACTTCTCCTTTCACATTCCTTTGCATATCCGTTACTTCTTCTGGTCTTTCATCAATTAATAAAATAATTAAGTATACTTCTTGATGATTTGCTGCAATAGCATTCGCTATTTCTTTTAATAACGTAGTTTTTCCTGTTTTAGGAGGAGCTACAATCATCCCTCTCTGTCCTTTTCCTATAGGAGTAAAAAGATCAACAATTCTTGTAGATAGAGTCGCATTTTTTTTAGCTAACTGAAATTTCTCATTAGGAAACAATGGAGTTAAATGTTCAAAAGAATTTCTTCCTCTTACAAAAGAAGGAGAACGTCCATTAATTTCAAGAATTTTAATCAGAGGAAAATATTTTTCTCCCTCTTTAGGAGGACGTACTTCTCCTCTAATTGTATCTCCTGTTTTCATCCCAAAAAGTCTTATTTGTGATTGGGACACATAAATATCGTCAGGAGATGATAGATAATTAAAATCAGATGATCTTAAAAATCCATAATTTTCTGGCATTATTTCTAAAACCCCTTCACTAATGATGATACCTTCAAACTCATATTCAGGAGATCTATATTTATTAGATAATTTGCTATTCTTGCTATTTTTTGTAATATTCTCTGTACTACCACTAGCATATGATTCCGATCGTTCATTTTTTTTCCATTTAGAATGGGAATAATAGGGATATTTTTTATGAGATTTAGAAGATTCTTCAGATATTTTTTTTGATGTATTTATCTGATGTTCTTTATTCGGATATTTCTTTACATTTGTTTTGTTTGTTTCATTAAATATATTTTGATTATTAACATTTTTTTGTGTATTAAATTCTTTCTTTTCAGAATCTTCTTTCTTCAACTTTGAAGACGAATTAATAGAGATCTTTTTATTCAGAATAGAAATAATTTTTTCAAGAAGCTCGTTTTTTCGTAATTGTGTACATTTCTTCAAACCTGAAGAACGAGCAATTTCCTGTAGTTCAAAAAGTTTTTTACTTTTTAATTCAGTGATATCAAACATACAATCATTCGGTTATATAGTAAATGGATAGTAATTACGTAAAATACAAAAAATTAAATTGAACTTAAATAAAAATTATTAAATAATTTAATATGATATACAGAATACAAACATTATATTTATTTGCATCTATTTTAATTTATTCCATAATTTTATTTTTCCTATACAAAATAGATCTTTGGAATCCCATAATAGAAATTCTTTTGATCATCGTATCAGTATGTACAATTTTATCTTTTTTAAGTATCTGTTGTTTTAAAAAACAAAAGGTGCAAATTTCCTTAAACAAAACAAATATACTTTTAAATATTAGTATGAATATACTTCTTATGAGTATTTATTTATATAATTATAACTATTTATTTTTTTTTACAAAAAAAATTCTTTTGTTTTTATTTCTATGTATTTGTAACATTTTATTATTTCATAAATCTAATAAATATATAAATGAAGATATTAAAATGATTAATTCTATGGATAGAATACGTTAGAATAAAAAAATATATTTGGATAATTATGAATGATAAACAGTTAATAGAAAAATTAGAAAAATGTAAAAAAGAATTTATCTCTCTTCATGAAGAAACGACAAAAAAAAGTGTATTATCCAATCCAAAAAAATATAAAATACTTTTTAAAAAGTACCTAAACATAGAGAAAATTCTTTCTTTATACAAAGAATATAAAAAAAAAAATTCTTCTTTAAAAGAAGCTAATTTTATTTTAAAAAATGATTTAGATGAAGAAATGAAAAAATTAGCTTATGAAGAAAAACAAAATATTATATCTCAGTTAAATAGTTTAAAAAAAAAAATTCATATTTTTCTTATTGAGAAAGATAAAAAAAAAACATATGAAGATTATGGTCGAAATGTTCTATTAGAAATTCGTTCAGGAACAGGAGGAAGTGAGGCATGTCTTTTTGTAGAAGACATATTACGTATGTACACCATGTATTTTAAAAAAATCGGATGGTATTATAAACCATTACATCTTCAAAAAGGAAACATAAAAGGATATAAAGAAATAATTTTAGAAGTAGATGGAGAAAAGGAAGTATATGAAAATCTAAAATTTGAATCTGGAGTTCATAGAGTACAAAGAATACCTCAAACTGAATCTCAAGGTAGAATTCATACGTCTGCAATCACTGTAGCCGTTCTTCCAAAAATAGAAAACATTAAGATAAATATTAATTTCAACGAAGTGAAAAAAGATACTTTCCGATCTAGTGGAGCAGGTGGACAACATGTAAACAAAACAGAATCCGCTGTCAGACTTACTCATATTCCTAGTAAAATTACAGTAGAATGTCAAGAAGAAAGATCACAACATAAAAATTTTGAAAAAGCTATTCGTATTTTAAAATCAAGACTTTATAGATCCAAAATAGATAAAATTTTAAAAAACAGATCAATGGAAAGAAAATCTCTTGTTCTAACAGGAGATCGTTCTGTAAAAATACGTACTTACAATTATCCGAAAAATAGAGTGACTGATCATAGAATTAAGAAATCTATGTATAATCTTACAAATTTTATGAACGGAAATATTCAAGAAATGATTGATCATTTAAAGCATTTTGAATATAACCAATCCTTTCAATGATTGTATAAAAAAAAATTTAAATTTTTTTCTTGAAGAAAATTTATATTGTAATCTCCTATTACAAAATCGTGGTAACTCATAATACGACTATAAAATGGAATTGTTGTAGGAATTCCTTCTATAACAAATTCTTCTAAAGCACGTTTCATTTTTTCAATTGTTTCTTTTCTATTATTGGATGTTGCAATTAATTTAGCAATCATTGAATCATAATAATGTGAGACACCATATCCAGAATAAATATGAGTATCAATACGCACTCCTTTTCCACCTGGTAAATGAAGTTTTGTAATTGTTCCGGAAATAGGTTGAAAATTTTTTAATGGATTCTCTGCGTTAATTCTACATTCAATAGAATGCATTTGATTGTGAATAATTTTTTTTTTATAAATTTTTTTTCCATATGCTATGAAAATTTGTTCTTTGATTAAATCTAAACCTGTAATTTCCTCTGTTATAGTATGTTCTACTTGAATCCTTGGATTCATTTCCATAAAATAAAAATTTTTTTTCTCATCAACCAAAAATTCTATAGTTCCCACTCCTTCATAACGCATATATTGAATTGCTTTTATCGATTGATCTCCCATTCTTTTTCTTAAAGAAGAATTTAAAAATGGAGAAGGAGTTTCTTCTATTAATTTTTGATTTCTTCTTTGAATAGAACAATCTCTCTCGTAAAAATAGCGTACATTTCCGTATTTATCACTTATAATTTGTATTTCAATATGACGTGGATCTAAAAGATATTTCTCTATATAAATATCTTCTTTTCCAAAACATGCATATGATTCTTTTTTGGCATCTTCTAAAGAACTTTTTAATTGATTTTTTTGTAAAACAGATCGTATTCCTCTTCCTCCTCCTCCAAAAACAGATTTAATAACAATAGGATATCCTATTTCATCCGCTTGTTTTTCTATTTCTATGAAAGACAATCCTTTCAAGCATAATGAACCTGGAATACATGGAATTCCAGCATTATACATAGTTTGTTTTGCTAAAATTTTATTTCCCATTTGTACCATATGATGAGGCTTTGCCCCTATAAAAATAATTCTATGCTTTTCGCACATAGAAGAAAAGTACGGATCCTCGGATAAAAATCCATAACCAGGATGTATTGCATCGGCATTTGTAATCTCCGCTGCAGATATTAAATTAGGAATGTTTAAATAAGATTGATAGGGATCGGAAGGCCCAATGCAAACAGCTTCATCCGCAAAATAGACATGTAGACTATGCTTGTCTTCCGTTGAATATACTGCGACAGTTTGTATTCCAATTTCTTTTGCAGTTCGTATAATACGTAAGGCAATCTCTCCACGATTTGCTATTAATATTTTATTAAACATAACATAATCATTAATCATTGGGATCTAAAAGAAATAAAGGTTGATCATAATCAACAGGATTTGCATCTTCTACAAAAATTTTAATAAGTTTTCCATTGAATTCTGATTCTATATCATTAAATAATTTCATGGATTCTATAACACATAATTTTTGTCCTATTTTTATATTATCTCCTATTTTTACAAAAGGTTCCTTATCTGGATGAGATTTTCTATAAAATGTGCCAATCATAGGAGATTTAATTGTTAAATATTGTTTATCAATATTTTTTTTTTTATATTGAGATTTTAAATAATGATCTTCATCATTATGTTGATGTGAAAGGTGATATAATATTTTTTTATAAATATTTTTTTTTACATAAATCTCCATTTTTTCTGTACGAATCCTGACTTCATCTATATTTAATTTCTCGATAAACTTTAAAATACATTGAATTTTTTTTGTATCATCCATATTTTATTTCCTTAAAGGGATCAAAGTTCTTCATATTTCTTTTTATATAAAACTATTCTCCCTCTATAGTAGAGTTTATTTCCATACCAATACGCATGATGATATAAATGTTTTTTTTTAGTTAATTGACACTTAACTAAAAGGGGACTTTTTATTTTAAAATGACTTCTTCTTTTATTCTTTTTTGATTTTGATTTTTTCCTTTTTGGATGTGCCATAATTATGAAATTCAACTAAAAATTATAATCACACTAATTTATAAATAAAATTAAAGGTGTTGAATAATTTTCTATATATTTAAGTTTAAGGTAAATATTTACATGAAAAGTACACGAAAAAAAAATTATTCTAAATGGTATCATGAGATTATTGAAAAATCAGAATTAGCAGAATATTCTGGAGTTCGTGGATTTATGATTATTAAACCCTATGGATATGCATTGTGGGAAATAATAAAAAATGAGTTAGATAAAATTTTAAAAAATACAGGGCATGAAAATGTATATTTTCCTTTATTAATTCCAAAGTCTTTTCTTGAAAAAGAAAAAGAACATATGGAAATTTTTTCTGAAGGATGTGCCGTAGTTACTCATTCTAGAATAAAAAAAAATGAAAAAGAAAAACATCTTGTCGTAGACTACCAATCAAAATTACGAGAAGAATTAGTGATACGACCAACTTCTGAAAGTATTGTATGGAATACTTATCAACGTTGGATTCAATCTTACAGAGATTTACCAATATTATTAAATCAGTGGGGAAATGCAGTAAGATGGGAAATGCGCAATAGATTATTTCTTAGAAATTCTGAATTTTTATGGCAAGAAGGACATACTGCACATGCTACTAAAGAAGAGGCTTTCAAAGAAACAGAAAAAATGTTAAATGTTTATACAAATTTTTCTAAAAATTTTCTTGCTATTCCTGTTATAAAAGGGATAAAACCTCATACAGAAAAATTTCAAGGATCAAAAATGACTTTTTGTATAGAAGCCCTTATGCAAGACGGAAAATCCTTACAGATGGCAACCTCTCATTTTTTAGGACAAAATTTTTCAAAAGCATTTAATGTTAAATTCACAAATTATGATGGAACTAAACATTATGCATGGGGGACTTCTTGGGGAACATCGACAAGATTAATAGGTGGATTGATAATGTCACATGCTGATGATATGGGTCTTATTATTCCTCCTAAAATTGCTCCTATACAAGTAGTTATTATTCCAATCTATCATAAAAACATAAAAGATCACCTAATTGATGAATTATCAACAACTATTTTACATTGTTTAGAAAAACAAAAAATACGTGTAAAATATGATCAAAGAAAGCAATTTACACCGGGATGGAAATTTCATGAATATGAAATGAAAGGAATTCCTATAAGAATTCATATTGGATTGAAAGAAATAAAAAGTAAAATAATAGAAATTGTTAGGAGAGATACTCATGAAAAAAGATCTATTGTAATAGATAAAATACATAATATCATTATAAAACTTCTTGAAAAAATTCAAAATAATTTATACGAAAAATCTTTGGTACGAACTCAACAATCCATTATTCAAATTGATCAATATCAAAAATTTAAAGAACAATTAAATGGTCCAGGTGGATTTATATTATCTCACTGGGATGGTACTGATGAAACGTTAAAAAAAATTCAGAAAGAGACAGAAGCAACGATAAGATGTATTCCTTTTTCTTATGGCAAAAAACAAGGACATTGTATCTATTCTGGTAGAGTTTCGCAACAAAGAGTAGTTTTTTCTAAATCTTATTGAAAAATTTTTATCCTACTTATCAATAGTTTTTAGTTTTCCTTTAAAATCATTAATAGATTTATAATTTTTTTTTTCCAAAAATTCAATTAATTCTTTTCTTAATCGATCAAAAACAGTAATTCCTTCGTTAATAAATTTTGTACCAATTTGTACAGCATTCGCTCCACATAATATATGTTCGAAAATGTCCTTTCCTGAGGAGATTCCTCCACATCCTATTATAGAAATATTTTTCTTGAGATAAGAATAAAATTTAGAAATATTTGATAATGCAAATGGTTTGATCATTTTTCCACCTATTCCTCCAAATCCTTGATTTGGCCGTATAATAACGGATTCTTTTTCAATATCAATATACATTCCATTAGGAACACTGTTAACACAAGTAACAAAAGAAATCGGAAATTGATTCAGTATAGAAGACATATTTTTTATATGTCTATCTGTAAAATATGGAGGTAATTTTACTCCAATAGGTTTTTTGCTAATATGAAATACATACGTTAAAAATTGAACAACTTTTTTAAGGTTATATCCTAATATTTCAATATTGTTATTTGGACAAGATAAATTTAATTCTATAGCCGTGATTTTTGAAGATCGATTAGATTTTTTGAGAATTGAAATATTTTCTTCCATTGAAAATCCCGATATTGAAAGAAAAATAGGTTTATTAATATCTTTTTTCTCAAAAAAATCTATGTAAAAATCAATTCCTAAATTGGGTAATCCCATAGAATTTATACTTCCGATGCTCCATTCAAAATATCTTGGTTTCTCATTTCCTATTCTCGGATAATAGGTACAACTTTTTGTAATCAATGCTCCAGAAGAGCTGTTCATCAAATTTAATAATTCTTTCTCAGAACTACATAATGCTCCAGAAGCATTCATGATGCATGACGAAAGATGGATTCCTTTTATATTAGAAGATATGTCTATTTTTTCCATAATTATAATATAACAAAAAATTTAACTTTGTATAAACAGTTAGGTTGAGTGATGAAAAAAAAAGAACATTTTTTTTTAAAAATTTACAAATTGGGAATTATAAAATTTGGAGATTTTCTTTTGAAAAGTGGAATACACACTCCAATGTACATTGATTTTCGACCTGTAGCCTCTTGTCCAGATTTATTAATAAAACTTTCAGATTTAATTTTATATGAAATATCTCATTCCAACTTTGAATTAATTTGTGGAGTTCCATATGCTGCATTACCTATAGCTACGGCACTATCTATACAATCAAAAATTCCTTTAATTATTAAGAGAAAAGAAAATAAAGGATACGGAACGCAGCGAATGATTGAAGGAATTTATAAAAAAGGACAACAATGTTTACTTTTAGAAGATGTGATTACAAGTGGAGATAGTTTATTAGAAACCATTGAAGACATTGAATCGGAAGGGTTAATTGTAAAACAAATAGTGACTATTCTTGATAGAGAACAAGGAGGTTTGGAACATATAAAGAAAAAAGGATACAAAATACAAACATTATTTCGTATAGAAAACATATTCAAAATATTAGAAAAGAAAAATTTTTTAAAAGAAAAAGAATTGCAAACTATGCGATTATTTATCATGAAAAAAGATAATGGAAGTTTTTATAAACGAAAATCTTATGAAGAAAAAAAAAAAAAAATTCCCCATCCTATAGCAAAAAAACTTATTGAAATAACATTGGAAAAAAAAACGAATCTGATATTTTCTGCAGATTTAACAGAGTCAAATAAAATATTAAAATTAATCCATCTCATTGGAGATATGATCTGTGTATTAAAATTACACGTCGACATTATCACTGATTTTTCTCCATCTTTTATTAGAAAAATAAAAGAAATTTCGATAGAAAAAAAATTTTTATTATTTGAAGATAGAAAATTTTGTGATGTAGGACATACCAATTTTCTTCAATTTCATTACGGAATGCATAAAATATCTTCCTGGGCAGATATTATTACGGTACATGTCCTATCAGGAAGACAAAGTATAAAAACACTGAATATCCCTCCTAATATAGGTTTAATTACTATATCTGAAATGTCTTCTTACGGGAATTTGTTTAATGACAACTATGTACGAAATGCATTAGATATTTCTTTAAAAAATTCAAAAGTTATTGGCACTGTCGCACAAAGAAAAGTAGATAATCGATTACTGTTATTTACGCCGGGAATTCATTTGTATGAAGAACAAAAATTAGGAAATACTTATATGACTCCTAAAACTGCATTTCAAAAAAAAGGAAGTGACTTTATTATTGTTGGAAAAGGGATTTATCAGTCTGATAATCCCATAAAAATTGCATCAATTTATAGAAAAAAGGCTTGGGAAGCTTACGAATCTAGCTTGTAATTGTGTTTTTTTTGAAAAAAGTATGATACTGATGATATTTTTCTTTAATTTTAGGAGATAATTTGTGATCTATTTTTTTTTTTCATTATGGAATGGATAAATTCATTGATTAGTTGTTTTATGATACTTTTTAGTATTATTGATATATTGGGAAATGCTCCTATTATTATGGGATTTAAATCGAAAGGAATGGTTATAGATACAAAAAAAATTATCATAACTTCTCTAATCATATTTTTATTCTTTTTATTTTTAGGTCAACCTATTCTAAAAATCATTGGAGTTGATGTTTATTCTTTTTCCGTAGCAGGATCCATTGTTTTATTTTTAATTGGATTAGAGATGATACTAGGAGTAGATTTTCATAAAATCACTAAACACTCACAAACGTCGGTCGTCCCCATTGCATTTCCTTTGATCGCAGGACCTGGATCGTTAACAACGTTAATTTCTCTAAGAACTACATATAATGTTAATATTATTCTCTTATCTCTTATCCTTAATCTATTTGTTGTTTATTTTGTTGTCGATAATTGTGATGCCATAGCAAAAAAAATAGGAAATAATGGATTAGATATCTTAAAAAAAGTTTTTGGTATTGTTTTATTAGCATTTGCTGTTAAAATATTTGGAGCGAATGCCTCACAATTATTTCAAAATTGATTCTTCATTTCATGAAGAATTTTTTTAATAGAATGGTTGATGTGTTGATGATTATACCTAATTGATGATTTATATATAAAAATGACATAAAAACATTTTTTTTCGTTCATAAGAATTTTTTTATGATATATAAACGATTCTTTGATAAATCTTTTTATTTTATTTCTTTCAACAGATGTTCTGATAATTTTTTTTTTACAATTGTTCCAATTAGCATTGATGAACTTTTTTCGAAATTTTGATTTTCTATAGTAAAAAACGAAAGAATAGGATCAATGAATAGACAATGACCATGTTTCATGATAATTTGAAAAAATTTTTTCTTTATCTTTTTTTTGAAAAAAAATTTATTCATTTGTAAACTCTTCTAATTTTTCAACCATTTCTTTGGGACCACAAAAGAAAGGAGTTCTTTGATGTAGATTTTTAGGTAAAATATCTAATATCCTTCTTTTACCATCAGAAGCTTTTCCACCCGCTTGTTCTGTAAGAAAAGCAATGGGATTACATTCATAAAGTAATCTTAATTTTCCTTCTGGGAAAAAAACCGTTTTTGGATACATATAGATTCCACCTTTAATTAAGTTTCGATGAAAATCACCGACCAAAGATCCAATGTATCTTGCCGTATAAGGTCGATTTTCTTTTTCTTCTTGACAATACCTCAAAAATCTCTTAATTCCATTAGAAAATCGCGTATAATTTCCTTCATTAACAGAATATATATTTCCATTCTTAGGAAAAAAAAGATTAGGATGTGATAAATAAAAGGTTCCAATAGAAGGATCTAAAGTAAATCCATGTACTCCATTTCCTACACTATATACTAATATAGTCGAAGATCCATAAATAATGTAACCTGCTAGGATTTGACGATTTCCTACTTGTAAAAAATCATTGATTGATAAATGATCTTTTGTGGAAGATGATCTCATATAGACAGAAAAAATTGTTCCAATTGATACATTCACATCGATATTAGAAGATCCATCAAGAGGATCTATCAAAACAATATATGGATTGTTCATGATTTTTTTATTTTTTATTTCTATAAAATTCTTACTTTCTTCCGATGCTATTCCGCAAACAACATTTCTACTTTTAAAAGAATTAATAAACGCTTGATTAGCAAAATCATCTACTTTTTTCTGTACTTCCCCTTGTATATTTTTTACTCCAGAAACTCCTATAATTTTTTTTGTTAATCCCGCTTTATTTACCTCTTTATGAATTTCTTTAGAAGCTAATTTTATACAACTAAATAATCGTAACAATGATTCCGTTGAATAAGAAAAACAATCTTTATTTTTTATAATAAACTCTCCTAAGGTATACATATCATAAATAATGTAATACAATGTACATTATCATATTTTTTTTACAAAAATATGACATTATACAGTAAATTATGCATTAGTTATTAATATTATTTTTAATGAAAATAACAAAAATATTATTCTTATTGTTGTATTTTACATGTTATTTTTAAAATTTTTGATCTCATTTTAGTCTTTATTTTCTTTTTTATATTTACTTTAAGAAAATTATTATCCTCATTATATATTAGTTTTCTCCAAATGTGTTTAAGGAAAAGTAGTTGATTTTTAATGGATTTTTTTGTATGTATAAAAAAATATTAGATGATCATTAATTATCCATAGAT
The DNA here is from genome assembly GCF_014252275.1 of Blattabacterium cuenoti. Classification (GTDB taxonomy): domain Bacteria; phylum Bacteroidota; class Bacteroidia; order Flavobacteriales; family Blattabacteriaceae; genus Blattabacterium; species Blattabacterium cuenoti_O. Next base: position 116,240 of record NZ_CP059214.1, read on the forward strand.
GATGATTCATCGTACAACGTCTACCCTGGATATTGTGATTATAGATTTTATAATTTGGTATAAACAAAAAATACTATATTTTTAAATTTATTTATAAATGGATCTTAAGTTATTGCATTGATTAAATAAAAAAATTCTAACTAATCCTTTTATTATAAAACAAAATGTTTCATCAAAGAAACAAGTATCAGTTAGAAAAATTTGAACGTAAAAGATAATAATCATAAAATTTTATGAATAACAATAGGAAAATTCATATTTATACAGATGGATCTTCAAGAGGAAATCCTGGGGTTGGAGGATATGGTATTTTTATCGAAATATTTTCGAATAATTCTCATTTTTATAAAACCACTATTCTGAATGAAGGATACCGTTATACAACAAATAATAGAATGGAATTATTAGCAATTATCATTGGATTAGAAAAAATAAAAAAAAAAAATATTCTGTATCAATATTTACTGATTCAAAATATGTTGTTAATGCAGTGAAAAATCATTGGATTGATAAGTGGAAAAAGAATAATTTTTATAAAAAAAAAAATATAGATTTATGGAAAAGATTTATCAAAATATTTAATAGAAATTTAGTTACATTTCATTGGATTAAATCACATAATAATCACTATATCAATGATTATTGTGACCAAATTTCTTTACAATCCTCAAAAAAAAAGAATCTAAAAATTGATGATGTATACGAAAAACATCTATTAAAAATTGGGTTAAACCATCAAAGATAATTTCTTTGTCTCATAATTTCATATCCTATGATCGACATTGCATTACTTACGTTTAATGAATCGATATATCCAAACATAGGAATATGTAAAACTTTATGTGATTCACGAAACCAAATATGAGATAAACCCTTATTTTCGGATCCAAGAACCAATGCTATTTTAGAATGGGTAAATTGACATTTGTATAAATTCGTTGATTTTTGATTACATCCTGTCGTAAAAATTTGGAATTTATTTTTTTTTAACCATTTTATTACACAATTTATTTTATTTTCTATATAGATATTGATGCTAAAAACATATCCTAAACTACATCTAATTACATTAGGATTAAAAATATATGTCTTGATATTTGATAATATAATCATATCAAATCCAATCGCTAAAGATGTTCGGAAAATAGCACCTAAATTTCCCGGATTTTCTATTCCATCTAATACAAGTAAAGAATAATCTTTTTCTTTTAAAAAATTAATATTTTTTAATTGATGATTCCATCTCCTTTTTTCTTGAAACAATGCTACTATTCCACCAGAATTTTCTCTGTAGGAAATCTTTTTAAATACTTTCTTATTTATACAATATGTAATCTTGTAATATGGTTGAACTATACGTTGATGATCAAATATAGAATTGCATATGAATATTGTGTTTGGAATAAATTGATTTTTAATAGCTAATAGAAATTCTTTTACTCCTTCTACAAGAAAAAGACCTTTTTTTTTTTATAAATTTTTTTTAAAAAATTTATTTTTGTATTTTTCATGGTTTCTATTCTTTTCATGACTATGGAATTTATAAAAAAAAATAACAGAGACGTTATTTATATGAAAATGGCGATTGAGCAATCAACATATTCTGTTTGTAAAAAAAAAAAGTTGGTGCAGTAATTGTTTATGATAATAAAATTGTATCTCATGGGTATAATCAAACTCCATACGGATATCATGGAAAGTGCGAAGATGTTTATGGAGATACAAAATGGTATGTGATTCATGCAGAAGCTAATGCCATTTTTAAACTAGATGCAAGATTTCCAAAATTTTTCAATCATTCGATAATATACATTACACATTTTCCGTGCAAAGAATGCAGTAAATTAATATATTTATCAAATATTAAAAGGGTTTGTTATTTATACCCTAAAGAAGGAGTAAAAGAAACGATAAATTTTTTCAAAAAAGTTCATATATCTATAAATAGTATTTCTATTTTATCTTAAAACGATTACCCAAGTGGCGGAATTAGGTATACGCGCTGGACTCAAAATCCAGTGATATAATCATTATCATGCGGGTTCAAATCCCGCCTTGGGTATTTTTTTTACTAAAATAAGAAATACCTTTGAGCAAGGGGAACAACCTCAGAAGGAATGGATTGTATTTTTTCTCCATTAATAAATACACTATATTTTTTCGGATCAATTTCGATATTTGGAGTTTGTTCATTTAAAATCATATTTTTTTTACTAATGGTTCGACATCCTTTCACTAATCGTATTTGTTTATTAATTTCATTTTGAAAAAATATATGATTACTCATAGAATTTTTTGAAACAAAAAGACTACTTAATTTTGGATTAAAATATCCAAACATTTTTCGATACATAAATGGTTGAGGAGTTGGAATAGTGGCATTAGGATCTCCTAAAGCGGCATAGATAATCATTCCTCCTTTTATGACTAATTCTGGTTTAACTCCAAAAAAAGAAGGTTTCCATAATACCATATCTGCTATTTTTCCTACTTGTATAGAACCTACATATTCAGAAATACCATGAGTAATAGACGGATTAATTGTATATTTAGAAATATATCGTTTTACTCGGAAATTATCGTTCCTATTTTCCCTATCTTCCTTATTTATTGGACCTATTTGTTTTTTCATTTTATCCGCAGTTTGCCATGTTCTCGTTATAACTTCCCCAATCCTTCCCATAGCTTGAGAATCAGAACTGGTCATACTAATCGCACCCATATCATGGAGTACACCTTCAGCACTAATAGTTTCTGATCTTATTCGTGATTGTGCAAAAGCAATATCTTCTGGTAATTTATCATCTAAATGATGACATATCATCAACATATCAAAATGTTCATCAATAGTATTCCTTGTATAAGGCATAGTGGGTGTAGTAGAAGAAGGTAGAACATTTTCTAATGAAATGACTTTTAATAAATCAGGGGCATGTCCTCCACCAGCTCCTTCTGTATGATAGGTATGAATCGTACAGTTTTTAAATGCTTTTATGGTGTCCTCTATATATCCTGATTCATTCAATGAATCGGTATGGATATTTACTTGTATATCATATTTTTCGGATAGATCTAAACATTTTTCAATCACATGTGGAGTACTTCCCCAATCTTCATGTATTTTTAATCCTCCAGCACCAGCATCTAATTGTTCTATTAACGCGTTAGGATTGGAACTATTTCCCTTAGCAAGAAGAAGTAAGTTAACTGGAATATGATCAGTACTTTTTAACATATTTTTTATATTCCATGCTCCTGAAGTACAATTAGTTGCAATTGTTCCCGTAGCAGGTCCAGTTCCACCTCCAATAATGGTTGTTGTTCCGCTTTCCAACGCTAGGTTAAATAACTGTGGACATATATAATGAACATGACTATCAACACAACCAGCGGTTACAATGAAATTTTCTGAAGAAATTACTTCTGTTCCAACTCCGATGATCATATTATTATTGACTCCATCCATTATATCAGGATTTCCAGATTTTCCAATAGATACAATCATTCCATTTTTTATTCCAATGTCAGCTTTGACAATGCCCCAATAATCGATAATAATGGCATTTGTCAAAACTAAATCTAATACTCCTTCCTCTTTGGTGGCCGTCGCATGTTGTCCCATTCCATCTCGAATTACTTTTCCTCCTCCAAACACACATTCATCTCCATAAAATGTATAATCTTTTTCTATTTCAATCCAAAGGCAAGTATCTCCTAAACGAATTTTATCTCCTGTAGTAGGACCATACATATTTGCATAAGAAATTCTATCTATTTGTTTCATACTTTTGTATTTACTTTTCCTGAAAAACCATAAATTTTTTGATTTCCTCCTATTTTTACCAAATCCACTTTTTTTGTTTCTCCTGATTCAAAACGTATTGAACGTCCTGAGGGAACATCTAATCGATATCCTTGAGTTCCTTTTCTTTCAAAAAGAAGGAATCTATTAGTTTCATAAAAATGATAATGGGACCCCACTTGGATAGGACGCGTACCTACATTTGATACAATCCTATGAATTCTCCTTCTTCCAGAAAGGAGAGGAATATCTTCCTTCAATAATTTATATTCTCCCGGTATCATTTTATTTAGATATGATTTTATTTTTTTAATGGGATTATGGATAGTAACTAATTTTTTTCCATCTGGAAATGTAGCTTCTACTTGAACAACATTAAGTAATTCATCTACCCCATCCATAACTTGTTCATTGTTTAAAATACTACTCGATTCATTCATTAATTGTTTTACTGTTTTTCCATCTCTCGCACCTTCCATGATGTGATGAGTAATGAGTGCTAAAGATTCAGGATAATTCAATTTTACACCTCTTTTTAAACGTTTTTTTGATAATTCTCCCGCAACGTACAGAAGAATTTTTTCCTTTTCATAAGAAGTTAAATGCATATAAAAAAATTTTCTTTAGATATAACAAGTACTTACTCCATTTATTTAAGAACTACATATTCATTCAATAAAGAAGATTAAGGAATCATATCCAAGTTCTTTCTTTGAAGGAATCAAATCAAAGAAAAACTTATTTTTATGATCCACTTTCAGTCGATATTTACAAAACATTTTGATAAATTTAAATTTTATACAAACAAATCATAAAAAAACATATGTCTCCATAAATTATCATTATTTTTGTTAACATATTTATAATAATGGGAAAGATTGTAAAAAATAGTTAAAAATAATGCAAGTTTTAAAGTTTGGAGGAAGTTCTGTTGCTAATTCTCATTCCATAAAACGAATTTGTTCTTTATTAGAAAAAAAACCTAATGGAAAATATGCAATTATTGTATCTGCTTTAGGAAAGATAACAGATCAGTTAGTTCAATGTGGAAAATTAGCTTCTAACAGAAAGAATGTTTATAAAAATATATTAGAACACATAGAAATTCGTCATATTAATATAATTAGAGAATTATTCCCAATCACTTACCATAGTCATTTAATTAGTTGGATCAAAAAAAATATCAATGATTTAGAAAACCTTTGTGACGGAATTTTTCAAGTAGAAGAATTATCGAAACGTTCTTTGGATAAAATTATGAGTTTTGGAGAACTTAGTTCTTCATTTCTTATTTCAGAAAAATTAAAACAATGTGGTTTAGATGCTATTTGTAAGGATAGTCGAGATTTAATTACTACTGATTCACAATTTGGATGTGCGCAAGTAGATTTTATGAAAAGTAATCAACAAATTGATCAATTTTTTTTAAAAAATACATATAAATACGTAGTTTTTCCTGGATTCATTGGTGCTACTAGAAGAAAGGAAACAACAACCCTGGGAAGAGGAGGATCTGATTATACTTCTGCAATTATTGCTGCAGCTACATCTGCTAGATTACTAGAAATATGGACAGATGTAAGTGGAATGATGACAGCGAATCCAAAAATAGTGAATCAAGCTTTTCCTATCAGAGAAATATCCTATGAAGAAGCCATGGAACTATCGCATTTTGGTGCAAAGGTAATTTATCCTCCGACTATACAACCTGCTATGAAAAAGAACATTCCTATTCATATAAAAAATACATTTTTTCCCTTAGATGAGGGGACTATCATTTATATCAATAAAAATAAAAATATTAGTCAACCAGTAACCGGAATTTCTGGAATTCAGCAGATTTCATTAATTACTTTAGAAGGAAGTGGGATGGTTGGAGTTCCTGGATATTCAAAAAGATTATTCGCCGCTCTATCAAGAGAAAAAATAAATGTTATTTTGATAACTCAAAGTTCTTCAGAACATTCAATAACAACAGGAATTCATGAAACAGATGTTGTAAAAGCTAAATCAGCGATAGATCTTGAATTTTATCAAGAAATAAAACAAAAACGTATTGATCCATTAAGAATTGAGAAAGATCTTTGTATTATTGCAGTAGTAGGAGAAAATATGAAAAATCTTCACGGGACCAGTGGAAAAATGTTTTCTTCACTAGGAAGAAACAGTATTAATGTAAGAGCTATTGCACAGGGATCTACTGAAAAAAATATATCGGCCGTGATTCAAAAAAAAGATTTTAAAAAAGCATTAAATACCTTACACGAAGCATTTTTTAAAATGCCCACAAAACAGATTAATCTATTTGTTTGTGGATTAGGAAATGTAGGAAGCAAATTACTTGAACAAATCGATCAACAAAAAAATTATCTGTTGGAAGAATTAAAACTTCAAATGAGAGTTATAGGAATTTCGAATAGTAAAAAAATGTATTTTCATGATCATGGAATTAATCTCCGTCATTGGAAAGAATTTCTTAATCAAGAAGGAGAGAAAATGAATATAATTTCTTTCATAAAAAAAGTATGGAAGTTAAACTTAAGAAATAGTTTATTTGTTGATAATACTGCAAGTGAAGAAACAGCAAAAATTTACGGAGAATTTTTAAAACATGGAATTGGAGTAATCACTTGTAATAAAATTGCTTGTTCTTCAACTTATAGTCAATATAAAAAATTAAAAACACTTTCTAGAAATTTTAATGCTCCATTTTTATTTGAAACTAATGTTGGTGCTAGTTTACCGGTTATTAGTACCCTCAATGATCTAATTAATAGTGGAGATAAAATTCATAAAATAGAAGCTGTATTATCAGGAAGTTTAAATTTCATATTCAATCACTTCATTAATGATATTACTTTTTCAGAAGTAGTTCAAGAAGCTCAATTAAAAGGATATACAGAACCAGATCCTAGAATAGATTTAAGTGGATTAGACGTGATGAGAAAAATTCTCATTCTTGCAAGAGAGTGTGGTTCTTCATTGGAATTAAAAGATATAAATCAAACATCTTTTCTACCGAAAAGTTGTTATCAATCTAATTCGATAAAAAGTTTTTATCAAGAATTGAAAAAATATAATGAACATTTTTTAAACATACGAAATGTTTCGGAGAAAAATCAATCAAGATTACGTTTCGTTGCACGTTACGAAAATGGAAAAGCTTTCGTAGGATTGGAGTCCATTAAACGAAATCATCCATTTTTTCAATTAGAAGGAAAAGATAATATGGTTTTATATAATACTTCTCGATATGAAGAACAGCCTCTAATCATAAAAGGGGCAGGTGCTGGTGCAGAAGTAACTGCTTCGGGAGTTTTTTCTGATATTATTAAAGCTACTAAATAAAAATCATGAAGGCAATTAAAATATTTTCTCCGGCTACTGTGGCAAATGTAGTTTGTGGATTCGATATTATCGGATTAGCTTTAGATTTTCCAAAAGATGAAATTCATTTATATAAATCTAATCATCCTGGAATTCGAATAAATAAAATTTGTGGATCTTCATTGCCTAAAGATCCTAATAAAAACGTTGCGTTTGTAGCTTTACAATTTTTATTAGAAAAATATCAACAAAAACAAAAATTTCATCAAAAAAATGATCAAGATGAAAAAATAGGATTTGAAGTAGAATTAATAAAAAATATTAATCCCGGTAGTGGAATAGGTTCGAGTGCTGCGAGTGCCGCTGGAGTGGTTTTTGGCGCAAATATCTTATTAGGGAATCCTTTTAATAATATCCAATTAATTCGATTTGCAATGGAAGGGGAGCGTATAGCAAGTGGAACTGCACATGCTGATAATGTTGCACCTGCCATCATGGGAGGGTTGACTTTGGTAAGAAGTTATCAACCTTTAGATATTACAAGATTACATGCCCCTAATGAATTATGGGTAAGTATCATTCATCCACAAATTGAAATTAAAACATCTGATGCAAGAAACATTTTGAAAAGAAAAATATTAATGACAGATGCGATACGTCAATGGGGTAATATTGGTGCATTGGTAGCAGGATTGTATCAAGAAAATTATGCGTTAATTAGTCGATCTTTAGAAGATGTTATTGTAGAACCGATACGATCCATCCTTATTCCATCATTTTATGAATTAAAAATAAGATGCAAAGAAATTGGTGCATTAGGAGGGGGAATATCTGGTTCTGGTCCTTCGGTTTTTATGTTAAGCAAAGGAAATCAAACCGCAAAAAAAGTCACTGAAGTTATGAATCAAGTATACTCTTCCCTAAAAATTGGATATAAAACCTATACATCTCCTATTAATCAAGAAGGGTTGAAATGGATTAAGATTTTTTAATGAAAGAAAAATTAATAAAATATGTTGTATCACAGTTTAACAAATAGAAATAATTTATCTTCTTTTGAACATACTGTTTTATCTGGATTATCCTCGGATGGAGATTTATACGTTCCTCAATCTATTCCAAGATTGAATCCATCATTCTTTGAACAAATAACAAGTTATGATATTCATCATATTGCTAGAGAAGTAATTATTCCATATATTGGAAATTCCATTCCTGATGATAGAATAGAAGAAATTATTAAAAATACAATACAATTTGATTTTCCAATAAAGAATATCCATGATAATATTTATGCATTAGAACTATTTCATGGTCCTACTCTCGCTTTTAAAGATATTGGAGCAAAATTTATGTCTGAATGTTTAAGTTATTTTTATGAAAAAATAGGAAAAAAATTTACAGTTTTAGTTGCTACATCTGGGGATACTGGAGGAGCCGTAGCAAAAGGATTTAATAATAAAAGTGGAATTGAAGTTATTATTTTATATCCACATAATGGAATTAGTCCTTTACAGGAAAAACAAATTGCTTCATTAAATTCTTCTAATGTATTTGCATTAGAAATTTTTGGAAATTTTGATGATTGTCAAAAAATGGTAAAAAAAGCTTTTTCAGATAAACAAATAAAAAAAAAATATACATTAACATCAGCGAATTCAATTAATACAGCAAGATTATTACCTCAAATGTTTTATTATTTTTCTGCTTATAAAAATATAAAAGAAATGTATGGAGGGAAAAAAATAATTTTTTCGGTTCCTAGTGGTAATTTTGGAAACATATGTGCAGGAATGATCGCTGAAAGAATGGGGTTACCTATCCATGGATTTGTTGCATCTACAAACATCAACGATACTATTCCAAGATTCATGAAATCTGGAATATATCATCCTATTAATGTGAAAAAAACAATTTCTAATGCAATGGATATTGCCAATCCCAGTAATTTTCCAAGAATATGGAATTTTTTATATAAAAAAAATATGTTTTCATTGAAAAAGAAATTATCTTCTTTTCGATTTACCGATTATAATACATTGTCCATGATCAAAAAAGTCTGGAAAAATCATAAATATATGTTAGATCCACATGGAGCAGTTGGATATTTAGGAGCTACAAAATATTTATATAAAGATCCAAAAACTCCATATTTATCCGTTTTTTTGGAAACTGCACATCCCGTTAAATTTTTGGATAAAATTCCTTTTTCTTTGAGAAAAGAAGTTTTTTTTCCTAAAAAAATAAAAAAATTTTTAAAATCAATAGGAGAAGTAAAAAAAAATGCTATAAAAAATAATTTCAATGAATTTAAAAATTGGTTGTTAGATAGATCGATCTAAATAATCTATTTTTTAATTTTAAATAGCAATATCTCCTTTAATGTGTGAAAATGGATGGTAATTTTTTAATTGAAAATCTTCAAAAGAAAATTCAAAAATATTTTTTATCATCGGATTGATTATAATTTTTGGAAGATCTCTTGGATTTCTTTTTAATTGTTTTTTTACTTGTTTTATATGGTTCATATAGATATGCGCATCACCTATAAAATGGATAAACTCGTGTTCTCTAAAATTCAAGATATGAGCAATCATTGTTAACAACAAAGAATAGGAAGCAATATTAAAAGGTAGTCCAAGAAAAATATCCGCACTTCTTTGATATAGAAGTAAAGACAATTGTTTCTTTTCATTATCAACGAATAATTGAAACATGACATGACAAGGAGGTAATGCCATAAATTTAATCATTCCTACATTCCAAGAAGAGACAATAAGACGTCGAGAGGTTGGATTATATCGAATTTCTTTGATTACGTTGGATATTTGATCAACACATATTTCATTTCCACGATAATATGTAGGCCATTTTCTCCATTGATATCCATATATAGGTCCTAATTCTCCATTCTTATCAGCCCATTCATTCCAAATTGTTACTTTATTATCTTTCAAATATTGTATATTAGTATCTCCTTTTAAAAACCAAAGAAGTTCATGGATTATGGATTTTATACTCATTTTTTTAGTAGTTAACAATGGAAATCCTTTCTTTAAATCAAATCGCATTTGATATCCAAATATACTTTTGGTTCCAACACCGGTTCGGTCGTTTCTTTTTTTTCCATGTTGCAAAACTTGTTGTATCAGCTCCAAATATTGTCTCATGATTTAAAAATATGTTTATTTTTTCTTTTAGAAGTATTTTTGCATAAAAAATATAGATATGAATCAAAAAGTTCTCTTTTTCTCTACAAGACGTGGATTGGAATTATCTAAAAATATATCTCAATATTATGGAAAATTACTTGGAAAAGTAAAGTTTCTAGAATTTAGTGATGGAGAATATATTCCACATTTTCAAGAATCTGTTCGTGGTTGTAGAGTATTTTTAATTGGATCTACTTTTCCTCCAGTCGATAATCTCATGGAACTCCTATTAATGTGTGATGCTGCTAGGAGGGCATCTGCTTATAACATAACACTGGTAATTCCTTACTTTGGATGGGCAAGGCAAGATCATAAAGATCAACCAAGAACGCCAATTGCAGCAAAACTTGTTGCACAATTAATGGTCTCTTCTGGAGCTACCAGATTAATCACTATGGATTTACATGCAGATCAAATACAAGGATTTTTTGATATTCCTGTAGATCATTTATATGCTTCTAGAATTTTTATTGATTATATTAAAAAATTAAATATTGATCGTCTAACTATCGCTTCTCCAGATATGGGTGGAGCAAAAAGAGCAAGAAGCTATGCAGGATATTTAGGAACAGATGTAGTGATTTGTTATAAAGAAAGAAAAAAAGCAAATAAAATAGAATTCATGAATCTTATAGGAAAAGTAAAAGGAAAAAATATCGTACTGATAGATGACATGGTAGATACTGCAGGAACATTAACAGAAGCCGCAAATTTAATTAAACAACAAGGAGCATTGAGTGTTCGTGCAATTGCTACACATCCGGTATTATCAGGAAATTCATACGATAAAATCTATCAATCTTCTATTGAAGAATTAGTAGTCACAGATACTATTCCTATCAAAAAACATCAAACAAATCAAAAAATACGTGTCATCTCTTGTGCTCCACTTTTTGCAGAAGTGATGAAATCTATAAAAAATGATGAGTCCATAAGCAATAAATTTATAATTTAAGTATGAAACAGGTAAATATATACGGTAAAAGAAGAGATATTGGAAAAAAAACAGTCCGTTTTCTTCGACGTTCAGATCAAATTCCATGCATTTTATACGGAAAAAATATCAACATTCCATTTTCAATTTCATTGGAAGAAATCAAAAAAATCATTCATAAGCAAGAGGTCTATAGAGTAGTGATAACCATTGAAAATTATGAAAAAAATATCCATACAATCCGTAAAGAAGTACAATTTGATCCTGTTAATGACCATCCACTTCATGTAGATTTTTATAAATTCGATGAATTAAAACCTGTTGTGTTAGAAATTCCATTAAAATATACCGGAAGACCAATTGGAGTTTCTAAGGGTGGTCTCTTTTATTCTCCTATAAAAAAATTAAAAATCAAATCTTTACCAAAGAATATTCCAGATTATATAGAATTGTCTACTGATAAATTAGACATTGGTGATAAAATAACAGTGAAACATTTACATAATGAAAAATATGATATTTTACATCCTTCAAATACAATGATAGTGAAGATTACAACATCTCGAATAATTGCAAAGAGTTCTAAAGAATCAGAAAATCAGGTAAAAGAAAATTCATCATGAAAAAAGATATGTTCTTTATGAACATTGCATTTCAAGAGGCTTGTATTGCATTTCATAAAAATGAAATTCCTATAGGTGCTGTGATGATTCATAATAATTTTGTAATTGCAAAAGCACATAACTTAACCGAAAAATCAAAAAATATTACAGCACATGCTGAAATTATAGTACTAAATCTAGCTTCTCATTATTTAGAAAAAAAATATATGACAGAATGTACTCTTTATGTGACTATTGAACCATGCGTTATGTGTGCAGGTGCTTTGTTTTTATCTAGAATGGGTAGATTAGTTTATGGAGCTTCAAATCATTCCAATCTAGGATTTTTAGGGTATGGAATACGATTGCATCCTAAAACTACTTTTAGTTCTGGAATTATGGAACAACAATGCAAATTATTAATGAAAAAATTTTTTCTTTCTATCAGAAGAAAAAAAAAAAAAATTAAGTAATAAATTTCTTTTTTTTGATTTTCATTGTTAAAATAAAAGGAACTGTTGTGATACATATAATAGCTACAATAATCCATTCAATATGGTCTTTGATTTCTGGAAAATGTTTATCTAAATAATGTCCAGATAACATAATGGAGTATGTCCATGTTAATGCACCAATCACGTTATAGATCATAAATTTTTTAAAATCTATATGTAGTATTCCGGCAACAATAGGAGCAAAAGTACGAAATATAGGAAAAAATCTACTAATGACCAATGCTATAGAATTGTATTGATTATAGAATAATTTTGCTAAGATTAAATGTTTCTTTTTAAAAAAGAAAGAATCCTTTTTTTGATACAAAAATTTTCCTGATTTATATCCTAACCAATATCCTTGTATGTTTCCTAATACTGCTGCTAAAGCAACGAGGAGAATAATCACAAAAAAAGGAATATTGTAAAAATTTTTCCGTAAATCTTCACCAAAAATTCCTGCTGTAAATAACAAAGAATCTCCTGGTAAAAAAAATCCAATAAACAACCCGGTTTCTGAAAATACAATAGCTAAAAGAATCAATAATGCTGTATTTCCAAAATGCACAAAAATCCACCTAGGGTTTAGTAAATGATTTAAAAAATCAAGAATATCGGAGATTATGAAACAATAATCATAAAAATTATGTATTTGCATTTTTTATTTTTTGAATATCTTAAGATATGTTTCATTAAAATTTTCTAATTATCATGGAATATTTATTCAAATTTATTAATCTTTTAGGATGGTTACCTAATTTATTGTTTTTAATAATAGGTTTTATTTTTATAACTTATTGGTTGTATAACATATTTCATTTTAATAGTTAATGATTTTATAAAATTTTGAATGATGTGAAAATCAAAAAAGGATCTATTTTTTTTAAAAAAGATGCATATCAAATTTTAAACTTTTATTTAAATCATCATATTGATGATAGATCCAATCTATTTATTTTAGTAGATAATATAACTGAAAAATATTGTATTCCTATACTTTTTCATTCTATAGATCTTTTGAAAAGATCGCATATTATTCGTATTCAAACAGGAGAAAAAGAAAAAAATATACATACTTGTATTCAAATATGCAATCAATTAGAAAGATGGAAAGCGAATAGAAAAAGTTTGATCCTCAATTTAGGAGGTGGTGTGATAACGGATATCGGAGGATTCGTATCCTCTATTTTTAAAAGAGGAATACGTTTTATTAACATTCCTACTACATTACTTGGTATGGTAGATGCCTCTATAGGAGGAAAAACAGGGGTAAATTTAAATACTGTAAAAAATGAGATAGGATCTTTTTATAGTCCAGAATTTTTAATCATTGATATAAATTTTTTGCAAACCCTGTCTAATGAGGAAATTCTTTCTGGTATGGCAGAAATGTTAAAACATGGATTAATATCGGATAGAAGTTTTTGGATAAAAATGAAAAATCTATTTTATATCGAAAAAATTCATGAAAAAAATGTTATAACAAACAAAAAGAAATGGGAATCATTAATTTCACAATCTATTTTAATCAAAAAAAATATTGTAGATCATGATCCTCAAGAAAAAGGATTACGTAAGATTCTCAATTTTGGTCATACCATTGGTCATGCGTTAGAAAGTTATTTTATTATGAATAATCAAAAAATAACTCATGGAAAAGCCATTGCGATGGGAATGATATGTGAATCATTTATTTCAAATAAGATAAATGGATTATCCATGCAAGATTATAAAGAAATAAATTTTATTTTTTCTAAATTGTACTCATTAGAAAAAAATCAAATATGCGAAAGAGAAATAGACCATCTGTTTCCTATTATGGAAAATGATAAAAAAAATGAAAATAATCAGATTCTATTTTCTCTTTTAAAGAGGATAGGAGAATGCTTATACAATTGTCCTGTTTCTTATTCGTTGATCAAAAAAAGTTTTATGTATTAATTGTTTTAATATTTTATAAAAAAATGATTGAAGGTGAAAAATTAATTTCCATTAATATTGAAGATGAAATGAAATCATCTTACATCGATTATTCTATGTCTGTGATAGTTTCTAGAGCTCTTCCTGATGTAAGAGATGGATTAAAACCTGTTCATAGAAGAGTTCTTTATGGAATGTATCAATTAGGGCTTCTATCTAAAAATCCATATAAAAAATCTGCTCGTGTAGTTGGAGAAGTGTTAGGAAAATATCATCCTCATGGAGATGTTTCAGTGTATGAAACAATGGTCCGTATGGCACAAAAATGGTCATTGCGTTATCCATTAATTGATGGACAAGGAAACTTTGGATCCTTGGATTCTGATCCTCCCGCAGCAATGCGTTATACAGAAGTAAGGATGGAAAAAATCTCTGAAGAGATGTTATTAGACATCCAAAAAGGAACCGTGGAGATGCAATTGAACTTCGATGATTCTTTGGAAGAACCTAGCATATTACCAACACGTATTCCAAATCTTTTAATCAATGGATCTTCTGGAATTGCAGTCGGTATGGCAACAAACATCCCACCTCATAATTTAAAGGAAACCATTCAAGCAATTTGTGCATATATAGAAAGTGATAATACCCTATCCGTAGAAGAAATTATAAAATATATTAAAGCGCCTGATTTTCCTACAGGAGGAATTATTTACGGATATGATGGAGTTAAAAATGCGTTTCATACTGGAAGAGGTCGGATTGTTTTACGTGCTAAAGTTCACTTTGAAGAAATACAAGGAAGAAAATGTATTGTGGTCGATGAAATGCCTTATCAGGTGAATAAGTCCGATATGATATCAAAAACTGTTGAATTAATAAAAGAAGGAAAAATGGATGGCATTTATCAAATACGTGATGAATCTGATAGAAAAGGATTACGTATTGTATATATCCTTAAACAAAATGCAAATCCCAATGTATTATTAAATAAATTATTTCAATATACTTCTTTACAAACTTATTTCAATGTTAATACTATTGCTTTAGTGAACGGAAAACCCGTTCAATTGAATATAAAAGATTTAATTCAAAATTTTGTCGATCATCGACATGACGTGATTATCCGTCGAACAAAATATGAGTTAACAAGATGTCAACATCGTCTTCATATTTTAAAAGGATTTTTAAAGATATTGAATCATTTAGATACTATGATTCAATTAATTAAAGAATCTAAAAGTCGACATGAAGCTTGCGAGAGATTAATTCGTAAGTTTAACATATCGGAAAATCAATCAAAATCTGTATTAGATCTTCGTCTTCAAAGTCTTACTTCTCTTGAAAGGGAGAAAATTCAGAAAGAATATCGAGATTTAGAAAGTAAACGAGAATTTTATAAGAAGGTACTGGATCAATACTCTTTAAGAACAGAAATTATTAAACAAGAGTTATTAGAAATTAACAAAAAATATCAAGATTCGAGAAGAACACAAATTGATCATTCAGGAAGAGAAGTCCATATGGAAGATCTAATTGAAAATGAACAAGTTGTCCTGACCATTTCTCATGCAGGATATATTAAGAGAACTTCTTTATCTGAATATAAACGTCAAGGACGAGGAGGAATTGGAAATCGTGGAGCAACAGCAAAAGAATCTGATTTTTTTAAACATTTACTCATAGCAACCAATCATCAACATTTGTTATTGTTTACAGAAAAAGGAAAATGTTTTTGGTTGAGAGTTTATGATATTCCAGAAGGATCTAAAATTTCTAGAGGTAGAGCAATTCAGAACATCATTAATCTTCAAACAGATGATAGAGTAAATGCTTACATATTAACTGGAGATATATCCGATAAAAAATATGTAAAAGATCATTATGTTGTAATGGTCACACAAAAAGGAGTAATCAAAAAAACATCACTAGAACATTATTCTCGTCCAAGAAAATATGGAATTAACGCCATTATTATTCGAAAAGGAGATTCTTTATTAGAAGCTTTTTTAACTAAAGGAAATAGCCAGGTACTTATCGCTTTAAATAGTGGAAGAATTATTCGTTTTTCAGAAAAAAAAGTTCGTCCTACAGGAAGAAATTCATCAGGAGTAATAGGAATTTCATCAAAAAATGAAAATATGGTCATTGGGATGATATGTGTAGAAGAAAAATGTCAAGGACAATTATTAGTAGTTTCTGAAAAAGGTTTTGGAAAAAGATCTCAATTAAAAGATTATCGATTAACCAATCGAGGAGGAAAAGGAATAAAAACCCTAAACATTACTAAAAAAACAGGAAATTTGATTTCTATCAAATCTGTAACAGAACAAGATGATTTAATGATTATAAAAAAATCAGGAATTATGATAAGAATTCCAGTATCAGATATCAGAATTATGGGTAGAACTACTCAAGGAGTACGATTGATAAATTTAAAAGAAAAGGATGCTATTGCGGATGTAGCAAAAGTATATAAACCAATTATGGATTGATTGTTGAATCATATTCTTTAATTTGAAGAAAAAAGAAATTAGAATGTGTTAAGATTGTCTTTTATGCATAAACAAATCGTTGATGATAAAATTGAATAGAACAAATATATTTATGAAACAATTGTTTTTTTTTAAATCAAAGAAAAATTAATCAACAATATTTCGTTGTTATGTCATGTTCAAATATTTATTTAAATCCAAAAAATATCCAAGAATTCATCGGAAAAGAATATTTATTGGAGAATCTTAATGTTTTCATCAAAGCTGCAAAAAAGAGAAAGGAAACTCTAGACCATATTTTATTTCACGGACCTCCAGGATTAGGAAAAACGACTCTTGCTCATATAGTAGCTCATGAATTATGTGTGAATATTACTGTAACATCAGGAGCAGTTTTGGATAAACCTAGAGATTTAGCAGGATTATTGATTCATTTAAAATTACATGACGTTTTTTTCATTGATGAAATTCATCGATTATCTCCAATCATTGAAGAATACTTGTATTCTGCGATGGAAAATTATAAAATAGATATTATTATTGATTCAGGATCTAACGCTAAATCGATCCAAATTGATTTATCTCCTTTTACATTAATAGGGGCAACTACAAGATATGGATTGTTAACCTCTCCCATGAGATCTAGATTTGGAATTAATTTTCGCATCAATTATTATAAAAAAGAATTGTTAAAAACTATTATACAAAGAAATGCTAATCTATTAAACATTCCCATTACAGATGAAGCTTCGTTCGAAATAGCATGTAGAAGTAGAGGGACTCCACGGATAGCTAATGCATTATTAAGGAGAATCCGTGATTTTGCTCAAATTAAAGGAAATGGAATAATTGATTTGAGCATATGCAGGTTAGGATTGCAAGCATTAAATGTCGATCGATATGGATTAGATGAAATGGATAATAAAATTTTGTATTCTATTGTTAATAATTTTCAAGGAGGTCCAGTAGGGATAAAAACGATTGCTACATCTGTCAATGAAAATCCAGAGACTTTAGAGGAAGTATATGAGCCATTTCTTATACAGGAAGGATATTTAATAAGAACTCCAAGAGGAAGAAAAGCAACAAATTTAGCATTTCAACATTTAAAAAATCGGTTACAAAAAAAATAAAATATTAATTTGATTCATTCATTTATAAACAATTCCTTTAACTTTGGTTCAAGTTTATAAAATATATTAAAATTATGCCTTCAAATGTTATTGTGGGGTTACAATGGGGAGATGAAGGAAAAGGTAAAATAACGGATTTACTTTCAAAAAATTCGGATTATGTCATACGTTATCAAGGAGGAAATAATTCAGGACATTCTATTCATGTAAAAAATCGTTATTTCGTACTTCATTTAATTCCTTCTGGAGTAATATATCCTAATGTCACGTGCATCGTAGGCGCAGGAGTGGTCATAGATCCCAAATCTTTCATTCAAGAAATCAAAAACTTAGAATCTATTGGCATAGATGTCTCTAAAGTATTTATAGAACATCGTGCGCATATTACTATGCCTTATCATTTACTGATCGATCAATATCGAGAAGAATCATTAGGAAAAAAAGCTATAGGAACTACACATCGTGGAATTGGTCCAACTTATGAAGATAAAATAGCACGTATAGGAATTCGTGCGTTAGATTTGTTGGATAAAAAGAATTTATATAAAAAAATACAATATAACGTTCATTTGAATAATGCATTAATTACGAAAATTTATAAAAAACCTCCTCTTTCATTTGAAGAAATTTATCATGAATATGAAGAATATGCCAATCTTCTATATAAACGAATTATAGATTCTATTTATCGAATTCATCGTGCTTTTCAAGAAAAGAAAAATCTTTTGTTTGAAGGTGCACAAGCCATGTTATTAGATATCAATTACGGTACGTATCCATATGTTACTCCATCTTCTACGACTACTGGAGGAGTGTGTACAGGAAGTGGAATTCCTCCCAATTTTTTGGAAAATTTTATAGGAATATCCAAAGCATATTGCACACGTGTAGGAAATGGCCCATTTCCTACAGAAATATTCAATCAAAACGTTAACAATCACATACAAAAAAAAGGAAATGAGTATGGATCTACTACACAAAGGATTAGACGATGTGGTTGGTTGGATTTGGTCGCTTTAAAATATTCTTGCATGATCAACGGAATTAATTGTTTAATTGTTACTAAATTAGATATACTTAGTGGATTAAACGTTTTAAAAATTTGTGTAAAATATAAAATTCATCATAAAATATTCAAAAATTTTCCTTCAGACATGCAAGGAAAAAAAATAGAATGTATTTTTTTAGAGTTTCCTGGATGGAAAGAAGATATTTCTTTTATTAAGGAATATGATCATTTACCAAAAAATTGCAAAAATTATGTGGAATACATTGAAAAATATCTTCAGTTAAAAATTGTACTCATTTCAGTTGGATCCGAAAGAAATCAAAATATTATAAAAAATAATCAATTATTCAATAAAATTTTTTCTTAAAAAATTTTTCTTGTGAACGAATACAAAAATCCTTTAGTAGAAAAATATAGTAGTAAAGAAATGTTATATAATTTTTCTCCTAAAAAAAAATTCATTATTTGGAGAAAATTATGGATTCATTTAGCAATGATTCAAAAAGAATTAGGACTCAATATTAGCGAAAAACAAATCAATGATATGAAAAAAAACTTGTATAACATTGATTGGGAACGAGTCGATTTTTTTGAAAAAAAATTTCAACATGATGTAATGGCACATTTATATGCTTTTGGAGAAAAAGCAAAAATTGCAAAACCTATTATCCATCTTGGAGTAACAAGTGCTTTTTTAGGAGATAATACCGATATTATTCTTATTCGTGACGGATTAAAAATTCTATTAAAAAAAATAATTTATGTTCTTTTTTTTATGAGAAATTTTTCATTAGAATATCATGATTTACCAACTTTGGCCTTTACTCATTATCAACCAGCTCAATTAACAACGTTAGGAAAACGTGCAACGTTATGGATGCAAAGTCTCATTATGGATTTAGAAGAATTAGAATTTCGATTGAATCATCTGCATTTTAGAGGTGTAAAAGGAGCTGTTGGAACTGCAGCAAGTTTCAAAGATTTATTTAATGGGGATATTAAAAAATTTCAATTGTTAGATAAAAAGATATCGAATATGTTTGGATTCCAAAATGTTTTCCCTGTTACTGGACAAACTTATGATAGAAAAGTCGATTCTCAAATATTAAATTTATTGTCCAATATTTCTCAATCGTCCCATAAATTTAGTAATGATATTCGATTGTTACAAAATCTCAAAGAATTATCAGAACCGTTTGGAAAAGAACAGATTGGATCTAGTGCAATGTCTTATAAAAAAAATCCAATATACAGTGAACGTATGTCCTCTTTATCCAAATATGTGATATCTTTATCGAATAGTTCAGCAATGGTTGCAGCAACTCAATGGTTGGAGCGTACTTTAGATGATTCTGCAAATAGACGATTGGTTATTGGACAGTCATTTCTTTCTGTAGATGCTATTTTAATGATTTGGAAAAATATAATTAAAGACATTGTAGTCTATCCTAAAGTCATTGAAAAAAATATAAATCACGAACTTCCTTTTTTAATTACTGAATATATTATTGTTGAATCAGTAAAAAATGGAGGAGATCGACAAGAAGTTCATGAAAGAATTCGAAAACATTCCATGAAAACACATTTTGATATGCAATGGAAAGGAGAAAAAAACCATTTTATAAAAAAAATTTTATGTGATGAAAAAATTCCAATATGTAAAGAAAAAATGAAAAAGATTATCAATCCTAAAAATCTTATTGGATTCGCTTCCGAACAGACGTTGGAATTTATTCAAAAAAAAGTAAATCCTTTTTTAAAAAAATATTATCAATTGATTGATAAAAATATATAACATGAAATTTTTATTATTTTTTTTGAAATAAGTATTATATTTTTTGAAAAAAATGAATTTTAAAATTTTTATAAAAAAAAAACGTCCTTTTAATCAAGATTCAAATGCATTATTTTATGAATTAATGGATTTAAATATTCCTATAAAGAAAGTAATTATATATCGTGTATATAAAATATGCAATGTTGACGAAACAACGTTTTTAGAAAGTTTACCAAAAATTTTTTTTGATCCTGTAACAGATATTTTTTATCAAAAAAAATATTTTCATCATCATTTTCCATTTTTTTCATTAAAAGATCAAGATAGATCTAATGCAGCAAAACAATGCATAAAAATTTTATATCCTGCATCTTGTATAAAAATCCATACATATTCAATTGTGGAATTGATAGGAATAAAAACAAAAGAAGATGTAGAAAAATCTAAAAAATATTTTTTTTCTAAATATTCAAATTTTTTTGATGTTATAAATAAGGTAGATTCTTCTTCCTTAAAGAAGGATCTTTTAATTAATTTTATTCATTTGTCCATGAAAGAATTAAAAAAACTTCATAAAAAGTTGGATTTATCGATCTCTTTTAAAGATTTACTATTTATAAAAAAATACTTTATTCAAGAAAAAAGAAATCCAAAAGAAATAGAAATACGTATTTTAGAAACCTATTGGTCAGATCATTGCAGACACATAACGTTTTTTACTTCATTAAAAAAAATACGTTTTAATGGAATTTTGAAAAAAAAATATCAACATATATTTAAAGAATACTTAAAAAATAAATCTTTTCTTGGAATTTCCCATCATCCGATTACTTTGATGGAATTATCTATACTTCCTTCTCAAATTCTTTACCAAAAAGGTAAGTTGAAACATTATTGTCCATCTAACGAAAAAAATGCATGTATGATGATGATCAATGTCGATGTTGATAATCAACGAGAGAAATG
This sequence comes from Blattabacterium cuenoti, assembly GCF_014252275.1. Taxonomy (GTDB): domain Bacteria; phylum Bacteroidota; class Bacteroidia; order Flavobacteriales; family Blattabacteriaceae; genus Blattabacterium; species Blattabacterium cuenoti_O. The sequence continues at coordinate 137,911 of NZ_CP059214.1, forward strand.
GTATTTGTTTTTTAAAAATGAAACGCATAATCATCCTACAGAAATTAATCCATTCGTAGGAGCTGCAACTTGCCTAGGTGGAGCAATCAGAGATCCATTATCTGGAAGATCTTTCGTTTATCAAGGAATTCGTTTAAGTGGATCAGCAAATCCTACCAATTCTACAACGTTTTATGATAAAATTCCTCAAAACAAAATTAGTAGAGAAGCGGCTATGGGATTTAGCTCTTATGGAAATCAAATAGGATTATCAACAACACATGTTCATGAAATTTATCATGAAGGATATCGTGCTAAACGAATGGAAATTGGTATGGTTGTAGGAGCTTCACCTATGCAATTTGTCAAACAAAAAACATTAAAAAAAGGAGACATTATTTTATTAATAGGAGGATTAACAGGAAAACATGGAATCGGAGATGCAACAGATTCTTCTAAAAAAAACAATAAAAGGATTAAAAAAAATAAGATTAATCAACAAAAGGGCGATCCTTTAACTGAAAGAAAAATACAAAGATTTTTTAGAAAAAAAAAAGTCACTTCTTTAATAAAAAAATGCAATGATTTTGGAGCAGGTGGTGGAGCAATTGCAATTGGAGAATTACATGACAGCATTGAACTTGATTTAGATCAAATACCTATAGATAAAAATCAAACCATGAACGAATTAGAAATATCTCTATCCGAATCTCAAGAACGTATGGCCGTTGTTTTACATCCTAAAAATGTTAATCATTTTATACAATTAGCTCATGAAGAGAATCTCATGGCCACTCCTATTGCAAAAATCACTGATAACAAACGTATTATTTTTTATTATCAAAAAAAGGAAGTTTTTAATGTCAAAAGTTCTTTTCTTCATACAAAAGGTTCAAATAAAAAACAATCCGTAATATTAGATTCACCTATAACATGTTCTCCTTTCAAAAAATCTAAACAATTGATTTTCAACAAAGAAAATTTTCTACATACTATTTCTAAATTAAATGTTGCATCTCAAATTCATTTAGTAGAAATGTTTGATAATACGGTAGGAGGAACTACCGTACTTATGCCATTTGGAGGAAAATATCAAATGACTCCTTCTGAAGGAAGTGTTCAAAAAATTCCTGTATTACATGGAAATACCAATACGGTAAGTATGGTATCTTGGGGTTTTCATCCTGATATTTCGAATTGGAGTCCTTTTCATGGAGGATCTTATGCAATTATCGAATGCATATCAAAAATTGTATCAATGGGGGGGGATTATAAAAATACGTACCTCAGTTTTCAGGAATATTATCAAAAGTTAGGGAATAATTCAAAAACGTGGGGAATTCCCTTTGCATCCTTAATGGGTGCATATCATACTCAAATGTCTTTAGAAATTGCTTCAATTGGAGGAAAAGATTCTATGTCAGGATCTTATAAAAATTTTCATGTTCCTCCTACATTGATTTCGTTTGGAATTACAACAGGATTTTGTGATCATGTAATTTCTCCTGAATTTAAAAAAATAGGTAATAAAATTTATTTATTTCATCATAGTCCATTAACGGACGAAATGCCTAATTTTGAATCTATTAAAAATGCATACAATCAAATTTATGATGGAATACGTTCCAAAAAAATAATATCAGTAAAAACGGTAAAAGATGGAGGAATATCAATTGCTATTGCACAAATGTCCTTTGGAAATCGTTTGGGGGCAATAATAAACTGTAAAAAAAATCTTTTGGATCTTCAAATTGGATCGTTAATTATAGAATCATCTTCATATCTATCGGATGATTTCATTTTAATAGGAAAAGTCATATCCAATAAATCGTTAATATTTAATGATGTATCTATTGATATAAATGTTGCACAATTCCATTGGTTGAAGACTTTATCTTCTGTTTTTTCTTTTGAACATGATAAAAAAGAAAAAAGAAACACTATCATCCAGAATCATATTGAAAAAAAAACAATTATTCATCAATCCGAATTCTCCACTGTTATAGGAAAATCTTCCTTTTATAAAGGAATTCCAAGAGTATTCATTCCCATATTTCCAGGAACTAATGGAGAATTTGAATCCATTCGTTCATTCCATAAAGTAGGTTCCATCATAAAAACTTTTGTATTTAAAAATATGAAAGATAAAGATATTCTAAATTCTATATTAGAATGTAAAAAATATATAGAATCTACACAAATTATTATGTTATGTGGTGGATTTAGTTATGGAGATGAACCAGACGGTTCTGGAAAATTTATAGCATCTATATTATATAATCCTCATATTCAAGAATCCATCCATCGTTTTTTAGAAAATGATGGATTAATATTGGGAATTTGTAATGGATTTCAAAGTTTAATTAAATCAGGACTGTTACCATATGGTAAAATTTGTTTAAGAAATGAAAACTCTCCTACATTAACATATAATAAGAGGAACAAATATATATCTCGATGTGTACACATAAAAATTCTATCTGATAAATCACCATGGCTCATGGGAATGAAAAATAATATATATACATTACCTATTTCTCATGGAGAAGGAAGGTTTTACGCTAAAAAAAACATGATAAAGGTTTTATTCGATCAAAATCAAGTTGCGTCTCAATATGTGAATACAAATGGACTTCCTAGTTTAAGTCCAACGGATAATCCCAACGGATCTGTAGAATCTATTGAAGGATTATTAAGTGTAGATGGAAAAATTTATGGAAGAATGACTCATCCAGAACGATGTGATCAAGGATTATTAAAGAATATTCCAAATAGTTCTCGAAATTCTCATTCTATTTTTAAAAATGCAGTACAATATTTTATGTAAAAAAAACGTTGAATAACCTAAATATTTTTATGAAAATTTCCATTTTTTTAGGAAGTGTATCGGATCAATCCATCATCAATCCTGCAATAGAACTCATTAAAAAATTCAATATAAACTACTCATGTTATGTAATTTCTGCACATAGATTACCAGATAGGTTAATTACACAATTAAAAGAAACATCATCTGATGGTACGGAGGTAATTATTGCTGTTGCAGGATTATCCGCTCATTTACCAGGAATCATTTCTTCAAGAACCATTTTACCTGTTATCGGTGTCCCCGTTTGTTCAACAAATGGATTATTAGGTGGAATGGATGCACTTTTATCTATGATTCAAATGCCTAAAGAAGTTCCTGTTTCTACCGTAGGTATTAATAATTCTTATAATGCAGCACTATTAGCTATTCGTATTCTATCTATAAAATATAGATGTATTAAAAATTTACTAATTACCTTCCAAATGCATAAAAAACAAAAATTGATAAATGAAATAAACATAAATTTATGAATTCCGTAATAAAAAAAAATCTTCTTATAGAAGGAAAAACAAAAAAAATATACTGTACAAATAATCCATTTGAAATTATTATACATTATAAAGATAATTTAACGTCTTTAAATGGTAAAAAAAATGAAATTTATCAGGATAAAGGAATATTAAATAACGAAATCAATACACATATTTTTCAATTTCTCAATTCTTGTGGAATCAACACCCATTTTATAAAAAGAATCAACAATAGAGAACAATTATGCATGAAGTTAAAGATGATCCCTTTAGAATTTGTTTTGAGAAATATTGTTTCTGGTAGTATGGCTCAACGGTTAGGTATTGAAGAAGGAATTAAAATAAACAAAAATGGAATTATTGAAATTTTTTATAAAAATGATCAATTACAAGATCCATTAATTAATGATCATCATGCAATATTTTTGGATATTATTTCTTATGAAGAATTAAATTATATATATTCTATCATGAAAAAAATCAATAATATTCTTAAACAATATTTTTTAAGCAAAAATATTATATTAGTAGATTTTAAACTAGAATTTGGAAAAAATACAAACAATGAAATTTCACTTGCTGATGAAATTAGTCCTGAAACCTGTCGTTTCTGGGATAAAATCACTATGAAAAAATTAGATAAAGATCCGTTTAGAAAAAATTTAACAACAAAACATATAGACATTATTGATGTGTACATGGAAATTTTAAAAAGACTCCATCATAATTCATCTTATCAATAAGAACAAAATAATTTTTTTGTAAAAAAAAAGGATGGAATTCTAACTATTTTAATCCATTATGAAAAAAGAGGATAGTAGTTTTCTTTCAGATAAATTCCATGAAGAATGTGGAATATTCGGAGTTTATTCCCCTTCTAAAATAGATACTTTCTCTTTAATCCAATTTGGATTATTTGCGTTACAACACCGAGGACAAGAAGCATGTGGTTTCTCTGTATTACGTGATGGATTTATTATTTCTCATAAAAATGAAGGGCTTGTTTTAGATTTTTTCCGTAAAATATATAATTCTGAATGTTACCATGGAAATGCTGCCATTGGTCATACGCGGTATTCCACTGAAGGAGGACAAAGTAAAAGAAATATTCAACCATTTTTTTGTGAAGATTCTTATGGGAAAAGTACCATTTCTATTGTCCATAATGGAAATTTAATCAATGCATGTAATATTCGGAAAAAATTAGAATCTGAGGGGGTTCATTTTATATCTGAATATTCAGATTCAGAAGTTATATTACGATTAATACAGAAATATTTATTGAAGTATAATAATTGTCTCAAAAAAGCAATCAAGAAGACAACAATGGATATTAAAGGAGCTTATTCCGTAATAGTCTTAATGAATAATAAAATAGCGGCATTTCGTGATCCTTACGGAATACGCCCTTTGTGTTATGGAATGTTAAATGAAAAAACATATCTATTTAGTTCCGAAACCTGTGGCATTGATTCTGTTGGAGGATTTTATATAAGAGATTTACTTCCAGGAGAATCCATTATTGTTGAAAAACAATCGGTTTATTTTTTTTCTTTAAAAAAAACAACATGGATCAAAAGAAGAATATGTTCTTTTGAATATATTTATTTTTCTCGTCCTGATTCTTTAATTGAAAATATAAATGTTTATGAAATACGTGAAAAAAGTGGTGAAAAACTTTATCAACAACATCCAGTAGAAGCAGATGTTGTAATTGGTGTACCAGATTCTGGAGTTCCTGCATCTATTGGATATTCTAAAGCTTCTGGAATTCCATTTAAACCTCTTTTAGTAAAGAATAAATATATTGGTAGATCTTTTATTCTTCCTAAAAAGGAAATGAGGGAGGAAATGGTAAATTTAAAACTCAATCCTATTTTATATGAAATTATAGGAAAAAGAATTGTGATTATTGACGATTCCATTGTTAGGGGAACAACTAGTAAAAGATTGGTCACGCTCTTAAGAAGAGCAGGAGCTAAAGAGATTCATTTTAGAAGTGCTTCTCCACCTATTATCGCACCCTGTTATTTAGGGGTGGATACTCCTATAAAAAAAGATCTCATTTCATATCAGATAAATCAAAATACTATGAAAAAAGTATTAAATGTAGATAGTTTAGAATTCCTAAGTATGGAAAATTTTATTGAAATTTTAGGAGGAAAAAGTTATTGTTTTGGATGTTTTACGGGAAACTATCCAGTCATAAAAAGTGATTAATAAATTCGGATCATGAAAGAAATTGATTTAACTATTTGCAAAATCAATAAAATTTTGGAAAAAACATATAATAAAAAAATTCTAAGTAATCTAAAGAATTTTGCTGCATTCTATAAAATGGATCAATCTGTTTGGAAAAAACCGATTTTAGTTTCTGGAGTAGATGGTGTAGGGACTAAAATTCGTTTAGCAATAAATTACAAAAAATACGATGTCATTGGAAAAGATTGTTTTGCTATGTGTATTAATGATATTCTTTGTCACGGAGCAATTCCTTTATTTTTTCTAGACTATTTATCATGTAACATGATCGATGCTTCTATAGCATCTAAAATAATAGAAGGTGCGGCTTCTTCTTGTAAAGAAAGCAATACTTGTTTTATTGGTGGAGAAACCGCAGAAATGAAAGGTTTTTATAAAGAAAATGATTATGATATTTCGGGGTTTTGTGTTGGAATGGTAGAAGAAGATCATCTTATCAATGGGAAAAAACTCATTCAAGAAGGTGATATTTTAATTGGTCTTCCATCATCGGGAATTCATAGTAATGGATTTTCTTTAATTAGAAATTTTTTTTATGAAAAAGATTTTGTACAAATTTTTGAAAATAAACCATTATATGAAACGCTTTTAATTCCTACCCGTGTGTATTATATCCCTGTTCATTATTTATTAAAAAAATTTTCTTGTATCCACGGAATTGCACATATTACCGGTGGAGGAATTTCTCATAACTTATCCAGGATTATTCCTGATAAATTATCAGCCATCATATACAAAAAAAATGTTCCCATTCATTCCATTTTTAGTTTGATTCAAAAAAAAGGTCATTTATCTGATAAAATAATGTGGGAAACTTTTAATATGGGAATTGGAATGATTTTTGTCGTTTCATATAAATACAAAAATGAAGTATTAGAAACATTACGTTTGTCTGGAGAAAATCCACGTTTTTTAGGAAACATTGTAAAAGGTGAAACAAAAGTCTTATTACAAACATGAAAAAAATTACTATTTTAGTTTCTGGAAAAGGAACAAATCTCAAACATATAGTTCGATCTATTCATAATGGAACCCTTTCAACTTTTTCAATAAATTCAGTAATTTCAGATAGAATTTGCCCTGCTATTTTCTATGCATTAAAAAAAAATATAAAAATTTTTTCATTAAAAAAAGATCAATTTTTGTCAAAAAAAATTGATAATATTCTATTAAATAATATTCCATATATGATTGTATTATCTGGATTTTTATCTTTTCTTGATGAAGAATTTTGCAAAAAATGGGAAAGAAAAATTATTAATGTTCATCCTTCTTTATTACCTAAATATGGAGGAAAGGGAATGTACGGAATGAATGTACATCGATCTGTAATAAAAAATAAAGAATGTATATCCGGAGCAACGATCCACTATGTAACAAAACATATAGATGAAGGAAAAATTCTTTTACAAAAATCCTGTAAAGTTTCTATTAAGGATAATCCCATATCTTTATCAAAAAAAGTTTCTATTATAGAGAAAGAAATATTAATTCAATCAATAAAAAATTTTTAATTTTTCTCATAGGAAAAAAATAATCAATTTTTTATAAATACTTGGAAGATAAATATATGAAAAGAGCCTTAATTAGTGTTTATAACAAACATAAAAAATTAATTGATTTTGTTCATTTTTTACATAGAAAAAAATATCAAATTATTTCTACTGGAGGAACATATCAATATTTTATAGAAAATGGATTATCTCATGTAAAGGAAATATCAAAAATAACTTCGTTTCCTGAAATTCTAGATGGACGAGTAAAAACGATACATCCTTTAATTTATGGAGGAATTCTTGCAAATCGTAATATAAAACAACATATAAATTCTGCGAAAAAACATAATATCCATTTTATTGATATCGTATTCATTGAATGTTATCCATTTATTAAAAAATATGAAGATCATCATGATAACATACGTTCTTTAATTGAATTTATTGATATTGGAGGAATTTCTCTATTACGTGCTGCAGCAAAAAATTTTTTTCATGTTACTTCGATGATTGATGATCGTGATTTTGAATTAGTTAAAAATGAAATCAATTTTCATGGATCTACTTCATTACAATTAAGAAAGAAATTAGCGGGAAAAGTATTTAATTTTACTTCATATTATGATTCTATTATTTCTAAATTTTTTTTGAAAGAAGAAAAATTTCCTATTTATTTACATGAATCTTATAAAAAAAAGATGGAACTCCGCTATGGAGAAAACCCTCATCAAAAAGCTTTTTTTTATACAAAAAATAAATCATATAAAACAAATTTTAAACAATTATATGGAAAACAACTGTCTTTTAATAACTTGAGAGACATGGATGTAGCATGGAAAATAGTATCCCAATTTTCAGAACCAGCTTGTTGTATTGTCAAACATTCTACTCCTTGTGGTGTCTCTTTAGGAAAAGATGGTTTGGAAGCCTTTCGAAAAACTTATGAGACAGATCCTGTTTCTTCTTTTGGAGGTATTTTATCATTGAATTGTCCTCTTTCATTAGAATTGGCGGAAAAAATTAATCAAATATTTATAGAATTAGTCATTGTTCCTCATTGTGATCCACATGTATTAAAAATTTTTCATCATAAAAAAAATTTAAGAGTAATTCAAATCAATCATTCTATTTCAGAAAAAATAGAATGTGTTCAAATAGATGGAGGATTATTAGTACAAGAATCGGATTCCTCTTTTCATGAAAACATGAACTATCAAATAGTTACAGAAAACAAATTTTCTCAAGAAGAAAAGAAATATTTATTCTTTGCTCAACGAGTGGTGAAACATGTAAAATCAAATGCAATCGTAATCGCTAAAGGAACTCAAACAATAGGAATTTCTGGAGGACAAACAAATCGAATTTGTGCTGTTCGTCAGGCAATACAACAAGCAAAAAGAAAAAAAGAACAGGGACTTGTCCTTGTATCAGATGCTTTTTTTCCTTTTCGTGATGTAATTGACGAAATAGCTCGTTATGGAAAAATTCAATCAATTCTTCAACCAGGTGGATCTATTCGTGACAAAGAATCGATAGAAGCTTGTAATGAATATGGAATTTCTATGGCATTTACTGGAAGAAGATCCTTTAAACATTAACGAAAAAATTATATGAAAGTTTTAATCATAGGAAATGGTGGACGTGAACAGGCAATTGGAAAAAAACTATTGGAAGATAATCCTTTTTTGAAATTATATTTTTATCCTGGAAATGGAGGAACGAAGATAATAGGTAAAAATATAGATCACTTTCATTCTCTTAGAAAATTAGTTTGTTTTGCTAAAAAAGAAAACATTAACATTACAATTGTAGGGTCCGAAATGTTTTTAATGGAAAAAATTGTTGATATGTTCCATTATCAAAAATTACAAATTTTTGGTCCACATTATCAAGCGTCTAGATTAGAAGGAGATCGTAGTTTTTCTAAAAATTTTATGAAAAAATATGGAATACGAACTCCAGATTATCATACTTTTCGTTGTTATCAACGTGCTGAAAATTTCTTTAAAAATCAAAAAGGATCTTTTGCAATCAAAACTAATGGATTAGCATATGGAAAAGGAGTTATATTAGTCCATAATCAAGAAGAAGCAAAAAATGCATTAAAAAAAATAATGATACAAAAAAAGTTTGGAAAATCTGGTGAAACAGTCATTATAGAAGAATTTTTAACAGGAATTGAAGCTACCGTAATTTCAATTTTTAACGGAAAAAAAATTATTCCTTTGTTATCTTCTAAAGACTATAAAAAAATAGGAGAAAACGAAACTGGATTAAATACTGGTGGAATGGGATGTATTGCTCCACATCCTTCTTTCAACGATTCAATTTGGAAAGATTTTAAAAAAAACATATTAACTCCTACTTTGGAAGGATTGAGATCAGAAAAATTAAATTTTTTAGGATTTTTATATTTTGGTTTAATGATTCATCATGGAAAAGTTTATTTATTAGAATATAATACTCGAATGGGAGATCCTGAAGCCCAAACATTATTTCCACTAATGAATAATAATTTATTGGAAGTTTTTAATTCTGTCTTTCTTAAAAAAGAAATTCATTTTGTTTGGAAAAAATTACATTCCTGTTGTATCGTTTTATCTTCCCATGGATATCCTTTAGAATATGAACATGGAAAAGTAATTTATGGAATAGATTCTTTAAAAGAACCATTTTATATTTCTGGTATGAAAAAAATCAAAGAAACATGGATTACATCAGGTGGTCGTGTATTAAATATTGTAGGATTAGGGAATTCAATAAAGGAAGCAAGAAATTTGGCTTACGATAAAATAAAAAACATCAAATTTGAAAATATGTATTTTAGAAAAGATATAGGAAAAATATAGTAAAAAAAATACAATGCAAAAAAATTTGATTATTGTTTTGGATTTTGGATCGCAATATAGTCATATGATTGCAAGAAGAATTCGGGATATTGGAGTCTATACTTTATTATGTTCGTATAAATTATCCGTATCGGAGATTTTAAAAAAAAATCCAAAAGGAATTATTCTTTCGGGGGGACCATGTTCAACTTATCATCATCAATCTCCATTAATTCTGAAAGAAATATTTTATTTAAATATCCCTATTCTTGGAATTTGTTATGGAATGCAAATGATTTCTTCTTTATTCAAAGGAATAGTAAAGAAATCTATTCATAAAGAATTTGGAAAATCTTGTTTTATCATAGATCAAAAAAGTTTATTATTTCAAAATATTCCTAGACAATCCAATGTTTGGATGAGTCATATGGATGAAGTTACAAAAGTTCCAGAAACATTTCATGTTATTGGACATACCGACTCCTGTTCTATCGCGGCAATTCAACATAATAAAAAAAATATTTATGGAGTTCAATTTCATCCAGAAGTAAAAAATACAAAATATGGAATAGTTCTTTTTAAAAATTTTGTATTGACTATTTGTCAATGTCATCCTACTTGGATTCTGAAGAACTTTTTACAAAAAAAGATATACAGTATAAGAAGACGTGTTCAAAAAAACAAAGTCCTATTGGGAATTTCTGGAGGATTAGATTCGTGTGTAACGGCTTGCATTATATACAAATCAGTTGGAAGTTCTTTATATTGTATTTTTATAGATACTGGATTCTTACTTGAAGAAGATCAAAAAAATATCCATGATTTATCCAAAAAAATGAACTTTCCGATCAAAGTAATTGATGCAAAAAAACATTTTTTGCATCAATTAAAAGGAATTAATGATCCTGAACAAAAACGAAAAATTATAGGAAAAGAATTTATTTACTTTTTCCAAAAAGAATCAGAAAAAATAGGAAACGTTAATTTTTTAGCACAAGGAACCATTTATTCCGATATTGTAGAATCCTCTCCAATGGGGACATTAAGATCTCCTATTAAGTCTCATCATAATGTTGGAGGATTACCTCAACGGATGAAATTTAAACTCATTGAACCATTAAAAAAATTATTTAAGGATGAAGTGAAAAGATTAGGTAAACAATTAGGAGTTCCTAAAAATATTTTGTATCGTCATCCATTTCCTGGTCCTGGATTAAGTATACGAATTATTGGAGAAGTGAATAAAAGAAAAATTTCCATTTTAAAAAAATCAGAATCCATACTATCACAAGAATTACAAAAATTTGGAATTTATCATCTTGTTAGTCAAGCATTTATTGTTTTATTACCTATTAAATCTGTCGGAGTTATGGGGGATAAGAGATCATATGAGTATGTTGCAGCATTGCGCGTGGTTAATACTGAAGATTTCATGACTTCTACTTGTTCTCCTTTACCCTATCAATTTTTAGAAAAAATTTCCAATAGAATTATAAATGAAGTCGATGGAATTAATCGAATGGTTTACGATATAACATCCAAACCGCCATCCACTATTGAATGGGAATAATTTAAATCATCATAGAAATCAAATTACATATATTTTCTTTTAACTTATTTCTTGGAGAAATTAAATCTATAAATCCATGATCCATAAGAAATTCAGATGTTTGAAATCCTTCCGGGATATGTTTCCCTATTGTTTCTCGAATCACTCTTGGTCCGGCAAATCCAATAAGAGCACCAGGTTCCGCAATATTAATATCTCCAAGCAATGCATATGATGCGGTAACACCTCCTGTTGTTGGATCTGTAAGAACAGAAATATAAGGAATTTTTGTATGACGTAATTGTGTTAATCTAGCCACTGTTTTTGCCATTTGCATTAAAGAAAAAGAAGATTCCATAATTCTTGCACCTCCAGATTTCGAAATCAAAATGTAAGGAAGTTTTTTTTCTATACAACAAGTTATGGATCTCGATATTTTTTCTCCTACAACAGAGCCCATTGAACCCCCTATGAAAGAAAAATCCATGCAAGAAATAACAACCATTCTTTTTCTCATTTTTCCAATTCCTGTTCTAATCGCATCATATAATTTCGTTTTTTTTATGGATTCATTAATTCTTTCTTTATACGTTTTATTGTCTTTCCAATGAATCGGATCTTTACTTTTCATTTTTACATGTATTTCCATAAATTTTCCATTATCAAAAAGGATATCAAAATACTCTTTACTATGAATTCGTACATGGTATCCATCTTCTGGACTTACATAAAAATTTTTTCTTAACTGATCCGTATCAACAATCTTTCCACTTGGAGTGCGATACCATAATCCTTTTGGTAAATTTTTTCGATCCTCTACAGAAGTGGATATTTTTTTTTTCCTTCTTAAAAACCAAGACATAAAATATTTTTTATAAAGTATTGATATTATTCATTAATACAAAATATTTTTTTAAAAGGTTCCTAAAAGATTTTTCTCCTTCTCTTAACCAAACTCTGGGATCGTAATATGGTTTATTAGGAAGATATTTTCCTTTTGGATTTCCTATTTGTTGTGCTATATATTTTTCTTTATCGTTCATATATTTTCTTACTCCACAAGTAAAAGCATATTGTAAATCAGTGTCTACATTCATTTTTACCACCCCATATTCAATAGATTCTTTTATATCTTTTTCAGAAGATCCAGATCCTCCATGAAATACAAAAGAAACTGGTTTTTCTTTTGTGTTGAATTTCTTTCTTATATATTCCTGAGTATTTTTTAAAATTTCAGGACGTAACATTACATTTCCTGGTTTATAAACTCCATGAACATTTCCAAATGCTGCAGCAATAATAAAATTATTGCTTATTTTTAAAAGATTTTCATAAGCGTATGATACGTCTTTTGGTTGAGTATAAAGTTTATTATTTTCTACATTGGAATGATCTACTCCATCTTCTTCTCCTCCAGTAACCCCTAATTCTATTTCAATCATCATTTGATTTTTATTCATTTTATCAAAATATTTTTCACATATTTTCATATTTTCTTCTAAGGGTTCTTGAGAGAGGTCTAGCATGTGTGAGCTAAATAACGTTTTTCGAAAATGTTTAAAGTAACACTCGTTCGCATAAATTAATCCGTCGATCCATGGCAACATGGATTTGGAACAATGATCAGTATGAAGAAGTACTGTCGTTCTGTATAAAGTAGATAATTCATGTACATGTTTTGCACATGCAATAGCTCCTTTTATTGCGGATTCTTGTGAATGATTTTTTAACCCTTTTCCTGCATTGAACATTGCACCTCCATAGGATAATTGTATAATTACAGGAGCATTGACTTCTGAAGCCGTTTCCATGACTGCATTAACGGAATTGCTCCCAATCACATTAACTGCAGGGATAGCAAATTTCTTTTCTTTTGCATATTCGAATATTTCTTTTACAAGACTTCCAGTTGCTACTCCAAATGGGAATTTTCTATACATGTTTTGTTGAATTTTTTTAAACAAATAAAAAAATTTGATTTTTGGATTGATTTGCAAATTAATGATTTTAATTTTTTTATCAAGAAATTTTCTTATAAAAAATTATTATTTTTTAATATTTAATAAATATGTTAGAACCAGGAACGTTGAAAATCTATCCCGCTTCGGCAGGTTCTGGAAAAACTTCTTTTTTAATCATAAATTATCTTTATGTGTTATTTAATAGTAAAGATCCTTATGAATTTAAGAAAATTCTCGTTTTAACATTTACGAGAAAATCTTCCGAAGATATGAAAACACGTATTTTAAATTGTCTTCATGATTTCTCTGTAGGAAAGATACAGAAATCTTCTTATCCTATGTTTCAATACCTGATAAATCTCAATAAAGAATACGTTTTAACGAAAGAAAAATTATTTTATCATTCTAAAAAAATATTGAATGAAATTTTTCATGATTTTTCTTCTTTTTCTAACAATATAAGTACTTTGGATAAGTTCACTTATCGAATTGTTCGTACGTTTCTTTCTCGTAAAAAATGTTCATTAGAAATGAATACCCATCACTTTATCCAACAAGTAGTAAAAAATATTTTACAAAAATTGAAAATATCAGAAAAATGGTCAAAAATTTTAATCCAATTCTCTCTTGAAAAATTTCAAAGAGGACAATCATGGAATATAATAAAAGATCTTCAACAAATGATCTTTTTATTAATGGATGAAAATCAATATTTCTTTATAAAGAAAATAGAGAATTTTTCTTTCACAAATTTCATTACATTAAAAGATATTTTAACGAAAAGAATTCGATTTTTTGAAAAAAAGTGTGAATTGCAAGGAATACTATTTTATAATTTTATAAGAGAACAATCCATTAATGAAAATTCATTCATTTATTCAGATTTACCTAGATTATTTGATAATATGAAAATGAAAAAATTACTGGTGAATCCATTTACAAAACGTCTTGAAAAGAATATGAAGAATGGGGTAATTTTTTCTAAAAAATATTTAAATAATAAAAAAAACGGTGGGTTTCAACAGAAAGAAAAAATTATTTCTTTATATGAAAAAACAAAAAAGTTCTATCAAAAACATATTCAATGTTATCTCATTGATAAAGTTTGTAAAAGACATTTATGGATCTTTTCTATGATTCATGAAATAAAAAAAGAATGTTCTTTTTTAAAAAAAGAAAGAAACATTCTCCTTCATTCAGAATTAAATCAAATTCTTTATGAAAAAATTACTCATTTCATTCCAAAAATTTATGAAACTTTTGGAATGAAATATCAATATTATTTTATAGATGAATTTCAAGATATTTCTTATTTACAATGGGAAAATATAAAAATTTTATTAGAGAACTCTTTATCAGAAAATGGATCATCTATTATAGTAGGAGACGCAAAACAATCTATCTATCGATGGAGAGGAGGAAGTGTAAAACAATTTATCCATCTCATGGATTCAAAGAGCAAATTTTATAAAAAAGATATAGTTCGACTATCAACGAATTTTAGAAGTTTTAAGGAAATTGTTCAATTTAACAACACTTTTTATCAATATTTCTCGGAAGTTTTTCAAAATACTCCATATAAAAAAATATATGAAAACGTTGGTCAAAACATATCTAAAAAAATAGGAGGATATGTTGAAATAAATTTCTTCCACAAGATGTTTTTGAAAAAGGAAAATTATCAAGAATACATATATCATAAAATTATAAATAAAATAAATAAATTTTTATTACATAATCAATATAGTTTATCAGATATTGCTTTATTGGTAAGAACTAATGAAGAATGTAATTTTTTATGCGAAAGACTCATGGAAGATGAATTTCTCGTTCATGATCCTGGAACGGTATTAATCAAAAACCATATTGAAATTCAGATTATTATTAATGTTTTTGAGATCCTTTCTCATCCTTTTTCTTATGAAAAACGTTTTTCTTTGATTTCTTTATTATTGAAAAATAAATTTTTTATTAGAAAAAAAAATCTTCATAACTTCATTGAAACATGCATTTTTCTTCCATTGAATTTATTTTTGGATAAAATTTTATCCAAAAATTCTATTACACTAGAGAAAATATATAACAAATCCATCTATCAAATTTCAGAAATTATTATAGAATCATTTAATTTATTTCATTTAAATAACGCTTCTTGTCTCTATTCTTTTTTAGACGTTGTTTATAGAAATGAACAAAAAAATATGGCAAATTCAATTGCAGATTTTTTATATCATTGGGATTCTATAAAAGATAAAGAAAACATTGTCTTTTCCAGTAAAAATAAAAAAAATATGATTAATGTGATGACCATCCATAAATCTAAAGGACTTCAGTTCCCTATTGTGATAATTCCATTTACAGATTGGAATATTTTTTCAAAAAAAAAGGAAGGAAAATGGATTCATGTTGATCCTATATTCTATCAAGGATTGGAATATGTATATATCGAGATGAAAAGTAATTTCCATAAAAATATACGAAATCATGAAAAAATAAAACATATATATAATGATTATATTTTAGACATTATATTAGATAATATTAATTTGTTGTATGTTGCGACCACTCGTCCTATTGAACAACTTATTTTATTTTCAAAATTAGAAAATAAACCATCTATTTCCCATTATATCAAAAATTTTTTGAACAAAAAAAACCTTTGGAATAATAAAAAACATCAATATTCTTTTGGAAAAGAATTTTAAAATTTATTTTATTTGACATGTTTTTCGGCATGATAAGAGGACCTAACTAATGGACCACTTTCTACATATTTAAATCCCATTTTCATTCCAATGAACTTGTATTCTTTAAATTGTTCAGGAATAATAAATTTTTTTACAGGATAATGATGAATAGAAGGTTGTAAATATTGTCCTATAGTCAATATATCAACATTAGATTGTTTAATATCTTTCATGGTTTCAATAATTTCTTTTTTATGTTCTCCTAATCCTAACATTATTCCTGTTTTCGTACGAATATTTTTATTTTTTTCCTTTATATATTGTAATATTTTTAGGCTTCTATCATATTTGGCTTGTACACGTATTTTTTTTGTTAATCGATGCACTGTTTCTATATTATGAGAAATCACTTCTGGATGTATATCAATAATACGATTAATTATGGTTTCATTTCCTTTAAAATCAGGAATTAAAGCTTCGACCGTAATCCATGGATTATCCTTTCTTATTTTTCTTATTGTTTCTACCCACATTAATGATCCCATATCTTTTAAATCATCTCTATTCACGGAAGTTAATACAACATGTTTAATTTTTAATATTTTTATAGAGTTTGCTATTTTTTTTGGCTCTTCCCAATCTAATTTTCCTGGTTTTCCAGTTTTCACTCCACAGAATTTACAAGATCTTGTACAAATATTTCCTAATATCATAAACGTCGCGACCCCATTTGTCCAACATTCTCCTATATTTGGACAACTAGCACTTTGACAGATTGTATTTAAATTTTTTAAAGAAATAAGGTTTTTTAATTCATTGTATTTTTTTCCCCTTGGTAGTTTTACTTTTATCCATTTGGGTTTTCTATTATGCAATATCATTATTTTTATTTTTTATTTAATATATAAAAATCAGTTTAATTTTAATAAATTTGTTGGATAATATTGATTTTTTTCCTATGGAAATTATGGTAAAAGATATTTCGGATAAATTGGAAGATTTAGCTCCGTTAGATTATAGTGAACCGTATGATAACGTAGGATTAATTGTGGGAGATCTATTCAAGAAAATTCAAAATATTCTAATAACATTAGATTTAACCGAAGAGGTTATGATCGAATCCATTAATAAAAAGTGCGATTTGATAATCGTTTTCCATCCTGTTATTTTTCATCCGATAAAAAAAATAAATGGAAACACGTTTTCTGAAAGAGTGATCATTTATGCGATCAAACATGATATATCCATTTATGTTATCCACACCAATTTAGATGCTGTATGGGAAGGTACGGGATCTTTTGTATATAATTTATTGAAAATAAATAAAGAAAAAGTATTAATTCCTAGAAAAGGAACAATGAAAAAATTAAATACTTACGTTCCTGTTAATTATGCAGAAAAAGTAAGAAATGCTTTATTTCTGAAAGGAGCAGGAAATATTTCTAATTATAGTCATTGCAGTTATAATGTAGAAGGATTGGGAAGTTATATGGGGAATGAATATACTCGTCCTTTTTTTGGTAAAAAAGAAGTTTTTCATCTAGAAAAAGAAATATGTATATCTGTTCTTGTTCCTAATCATAAGTTAAAATTGGTAAAAGAAGCACTTTTTCAAACCCATCCTTATGAAGAAGTTGCTTACGAAATTTACGATATCAATAATACTAATCCTCATATAGGAATCGGAATGGTTGGTAATCTTATTGATGAAATGAATCTTCATGATTTTCTTTCATATATTAAAAAAAATATGAATTTATCTTGTATAAAATATTCCAATCGGAATAATAAAAAAAAAATAAAAAGAGTATCGATGATTCCTGGATCTGGACGATTTGGAATTGAATCTGCTATTAAAGAACAATCTGATGCATTTATCTCTTCTGATTTTAAATATCATGATTTTTTTAAATCTGAAAAAGATCTCGTTATTTTAGATATAGGACACTATGAATCTGAGAATTTTAACAAAAATTTGATAAAATCTTTTTTAGAAAAAAATTTTGATTCTATTTTTGTTTTTAAATCAGAAATCAATACTAATCCAGTGGAATATTATTATTAATATGAAAATTGATATAAACAAAAAAAATATTACTGTAACAGAAAAATTGAGAGTTTTATATAATATTCAATTAATTGATTCTCGTATCGATGAAATACGGAGTTTTTATCTTCATGTTCCAATGGAAATTAAGATCTTAGAAAAAGAAATCGAAAAAACAAAAGAACATTTATCAAAGATTCATTCGTGTATTTTATCTATAAAGGAAAAAAGGAATAAACAGGATAAAAACATTCATCAATCAGAACTATTAATTCATAAATATAAAAAACAAAAATATAGCATAACTAGTAATAGAGAATTATATACTATTAACAAAGAAATCGATTATCAAAATTTGGAAATACAATTATCTAAAAAAAAAATTAAGGAATTTGATGCAAAAATACGAAACAAAAATCTTCTTTTTGAAGAAGGGGAAAAAACATTAGAAAACAAAAAACAACACTTTATTCATAGAAAAAAAGAACTAGAGAAAACTACAGAAAAAAATAAAAAAGAAGAGAAAATATTATTAGAAAGATATCTTTCATTATCTAATAAATTAGAAAAAAAGATATTTGATATTTACAAAAAAATTAGAAAAGGAGTTAAAAATGGAATTGCAATTGCACCCGTACAAAGAGGTGCTCCATTAGGTTCCTATTTAGCTATTACACCTCAAAAATATTCTGAACTGATACAGAGAAAAAAAATATTAATCGATGAACATAGTGGAAGAATATTAATCGATGAAGAATTAGCAGAAGAAGAACGAAAAAAATCATTTCTTTATAAAAAAGAATTTACGGATTATGATAAAAAACAGGATAAAAAAAATTAAGAATTTTCACTTATTGGAAGTTACTTCATGGAAAGAAAAATCGTTGAAAGATTTTTTTTCGAAAAAAGCTAATGTGATTATGTTTATTTGCAATCATTGTCCTTATGTGAAACATATAAACAAAGAATTAATCAAATTATACAATGATTTTTCAAAAAAGGAAATTTCATTTATCGCTATTAATTCAAATGATGTGGAACAATATCCAGAAGATTCTCCTGAAAATATGAAAAATATTTCTTTGAAACTTGGATATCCATTTCCTTATTTTTTTGACAAGAAACAAAAAGTTGCAAAATACTATGGGGCTCAATATACTCCTGAATTCTTTATTTTTAATCATCATGGAAATTTATGTTATCAAGGACAATTAGATGATTCTAGACCAAAAAATCAAATTCCTGTAACGGGAAACGACATAAGAAATATATTAAAAAATATTGTATATGGAAAAGGGTTGAATTCAACGATGGTAAAAGAAGGTTATGGATGTAGTATTAAGTGGAAAATATAATTTATTTGTAATTATTTATAATACTTAAGAAGTATTCAATAGATTCATATAAACTTTTATTTAATATACCTCCTGCAGCATTTTTATGTCCTCCACCTCCGAAATATTTTCTAGAAAATAAATTAACATCGAAATCACCTTTTGAACGAAAAGAAATCTTGATAGGAAATGTTTCCCTTTCCTCAAAAAAAAAAGCTGAAAATACAATATTTTTTATTCCTAATCCATAATTAGTTATTCCATCTGTATCCCCCTTTTTGTATGGATAACGTTGAAGATCTAAGGCATTAATGAATGTATAAGCAGTTCGATGGTTTGGTATAATTTTGATTCTTTTTAAGGCAATAGATAATAATCTTAATTTGTTTTCATTATACTTTTCTTGCAAATGATTATAAATCAAAGGGATATTGATTCCTTTTTCAATAAGTTTTCCTGCAATAAAATGACTTTCTGAGGTAACAGAAGGATAACGAAAATAACCAGTATCCGTCATTAAACCAATGTATAAACATGTTGCAATATCTTTATCTAATTTTTCCAAATTATTCATATATGATATGAATCGAAAAACCATCATACTTGTCGATGGTACTGTTGTATCATAAAACATAAAATCACAATTCATAGGAAATGGATGGTGGTCAATTAATCCTTTTTTTGCTTTTGAGGAAAAAAAGGATTCTTTTAATTCCCCGATACGGGATACATTATTGCAATCAATAAGAAAAATATAATCTGATTCATTAATTTTTTTTTGAATCGAATTTTTTTTTGTTTCGGAAAATATGATAATTTCTTTGACTCCTGGAATCCATTGAAAAGATTTTGAATATGTTGTAGGAGATATAATAGATACTTTATTCCTTAATTTTTTAAAATAAAAAAAAAGTGCTAAAGATGAACCTAATGCATCTCCATCTGGATTATTATGGGGTAATAAAATTATTTTTTTTTTACTTATTTCATGAAGATTAATCATGTATTTATATTTTTTTTGTAAATCCTAATTTTTTTCCTTCTTTTAACATAAGAAAATAAGCCTCATGAAAACTATTGGATATTCTTCCTTCTAATATAGCTTCTTTAATGTAATTTTTAATAATTCCTATTTCTTTGCATGGCTTAATATGAAAAGTGTTCATGATATCGTATCCTGATATAGGAGATTTCCAGTTCATTACACGATCTTTAAGTTCTATATGTTTCATTCGATCCATTAAAGAAAAAATATTTTTTTTATAATAGATCATTTTATCCAAATGAATAGTTGTAATATCTGCAATACTTAATTTGATTAAATCTTCTAGATCACTTCCCATATCGAATAATAATCGACGTATTGAAGAATCTTGTATTTGATCTCCTATTAAAGATCTCGTACGATAACTATTCAATACCATTTTTTTTATATAATTCATAATTTTCCCTTTTGGAAGTTTTAATCGTTGAAAAATATTTTCAATCATTTTACTTCCTATAAATTCATGAGAATGAAATGTCCATCCTAATTCTGGAAAAAAACTTTTACAAAAAGGTTTTCCGATATCATGAAGTAATGCGGACCACCTAAGCCAAAGGGATGGAGAATGTTCCTTACTTATATTATCTATTACTTGTAAAGTATGATAAAAATTATCTTTATGTTTCAATTGATTTTTTTCATCTATTCCCTTGAGTAAAACTAATTCTGGTAATAATAATGATAACAGTCCGGATTTATATAATAAAAACAAACCAATTGAAGGTTGATCGGATAACAAAATTTTATTGAATTCATCAATAATCCTTTCTGAAGAAACAATGGAAATTCTTTTTTTATTATTTTTAATAGCATCGAAAGATTTTTTTTCAATACAAAAATGTAATTGTGTTGCAAATCTTATTGCTCTCATCATTCTCAATGGATCATCAGAATATGTAATATCTGAATTTAATGGGGTTCTTAAAATTCCTTTTTGTAAATCTGATAAACCATCGAATGGATCGATGAGATCTCCATAATTTTGATCATTCAAACTGATTGCTAAAGAATTCACTGTAAAATCTCTTCTTTTTTGATCATCTTTTAATGATCCAAACATTATTATTGGATTTCTACTGACAGAAGTATATAATTCTTTTCTAGAACCAACAAATTCTATTTTTTTATCGTGATATTTTAACATAGCAGTTCCATAATGTTGAAATTCAATAATCTTAGGATAATATTTGTTATATTGATAAATTGCATTTGCAACAGCAATCGCTAATTTTCTTCCTTCTCCGATAGTAATAATATCAATATCTTCCGTTATCAATTTTCCTAACAATATATCTCTTACGTATCCTCCGACTACATAACTATTTTGTTTAATTTTTTTTGAGCAAATATTTACGATTTTAAATATTTTTTCTTTATGTAGAAAAGATGATAAATTCATTTTATTTCTACATACGTAATATTTTTATTTGATTCGACTGGATTTTCATGATCATGGAATGATTATACAAAGATTTCTCTTTTCTTTTCAGATTTACAGCATAATCTATTTTATTTAAAATACATGGATTAATATCGTTAAATGATTGTGGAGAAGTACTTCCAGACAAATTAGCAGAGGTAGAAATAATTGGACGATTAAGATTTTTAATAAGTAGTTTACAAAAAGGATCATGAGTTAAACGTATAGCTAATGAATGATTTCGAATTAAGAAATTGTATTTTATATTTTTTTTGATTTCATATATTATTGTTATCGGTTTTTTTTTATATCGAATATGATTGTACGAAATCATGTTTCTGGTAAAATCCGAAATTTCTCCTACTAAACCACATAAACGATCTATACTTTCAACTAAAAGAATCATTGATTTGTTTGGATCTCTATTCTTAATTGTATATATTTTTTGCACTGATTTTTCATTAAATGCATCACAACCTATTCCCCAAATAGTATCTGTAGGATATAATAAAATCTTTCCTATTTTTAAAAAATAAATACTTTTATTTACTTCTTTTTTATAAAAAGACATTATACCGATATATTATGAGTTCTTAAAGCGTCATTTAATGAAGTTTTTTTATCTGTACTTTCTTTTCTTTTTCCAATAATCATAGCACATGGAATATAATATATTCCAGCAGGATATTTTTTAGGATAAGATCCTGGAATAACAACTGAATATTTTGGAATTACTCCTTTTATTTCAATAGGACCACTGTTATCTGTTATATCAAAAATTTTTATTGATGCTGTGAGAACTACATTTGCTCCTAACACTGCTCCTTTTTGAATGAGTACACCTTCTACTAAAATACATCTAGATCCAATAAATACATCATCTTCTATAATTACAGGATGATCTTGTACTGGTTCCAATACGCCACCTATTCCTACTCCTCCACTAATATGAACACGATTTCCAATTTGTGCACAACTACCAATTGTTGCCCATGTATCTACCATCGTCTCTTTTCCTATATATGCACCGATATTTACATAAGACGGCATAAGGATTACACCAGGAGAAATATACGAACCATAACGAGCTATCGCATGAGGAACAACGCGAATTCCTTTTTCTTTATATTGATTTTTTATAGGAATTTTATCATAAAATTCTAAAGGTCCTAATTCTATTTTGTTCATTTTTTGAATAGAAAAATACATAATAATGGCTCTTTTTACCCACTCATTTACCTTCCATGTTTCATGCACAAAATTACATACTCTAATTTCACCTTTTTCAAGATAATAAAGGACCTGATTTACTAAATCTTTTGTATATTTATTAGTATACCATGTATCTTTTTCCCTCCAAGCTTCTTCTATTCTCGATTCTAATTGATTCACCTTTAACAAAATTTATATAAAACAAAAGTAGGAAAATAAAATAAGATAACAATCAAATATTTTATATTTGTTTATGGGAAAAATATTAGGAATTGATTATGGAACTGTCATGACAGGATTATCTATAACGGATGAACAAAAAATTTTTTCTTTTGGGTTAATTTCGTTATATACTGAAAAATTATTCATTTTTTTAGATCCTTTTTTGTGTACCGAAAATATAGAAAAAATTGTGATTGGATGTCCTAGAAAATGGAATAATAAAAAAGAAATAAATTTAGAAAAGAAAATTATAAAATTTATTCATATTTTTCATACAAAATTTCCAAACATTGATATAGAAAGAATAGACGAACGTTTTACTTCAAAAATGGCTTTTTATTCTATGATAGAATTAGGTTTTAAAAAAAAACAAAGAAAAGAAAAAAAAATATTACATACAATTAGTGCTACTATTATTTTACAATCTTATCTTAAAAAACAAGAAATCCTTTAAATCCATGGTTTTACCAATTATTCTTTATGGAGATCCCATTTTAAGGAAAAAATGTATCGATATAGATCATCGCATGTTTCCAAAAAAAGAATTAAAACAATTGATTCAAGATATGTTTGAAACCGTGAAAAAAGTAAACGGTATCGGATTATCTGCACCTCAAATCGGTAAATCAATACGTATTTTTATTGTTAATACTTCGTTGTTAAATAAGAATAATAAAACAATTCATTATCAAAAAGTTTTTATTAATGCAAAAATACTACGAATTCATGGTAAAGAAACCCTTTTTAATGAAGGATGTTTAAGTATTCCAGGAATTATGGGAAATATAAAAAGAAAATCTCAAGTATTAATTGAATATTATAATCAAAAATGGGAAAAACGAAAAGAAAATATATCAGGAATGCGTGCAAGAATTATATTACATGAATATGACCATTTAGAAGGAAAACTTTTTATTGATTATTTTAATCATAAATCATAAAAATAAACAAGCTCCTTGAATTGAATTCTATCAACGAATTATCATGAATAAACAAAATCTATAATATTTTTAAATACTTTAGGTTCATTCATAGAAATATCAGATAAAAGTTTTCTATTTATTTTTACATTATGATATGATAGTTTTTTTATAAAATCAGAATAAGACTTTCCATATGTTCTCGTTCCTGCATTGATCCTTTGAATCCAAAGAGATCGTAAATTTCTTTTCTTATTCTTTCTTCCTGAAAAAGCATATAAAAACGATTTTTCTACTGCATTTTTTGCAACGGTATAAATCTTTTTTCTTGATCCATAAAAACCCTTTGCTAACTTTATTATTTTTTTTCTCTTTTTTCTTGAAGAAACTGAATTTGTAGATCTTGGCATAACTTTATATTTGTTTTTTAATATTCTTCATATCTGATTTACTTATAACATTAAATTTTGAAAGATTTCTTTTTCTTTTTTTTGATTTCTTTGTAAGTAAATGATTTTTAAATGCATGTTTTCTTTTTATACTTCCATTATATGTTTTTTTAAATCTTTTTTTTGCACCTGATTTAGTTTTTCTTTTTGGCATATTATTACATTTTTTTTGGAGATAAAATCATATACATCCTTTTTCCTTCCATCACTGGCATTTGTTCCACTTTTCCATATTCTTCAATTTCTTCTGCAAATTTTAATAATTTTATTTTTCCTTGCTCTTTATAAACAATAGATCTTCCTTTAAAGAAAACGAATACTTTAACTTTATCTCCACGCATTAAAAATTTTTCTGCACTTTTTATTTTTACCCTTCCATCATGATCACCAATTTGTGGACCAAATCGAATTTCTTTAGTATTTATCTTAATTTGTTTAGCTTTAAATTGCTTTTTTCTTTTTTTCTGTTCATATAAAAACTTTTTATAGTCTAATATTTTGCATACTGGAGGATTTAATTTAGGGTTAATTTCAACTAAATCTAACCCTCGTTCAGAAGCAATATGAATAATTTCTTTTGTAGAATAGATCCCATTTTTTACTGAAGGATCTCCAACCAAACGGATGGTTCGAGAATTAATATTTTCATTAATTCTATATGATTCTTTTTTCTTTATAACCGGACGAGGAGGTCTTCTTCTTCTATGTCCTTTTGAAAATCTTTTTTTTATAATAATGTAATGTTTTAAAATTTTATGTTATTTAAAATATTTTTAATGCCATGATATATAGAAAACATTCCCATATTTCCAACTCCGTGAGAACGTAATGAAATCATTTCTTTTTCTTTTTCTTTTTTTCCTAAAATAAACATATAGGGAATTTTATTTTCCTCAGAATCTCTAATCTTTTTATTGATTTTCTCATTTCTTTTATCAATAACCGCACGAATATCATGGTTTAACATTAAAGTTAAAATTTTTTCTGCATATGATATATACTTATCCCCTATAGGAAGTAGAATAGCTTGAATAGGTGCCATCCACAATGGAAAATTTCCACTTGTATGTTCTATAATAATTCCAATTATACGTTCCAAAGATCCAAAAGGAGCTCTATGGATCATAACAGGATGATATTTATTATTATCTTTTCCTTTATAAAATAAATTAAAACGTTCAGGCATATTATAATCAATTTGAATGGTCCCAAGTTGCCAATTTCTTCCCAAAGAATCTTTTATCATAAAATCTATTTTAGGACCATAAAAGGATGCTTCTCCATAATTAACAGTGGCATTAATTTTCGATTTTTCAACTGAATTTAATAATATTCCTTCTGCTTTTTTCCAATTTTCTTTTGATCCTATATAACATTTGTTTTTTTTAGGATCTCTCAATGAAATTCTCACTTTATATTCTAAAAAACCTAAACATTTAAAAACATAAATAACTAACTTAATAACTTTTTGAACTTCTTCTAAAAGTTGTTGATTTGTACAAAAAATGTGAGCATCATCTTGAGTAAAAGATCGAACACGAGTTAATCCATGTATTTCTCCACTTTGTTCATATCTATATACTGTACCAAATTCAGCAAAACGTTGAGGAAGATCACGATATGACCATGATTGAGATCGAAATATCTCACAATGATGAGGACAATTCATTGGTTTTAAAAGAAATTCTTCGTTTTTATTAGGTGTTTGAATAGGTCGAAAACTATCTTGACCATACTGATCCCAATGTCCACTTTGGATATACAATTCTTTATTTCCAATATGGGGAGTCATAACCATTTGATATCCATTTTTTTTTTGTATATCGATTAAAAAATTCTTTAAAGCATTTTTTAATATTGTTCCTTTAGGTAACCACAATGGTAGTCCAACTCCTACCTTATCAGAGAATAAGAAAAGCTTTAACTTTTTTCCTATTTTTCTATGATCTATGTTTTCCTTTTTTTTTACAAAAAAAGCGTTTTCATTCATACTTTAAAAATAAATATAAGGCTGATGCTACGATACTTCCAAAAAGTGGGCCTAAAACTGGTACTAAAGCATAACTCCAATCACTATCTCCTTTTCCTGGAATAGGGAGTAGATAATGAATAATTCTTGAACCTAAATCTCTAGCAGGATTTAATGCAGCTCCAGTTGTTCCACCTAAAGATAAAACAATTCCTAAAACAACTAAAGAAGAAGGAATCGCACCCATGGCTCCTAATCCCAATAAATATTTTTTTCCGAATATAAAAATTGACCCTTCTTTATTCAAAAAAAAAGAAATGAATATAAATAAAAAAGTAGATAGAAATTCACTGAAAAAATTAGAACAAAAATTTCTTATAGCAGGAGTGGTTACAAATACTGATAATTTATCTCTTTCGTTATTAGTTTCTAAAAAATAATCTTTATATAAAATCCACACTAATGATGATCCTAACATAGCTCCAATAAATTGAGAAACTATGTAAAAAGGAACTAAACTCCAACTTAGTTTTCCAATCATTGCAAACCCGATAGTAACACATGGATTTAAATGTCCTCCACTATAAGGAGAAGAGATAATCATTGCCATAAACACAGCAAGTGCCCAACCTATGGTAATAGTTAGCCATTTTTCATTTTTGCTATACCCTTTTGTTTTCGATAACATTACATTCGCAACAACGCCATTTCCTAAAGTAACTAAAACCATGGTCCCTATTAGTTCCGATAATATATTTGTCATATTATTTATTGTATAATATTACACAATATTAAATAAATATATTCAATATTCATTACAAATATCACTATTCTTTCGACCAAGAACGAGTTGTTTTAACTGCTTTTTTCCATCCTTTGATTCTATCTCTTCGACAAAACATTTCTTTTGGTACAAAAATTTTTTCCATTTGCCATTTATCTTGAATATCTTCTAAACTACTCCAATAGTTAACGGCTAATCCAGCTAAATAAGCAGCTCCAGCAGCTGTTAATTCAGATATTCTTGATTTCACCACTTTGACCTTTAAAATATCCGATTGAAATTGCATTAATAACTTGTTTACAGTTGCTCCTCCATCTACACGAAGTTCTTTAATAGAAATACCAGAATCTGCTTCCATCGCTTTAAGAACATCCATATTTTGAAAAGCAATGCTTTCCAAAGCTGCACGTATTACATGAGCAGAAGAAGTTCCTCTTGTAATTCCTACAATAACACCTCTAGCTTTTTGATCCCAATATGGTGCTCCTAATCCAGAAAAAGCGGGTACCAAATATAATCCTTCCGTATCTTCTACTGAAGACGCTAATTTTTCGGCTTCATTAGAAGATAATAGTAATCCTAGTCCATCTCTTAGCCATTGCACTACAGCTCCAGCAATAAAAACACTCCCTTCTAAAGCATATTGTACTTTATTTTTTATTTTCCATGCCACAGTGGTAATTAGATTATTTTTAGAAAAAACTGGTTTATTTCCAACATTCATTAACATAAAACATCCTGTTCCATAAGTATTTTTCACCATTCCTATTTTAGTACACATCTGTCCAAATAAAGAAGCTTGTTGATCTCCAGCAATTCCTGATATAGGAATTTTATGAGAAAGAATATGTCCTGTGGTATATCCAAAAACTTCACTAGAGGATTTAACAACCGGAAGCATTGTTATTGGAATACCAAATAAATCAATTAATTCATAATCCCAATGAAGAGTATGAATATTAAAAAGCATGGTTCTTGAAGCATTAGTAACATCTGTGACATGAATCTTTTTTCCTGTTAAATTCCATATTAACCAAGAATCAATCGTTCCAAAAGCTAAATTTCCTAAATTCGCTTTTTTTCTAGCATCTGGGACATGATCTAATATCCATTTAATTTTTGTTGCAGAAAAATAAGGATCTATAATAAGACCGGTTTTTTCACGAATCATTTTCGTCAATCCTTCTTTCTTAATCTGATCACAATATTTAGATGTTCTCCTATCTTGCCATACAATTGCATTAAAAATGGGTTCTCCTGTTTTTTTATCCCATACAACGGTGGTCTCTCTTTGATTTGTAATTCCTATCGATTCGATATTTTCTCCTTCTAAATTGGCTTTTAATATTGCTTCCAAAGCCACTGAAGCTTGTGTAGACCATATTTCTTCTGCATTATGTTCCACCCATCCAGGATGAGGATATATTTGTGTAAATTCTCTTTGAGCTATAGAAATAATATTTCCAATTTTATCAAAAATAATGGCCCTCGAACTAGTAGTTCCTTGATCTAAGGATAACATGTATTTTTTCATATCAAATAACTGTTTATTGCAATTTTTTTTATGGATAAAAATATTGCATAGCTAATTTGACAAAATTAGATACTTGTAATTTTTCCCATGTTTCATCTCGATCCATTTCTTTTGCCATGATTGATGCTACTTTAGGAGCAATATCAATTGCTTTTTTCGCATTTAAAAATAAAAGACGAAACCTTCTTGCTAAAACATCTTCCACAGTTCTAGCCATTTCGTTACGAACCATCCATATTACTTCTGCTTCAGTGTAGCAATCATCATCATAAAAGGAATGGAAAGATTTATGGTCATGATTATGATTTAAGAATAACGATTGTCCTAAAAAAGAATGTTGTTGAATGAGTTTTTTAATTTTCTTTGCATCTTCTCCATATTTTTCCCAATAATCACTTATTTTTTCTCTCTTTTTCGAAAAAGAATGAGATCCATAAATTTTTAGATTTTTGGTTAAAGAAGGTTTTTTATTTAATCCTCCTATTTCAATTGCTTTATCAATAGTATCTTCAGCCATTTTTCGATACGTTGTCCATTTTCCACCGATGATACTTATCAATCCAGAATCATTCACCATTAGTTTATGAGTTCGAGAAATATCTTTCGTTTTATTTTTCATATCATGATCACTCGAAACAAATAGAGGACGTAATCCAGAAAAAGCACTTAATATATCATTTTTATTAGGACGAATAAGAAAATATTGTTTAAAAGTTTTTAGGATAAAATTAATTTCTTTTTCTAGGGGAATAGGATCTAAAACACATTTATCTAAAAATGTATCTGTCGTACCTACTAAAACATGTTCATACCAAGGAATACAGAATAAAACTCTACCATCTGAAGTTTTTGGGATTACAATTGCATCCTGACTGCTAAAAAAAGATTTACTCAACACTATATGGGTCCCCTGACTAGGTTTGATAAATGAATGATTTTTGGAAGTATTATCCATTTTTAAAATGGAATCCGAAAAAATACCAGTTGCATTTATAACAATTTTTGCACAAATTTTATATTCTTTTTTGGTTTCTATATCGGATGCAATCACTCCTAATATTTTATTTTTTTTTTTAATAAGGTTCTTAACCTTGAAATAATTAAGTAAAATTCCTCCTTGTTTTACACAAGTTTGTGCCAAATTAATTGCCATACGAGCATCGTCAAATTGTCCGTCATAATATAAAATACCACCTTTCAATTGATTACATTGAATTTCAGGTATATTTTTAACAATTTCATTTTTTGACAAAAATCTGGATTTTCCAAAACTTAACGATCCAGATAACCATTCATAAATTTTTAACCCTATCCAATAAAAGATCCCCATTTTCCAATCAAAAATGGGGATGATAAACTTCTTTTTTTTCACTAAATGAGGAGCATTCTTGAGAAGATATCCGCGCTCTTTTAATGCTTCCCATACTAATTTGATATTTCCTTGAGCTAAATATCTTATGCCTCCGTGAACTAATTTAGTACTTCGGCTCGAAGTTGATTTAGAAAAATCTGATTGTTCTAAAAGAATGGTTTTATATCCTCTTGAAGAAGAATCTAAAGCAATACCTAATCCCGTCGCTCCACCTCCAATAACAACAACATCCCATAAATGTTTATTTTTAACGATTTTTAAAAATCGTTCTCTATTTAAAAAACCTTTCATCATCTTCTTTTACTTAAAATTCCAAAAAAAACGGAAATTTTTGATATTTTTAATAAGTATTTAATGAACAAAATTAAAAATATTTTCAATAAAAGAAAATTATGAAGGATTTAATCACAATTCGTTTTTTTTATTCATCATATCATAAAAAAACTGTTTTACCATTTCTTTTCCTGAATTTTCATGTATTTTTTTCATTATTTGACTGATATTATTAAATTGTTTTAAACAAAGATTAACATCAAATAAGGATACGCCAGATCCCATTGCAATTCTTTTTTTTCTATCAATATTAGAAACAATTTTAGGATGTCTTCTTTCATAAGGAGTCATAGAATAAATCATAGATTCTATTTTTTTGAAAGAATGATGATCAAAAATATGATTGTTTTTTTGAAAAAAATTAGAATTCTGAATACCAGGAATCATAGAAATAATGTTTTTAATATTTCCCATTTTTTTTAATTTTTTTATTTGATTTAACAAATCGTTAAAATTAAAACGGTTTTTAGAAATTTTATGGTATATCTTTTTTGCTTTTTTTTCATCAAATTGTTCTTGAACTTTTTCTACCAGAGAAACAATATCTCCTCTACCTAAAATTCGGTTTGCAATTCTATTTGGATAAAAAATTTCTATATCTTCTATTTTTTCTCCATTACTAATAAATTTGATAGGTTTTCTAATAACACTGGATATCGTAATGGCTGCTCCTCCACGAGTATCACCATCTAATTTTGTCATCACAATCCCATTATATTTTAATATTTTATAAAATGATTGTGCAGAATTAATAGCATCTTGTCCTGTCATAGCATCAACAACAAAAAGAATTTCATTTGGATTTGCATGTTGTTTAATCAATTTAATTTCTTTCATCATTTTTTCATCAATTCCCAATCTTCCAGCTGTATCAATAATGATAATATTTCTTTTTTTTTCCAATGCGTAATTCATTGATCTATCAATAATATCTAGAACATTCTTACTTTCATAAGAAAAAACAGGAATATTTACCTTTTTTAAAAGGAGATTTAACTGATCTATTGCAGCAGGACGATAAATATCCGCAGCTACTACCATTGGATGGTGTCCTCTTTTTTTGAAAAAAAAAGAAAGTTTCGATGAAAAAGACGTTTTTCCACTTCCTTGTAATCCACAAATCAAAATAATAAAAGGATTAGAAGAAATATGAATCCCAACTTTAGATTTTCCTCCCATAAGAGTCACTAATTCATCGTAAACTATTTTTATAATAATTTGTTCTGGATTTAACGAAGTCAATACTTTTTTTCCTAAAGATTTTTTTTTGATTTTTTTAATAAAATCTTTAACAATTTGATAATTAACATCTGCATCTATAAGTGCTTGTCCTATTTCTTTGATAGAAGATGCAAGATTAATTTCTGTTATTTTACTATGTCCTTTTAAAACATGAATTGCTTTATTAATTTTTTCTTGTAAACTTTCAAACATAACTCTTATTTTTTCTAATTTTACATTTGGTCAATCATATTTATTCCTAATAAATTCATTCCATATTTTAATATATTTCCTATGATATGGAGGATATGCATATACACATTACTGTATAAAGTATTAACAGAATTTATTAATCGTTTATTTTGATATAAGTTGTTAAATATCTTAGATACATCATAAACATAATTTGCTAATAAAGAAGGATTTAAATCCTTCGATGATTTTTTTAAAATCGAAGGATATTGCTGAAGAATTTTAATCACTTTTTTATCATATTCACTGAAAAGAACTTTATGACAAAAAACATTTATAATTTTACATATATTATAAAATCTTTTTTCTAACGAACGAATACGAGAATAAGTATATTGAATATATGTTGAAGTTTTACCTTTAAGATCTATAGATTTTTCTGGATGAAAAATAATTTCCTTTTTAGGATCTACCTTTAAAAAGTGGTATTTCAATGCACCTAATCCTATAATGTTGTAAGATTCTTCATATTCTGTTTTTTTAGATCTTGTTAAAAATCTTTTTTTTGCAATTTCATGCATTTTCTTTATAAGACTATCTGCGGTGACTACATTACCTTCTCTTGATTTCATTTTTCCACCAGGTAAAGTTACCATATCATATGAAAGATGATATAATTTATGAACCCATGGAAATCCTAAACATTTTAAAATTTTAAAAAGAACTTGAAAATGATAGTTTTGTTCATTTCCAACAACATAAATTAATTTATGAATATTATATTTTTGAAAACGTTCTATAGCCGTACCTAAATCTTGAGTCATGTATACAGAAGTTTGATCCGATCGCAATAATAGTTTTTTATCAAATCCTTCTTTTTCTAAATCGATCCAAATTGATCCATCTTCTTTTTTAAAGAACAATCCTTGATTCAGTCCCTTTTGAACAATTTTTTTCCCTATTTTATAAATATTACTTTCATATTCAGTTTTATCGAAGTATACTCCTAACTTTTTATAAGTTTCTGAAAATCCATCATAAACCCATCTATTCATTTTTTTCCAAAGATTTCTAGTTTCAACCTCTTTTTCTTCCCATTTTTTTAATAAAATCCTTGCTTCTTTCAAAATTGAAGTATCTAATCTTTGATTTTCTTGTTTTTTTTGTATTAATTCTTCAACTTCTTGTTGATGAATTTGATTAAATAGATTGTAATATTTTCCTACAAAATGATCTCCTTTCATTTTATTATTTGTAGGATTTTTTCCATGACCGAATTTTTTCCAAGCAATCATAGATTTGCAAATATGAATACCTCGATCGTTAATCATTTGAATTTGAATAATATGATTTCCAACAAATTTAAGAATATTTGCAATAGAAGAACCAATTAATATATTTCTTAAATGTCCTAAATGAAGAGGTTTATTTGCATTTGGAGACGAATATTCTATCATGATGTTTTTTGTTTTATCTATAGTAATCTGATAAAAACGTGGATGAATCATTTTCTTTAAAAGAAAAAGATAATAGTCATTTTGATAGATAAAATTCAAAAACCCTCCAACAATAGAATAAAAAACATTTTTCTTGAATTTTTCCATTACGTATAATCCTATATTTTCTCCTATTTCTTTTATAGGTCGATGTAATTGTTTAGATAAAGGAAATAATACTAAAGTTATATCTCCTTTATATGTTTTTTTAGTATACTGAAAATATAGTTTGGGACATGGAATAGTATTATATATGTGGATAATTGATTCTTTTACCGTTTTTTCCACTGATTGAAAATTATCATTCATATGAATAAACGTTTTAAAATTATTTTAAAAATATCTTCTTATTTTGACTCTCCATCCAAAAGGATCTTCTGATAAATTATGTTGAATATCTAGTAATTTCTTTTTTAAACGAAAAGATAATCTTTTGTGATTAGAAATCTTAGGAAAATGAAAAATATTATTTTGATAACTAATCATTTTAAATGAACTTATCACTACTGCCGTACCACATCCAAAAGCTTCTTGTAATTCTCCATTTCGTAATCCTTCTATAATTTCAGAGATATTGATATCTCTTTGTTCAACACATAATCCTTCTTTTTTTGATAAAGACAAAATACTATTACATGTAATTCCTCTTAATATACTATCATTAGCTTTAGGAGTAATAAGTTTATCTTTCATAAAAAAAAATACATTCATAGTTCCTGCTTCTTCTATTTTTGTATGAGTAGAAGAATCTGTCCATAACAATTGATCAAATCCTTGTTCATTAGCTAACCTAGTTGGATAAAAGGATGCAGCATAATTTCCAGAAGCTTTAGTAAATCCAACACCTCCTGGAGAGGATCGACTATATTGTTCTTCTATTTTTATTTTTAATGAATTTAAATAATAAGATCCTACAGGAGTAGAAATAATAAGGAACATGTAATTTTTTGAAGGTTTTGCAGATAAAATCCCACTTGTAGCAATCATAAATGGACGAATATATAAAGAATGGCCATAATCATTAGGCACCCAATCACGATCTATGTCAATTAATTTTTTCAATCCATTCATAAAAATATTTTTTGGTATGGATGGCATTTCTAAACGTTGAGCAGATTGATTAAATCTTTTAAAATTCTCTTCTGGACGAAACAAAAAAATCTCTCCTTTTTTATCTCGATATGCTTTCATTCCTTCAAAAACTGCTTGTCCATAATGAAAAACAAGAGATCCCGGAGAAAACAAAATTTTTGAAAAAGGTTTAATTATAGAATTTTTCCACTCTCCATCTTTAAATTCAGAAAAAAACATGTGATCCGAATAATGATTTCCAAAAGAAATATTCTTAAAATCCATTTCTTTAATTTTTGAATGTAAGGTTCTTTCTATTTTCATATGTAATAATACTTAATCTTTTTTTATCATATCTATAGTTGTTTCCACAACATTTTCAACGGAAGGTTTAGAAAAATAATCTCCATCTGATCCATAAGGAGTCCGGTGTTCTTTGGCTGTTATTGTTATAGGAGGACAATCTAAATAATAATATCCCTTTTGTTTTTCTAAAATATTTTGCAAAATATATGCAGAAGCACCACCTGGAACATCTTCATCTATCACTAATAACCTGTGAGTTTTTTGTAAACTTTTTACAATATCTTTTTGTAAATCAAAAGGAATCAATGATTGTACATCAATGATTTCAACATCTATATTAATTCGTTCTAATTCTTCGGCCGCATTGTGAACTACTCTCCAAGTAGATCCATAAGTTACCATAGTAATGTCTTTTCCTTTTCGAGTAGTTTCAACAATTCCAATAGGAGTTTTAAAATAACCTAAATTATCAGGTAATCTTTCTTTAATCCTATATCCATTCAAACACTCTACTACTAAAGCAGGATCATCTGATGATAACAACATATTATAAAAACCTGAAGCTTTTACCATATTTCTTGGAACGAGAACCAAAATTCCTCTTAAATAATTTATAATCCCACCCATAGGAGATCCTGAATGCCAAATTCCTTCTAAACGGTGCCCTCTTGTTCTAACAATAACGGGAGATTTTTGTCCACCTTTTGTTCTATATTGCAAACAAGCAAGATCATCACTCATAATTTGCAATGCGTAAAGAAGATAATCGATGTATTGTATTTCAACAATTGGACGAAGACCACGCATGGCTAATCCAATTCCTTGACCAATCAGAGTAGATTCACGAATTCCTGTATCAAAAATTCTAATTTTTCCGTATTTTTTTTGTAACCCTTCTAATCCTTGGTTGACATCTCCCATTTTTCCAACATCTTCTCCAAAGATGAGTAAATCATGATGTAACTCCAAAAGTTTATCAAAATTTTCTCTTAACACGATCCTACCATCCACTTGAACATTTTTTTTATTGTATAAAGGAAAAACTTCTATTTTTTCTTTATAGGAATTTTTGGAGGTACTATACAAATGTGAAGAGTAATTATTTTGTTCTTCTTGATATCTTT
Source organism: Blattabacterium cuenoti (assembly GCF_014252275.1). Classification (GTDB taxonomy): domain Bacteria; phylum Bacteroidota; class Bacteroidia; order Flavobacteriales; family Blattabacteriaceae; genus Blattabacterium; species Blattabacterium cuenoti_O. The sequence continues at coordinate 174,063 of NZ_CP059214.1, forward strand.
TTTTTGTCCATTTTATTAAATTTTTTTTTTCATAATTATTCTCTAATAAATATAAAATTTTTCTTACAATACAAAATATGGAACGTTTGTTTGGAATGGAAATAGAATGATTTAACTTCTTTATATTTTTATCTATAAATTTTGGAATCCATTTTTGTTCATAACAATTATTTTGTATTCTTTTTAAGATATGTAAGACTTCTTCTTTTATTTGATTAATTGGTTTTTTGAAATCTTTCCAAGCTTTTTTTTGTTCTTGTATAACATAATTCTTTGCTTCTAATTCCAATTTCTCTAAAAGATGAAGATTCGCGATATTTTTAATTCTTCCATCATTTTTTAAATGAAAATTCAAAATCCATTCTCTAAATATTTTTAATCCATCATTTTTTCTTTCCCATTCTAATCGTTCTTTTGACTTATAACGTTCATGTGAAGAAGAAGTGGAATGTCCTTGAGGTTGTGTTAAATTTGTAACATGAATAATCACTGGAACGTATTCATAACGTGCTATTTGTTCTGCATTTACATAAGCACTGATTAATTTCATGTAATCCGATCCATTAACTCTTATAATTTCAATTCCTTTTTCTTTTTGATTTCTACGAAATCCAGTTAATAAATCACTAATGTTTTTTTTTGAAAACTGATATTTATTAGGAACAGATATTCCATATTCATCATCCCAAATAGAGATAATAAGAGGTATTTGCATAACTGATGCAGCATTTAATGTTTCCCAAAATAACCCTTCTGAAACACTAGCATTTCCAATAGTACCAAAAGCTACTTCATTTCCATTATGAGAAAATTTTTTGTGTGTTTCTTTTAAGTTGTTTAATTTTTTATAAATTTTTGATGCTTGAGCTAATCCTAATAACCTTGGCATTTGAGAGGCCGTAGAAGAAATATCAGCAATAGAATGTTTTTGTTTGACGAGATATTTCCAACTTCCATCTTTATTCAAAAATCGTGTTCCAAAATGAGATGTCATCATTCTTCCAGAAGAAGTTGGTTCCAATTCTATATCAGAATTCGCATATAATTGTGAAAAAAAGGTTTTAGTAGTTAAAGCACCTATCGCAAGCATAAACGTTTGATCTCTGTAGTATCCAGAACGGATGTCTCCATTTTTAAAAACTTTTGCCATCGCTAATTGTGGAATTTCTTTTCCATCTCCAAATATTCCAAATTTTGCTTTTCCATTCAATACTTCCTTTCGACCAATTATACTCATTTCACGACTAATTCTCGCTAATTTATAATCATTTATTACCATGTTTTTAAACGAATTGAAAGACATTCTCCCTTTTGTATATGAAAAAAAATATTTCTCATATCTTTTATCATTCATATTTTTTTAATATAGAAATTTCCATTTATATTACGATCATTTATTTGACGATGAAAAATTATGTTCATATCTCATTTATTAGGAAATATAACATGTTCTATTATTAAACCAGATGCAGTGAAAAAAGGATATATCATTCCTATTCTCCTACATATTTATCGATATCGATTCCATTTAATTGCACTAAAAATGAAAAAATTTACAGAAAAAGAATATAAAACATTTTACAAAGAACATCAAAATAAACCTTTTTTTATGTCTCTAGTAAGATTCATGTCTTCTGGACCAGTGGTGTCTATGATATTGAAGAAAAAAAATGCAGTAAAAGATTTTAGAACAATTATTGGACATACGGATCCTAAAATATCTAAAAAAGGGACGATTCGTAATCTATATGCTTCTTCTATTGAGTCCAATGCCATTCATGGATCCGATAATGATGAAAATGCAATAAAGGAATGTGAATTTATTTTCAATCATGAAGAGATTTTTATAGATATGAAAAATCATAATTTATGAAAAAATCCAGTTTGAAAATTATTTTATTCATCTTTACTTTTTCTTTTATGATTGGATGGTGGATGGTGAATATTTATAATAATCTAGTCAAATTAAATGAAAATGTAAAAACACAATGGAGTCAAGTAGAAAATGTATATCAAAGACGATCTGACTTAATTCCAAATCTAGTAAATACAGTAAAAGGGGCTTCTTATTTTGAAAAAGATACATTAAATAAAATTACACAATCTAGAGCAAAAATGGGTACTGTTCAAGTTGATCCAGATAAATTAAATCAAAATCAAATAGATCATTTTCAGAAAGCTCAGGAGGATTTTCGTCATTCTATTCATCAATTCATTCTTACAGTCGAAAACTATCCTGATATAAAATCCACAAAAAATTTTTCTGAACTACAGAATCAATTAGAAGGAACAGAAAATCGAATTAATGTAGAAAGAAATCGATTTAATGATCAAGTCAATAATTTTAATACGTATAGAAATCAATTCCCAAAGATCATGATTGCTAATTTTTTTAAAGAATTTCAAGAAAAAGGATATTTTAAATCACAAATTTCTTCAGAAAAATCTCCAATAGTTGACTTTGCATACTAATTGAAAGAATCTTTTAAAAGATAAAGTTTTTATTATGTATTTAAAAATAATCATGAATATCATGTGCATATTCCTTGCCATTAATCAGGGACAAAGTCAATTTTTGATTCCTGATAAACCTTCAAAACCAATATATCCTATTCAAGATTATGCTAATGTTCTATCAAAAAAAGAAATCAATACACTTAATAAAAAATTAATTCAATATTATCGTAAAACATCTACAGAAATTCTTGTTCCTATCGTTCAAGATCTTCATGGGGAAGATCCAAATGTTATCTCTCAAAAATGGGGAGAAAAATGGAAAATTGGAAAATATTATAAAAATAATGGAATTGTGATTTTATTATCTATCAATGATAGAAAAATATCCATACAGAACGGATATGGGATTGAACCATACATAACGGATTTATTAACGAAACAAATTATAAATAATATAAAACCATATTTAAAAAAAAAATTATATTATCAAGCTATTAATTCTTGTACTGACGAAATATTTTCAATATTAAAAAACAATTTTATAAAAAAAAATAATCAAAAAGAAAATTTGAATATGATTTTTCTATATGGAATACTATTCATTATGATAATGTATTTCTTATGTCGAAGACATTGTATGAATTTCTCAATTTTTGATACTTTTATGATGACTCATTTTTTTTCTTCTAATTATAAAAATTTTTCTGAAAATGAAGATTCATTTGATGGATTTGGTGATGGTGGAAATTTTGGAGGTGGAGGAAGTAGTGAAAAATGGGATGATAATTAAGATATATTTTCATTATTTAACAAATATTTTAAGTGTTCTTTAAGCTGTATAATTTTTTTTAATGTATCTCTTTCCTTCTTTTTTTCTTTTAAAAAAATATATTCCGGAACAGAACGAATATATTCATTGTTTGATAAATTTTTTTGAATTATTGACAACAATCCATAAAAATATTTGATCTTTTTTTCAATATTTATTATTGTATTATGATTATTAGAAAATTTTTTATTTTCATGAAATAAAAAAAACTTTTCTGAGTTCAATATAAAAGAAAAAAAGGAAGAACCTTTGGGTTCTTTATCAACAGAAATTATATTTGATATATTTGCCAATTTTAAGATAATAGAATCATATTCATTTTTTTTTATTTTTCTCATAAAAAATAAAACTAACCTTTCTTTAAATGGAAGGTTATTTTCCTTTCTTATATTTCTTATTTTAGAGATTATTTGCATTGTTTTTTCAAAAGAGTTTATAATATTATTATCATATGATTTTCTTTTTGGCCAATGAGAAGATATCAGAAATTTTTTTCTTTTTTTCTCTTTGAGAAGATGCCAAATTTTCTCAGAAATAAAAGGCATATATGGATGTAATAATTGCAAAATATATTCGAAATATAGAATGGTATTCTTATAAGTTTTTTTGGAGATCTTTTTTTTATTTTTTATTGGTTTTATTATCTCAAGATACCATGAACAAAAATCAAAACATACAAATTTATAAATTATCATTAAGGACTCTTCTAATTTGTATTTTACAAAAAATTTTTCAAATTTTTCTAAAATAAAATAAAAACGATTTTTTAACCATTTACAAGCAATTTTATTGCATTCTGATCCATCTTCTTCCTCTTTCTCGTCAAAAGTCCAACTTTTTATTAATCGGAAAGCATTCCATATTTTATTGGAAAAATTTTTTCCTTGCAAGCAAATTTTTTCATCAAAGTGAAAATCTTTACCTGCACTATTTTTTAACATTAACCCAAAACGTAAGGAATCAGCTCCATACTGATCAATCAATTTTATAGTATTAGGAGAATTGTTTAAAGATTTTGATATTTTTTTATCATTAGAATCTCTCATAATTCCAGTAAAAAAAACTTTACTAAATGGTTTTTTTTTCATAAAAAAATATCCGGATATAATCATACGAGCAATCCAAAAAAATAATATATCATATCCTGTAACGATGATTTCAGTAGGATAATAATAACATATTTCTTTGTTTTCTGGATGATTAATCCCATCAAATAAAGTAATTGGTAAAATCCAAGAAGAAAACCAAGTATCCAACACATCATTTTCTTGAAAAAGATCCTTTAACATTGGATTATTAGTTTTTTTTCTTGCTTTTTTCAAAGCATTTTCCCAACTATCAGCAACAACAAACTCATTCATTTTTTTTCCATAATAGAAAACAGGAATTCTATGTCCCCACCATAATTGTCTAGAAATATTCCAATCATGAATATTTTCCATCCATTCAATATAATTTTTTTTCATTTTTTCAGGATAAAATTGAATATCTCCATTTTTTACGGCTTCTATTGCAGGAATAGATATTTTTTTCATTTTCAAGAACCATTGAAGAGATAATCGATATTCTACAATTGTAGAAGTCCTTTCTGAAAATCCTATTTTATGGATACATGGTTCTATTTTTTTTAAAAAACCCAAAATATTTAACTCTTGAACTATTTTTTTTCTCACTTCAAATCGATCCAAACCTTGATAATGCAATGCATTTTCATTCATTGTTCCATCTTCATGGAAAAGATTAATAATATTTAATTTATATTTTTTATATAAAATTTGATCTTTTCTATCATGAGCAGGAGTCACTTTGAAACATCCCGTTCCATATTGTCTATCCACACATGAATCTTGTATAATTGGAATTTCTCTATTAATAATAGGAACTATTGCTTTTTTTCCTTTTAAATGAAAAAAACGTTTATCACAGGGATGATAACAAATAGCGGTATCTCCAAAAATAGTTTCAGGACGTGTAGTCGCTATTGTTACATGATAATTTTCATTTTTGATCTTATAGGTAAGATAATACAATTTATCCATTTGTTCTTTATAAATGACTTCTTCATCAGAAATTGTTGTTTTCGCTTGTGTATCCCAATTCACAACGTGATATCCTCGATAAATAAATCCTTGATCGTATAAATCGATAAAACATTTTTTTACTGAATCATATAAATTTTTATCCATTGTAAATTGAACACGATTCCAATCACAAGAACATCCGATTTGACGTATTTGATCAAAAATAATTTCTTGATGTTTGTTAGCCCATCTTAAAACATGAGATAAAAACCTTTTTCTTCCTAAAAGAAATTTCGATAATCCTTTTTTTTTCAATTCATAGGAAACTCTTGCTTCCGTTGCAATAGAAGCATGATCGGTACTTGGGATCCAACAGGAATTATATCCGTTCATTCTTGCATATCGAATAAGAACATCTTGTAGGGTATTATTTAACATATGTCCTATATGAAGAATTCCTGTTATATTAGGAGGGGGCATTATAATAGAATAAGGAATACGTTTATTATCTGGAAATGAAGAAAAACAGTTCTCTTTCATCCATTCATGATAAATTTTTTTTTCAACAGATTTCGGATTATATTTAAATGAAATGTTCATGTTAATAAAAATATAAAAAAAAATTCAATTCATAAAACATGAAAATAATAATCATTGCAGCAGTTTCTAGAAATGGATTTATAGGAAAAAATAATCAACTAATGTGGAAATTACCCAATGATTTAAAAAGATTTAAACATTTTACTTTAGGAGAAACCATTCTAATGGGTAGAAATACATTTGAATCTGTAGGAAAAATTCTTACAAAAAGAAGAAAACTTATATTAACAAATAGTAATTCGAATGCATTAAAAAATAATGTTAAAAAAAGTGGAGGGATCCTTATCTCTTCTGTAAGAGAGATCAATAATTTTCTTTTAAAGAAATTATTTATCATAGGTGGAGAAAAGACTTATGTTACTTTTTTTGAAATGGCTCATACGATCGAATTAACTTTAATTCATAAAGATTTTATAGGAGATACAAAATTTCCAAAAATAAAATACAAAAATTGGAAAAAAATTTATGAATGGTTTTATGAAAAAGATCAAAAAAATATGTATGATTATAGTTTTATAAAATTTGAAAAAAAACATTAATCCATTCTATAGTATTTTGTTAGATTCATAGATCATTCATAAAATTCATTAAACTTATTTACTAATAATTGATATTTAAAAATATTCATTATTTTTTATCCATCTTAATTTTCCTTTTCGAAAAAATTCATAATTTTCTGATGGTTCTAACACAGAATTTTTTTTATTTCATCCTATAATTTTACTTTTTTAAAAAAATGGAATAAACAAATTTGAATAGTATAAATAAGAGAATCAAATCGAATTGATAATTCATTATAAATTTTCGAAAATCAGAATATCTGATCGTTTTCTATTTGTTTTTTATTATTTATTTTTAATAAAATTGAAAAACATTCCCATTAATTATTAGGTTCTTCTAACTTTAATAGAAAAAAAAATTCATTAGAAAATAAAACAATTGTATAGTAGTTCTATGAATTTTACGTATGATTTTTTTAATACGTAAATAATGGATTTACTTTAATTCAAATAAACGATTTTTCCTTCAAAAGCAATTATCTAATATATTCTAAAAATGAACCAAATTAGAAAACAAATAAATATCAAAGAAATAAATAGAAAAAGAATCTGAAAAAAATTCAATCAACATTAATTTTTTCATTTCCTTTATTACATATTAATTTGATTAAAATGATTAAATAAACTTATGTTATGAAAAAAAAAACTTTCCGTGAAGTCATTAAAGAGGCAATGAGTGAAGAAATGAGAAGAGATCGTAGCGTTTACCTGATAGGGGAAGAAGTCGCTAAATATAATGGTGCATATAAAGCATCTAAAGGAATGTTGGAAGAGTTTGGATCAAGAAGAGTTATTGACACTCCAATATCAGAATTAGGATTTTCTGGAATAGGAATTGGTTCTGCCATGAACGGATGTAGACCAATTGTAGAATTTATGACTTTTAATTTTTCTTTAGTAGCAATGGATCAAATTATTAATAATGCAGCTAAAATACGTTATATGAGTGGAGGACAGTGGAAAATTCCGATTGTTTTTAGAGGTCCTACTGGGTTTGCAGGCCAATTAGGAGCTACTCATTCTCAATCATTCGAAAGTTGGTATGCAAGTTGTCCGGGATTAAAAGTTGTTATTCCATGTAATCCTTATGATGCTAAAGGATTATTAAAATCTTCTATAAGAGATAATAATCCTGTTATATTTATGGAATCCGAACAAATGTATGGAGATACAATGTTAGTTCCAGATCAGGAATATATCTTACCCATTGGTAAAGCTGATATAAAAAGAAAAGGAACAGATATTAGCATTGTATCTTTTGGAAAAATTATCAAGATTGCGTTAGAGGTAGCAAAAAAATTAAAATACGATTCTAACATTAGCGTAGAAGTCATAGATCTTCAAACAATACGTCCATTGGATTATGAATCCATTTTTTTTTCTGTAAAAAAAACAAATCGATTAATTATTTTGGAAGAATCTTGGCCATTTGCTTCAGTTTCATCAGAAATTGCTTATTTTATACAAAATAAAGCATTTGATTATCTTGATGCTCCTATTCAACGAATTACTTTACCAGATACACCCGCCCCATATTCCTCTAATCTCGTACAAGATTGGTATCCTAATAAAAATGATCTCATTCAAGTCATAAAAAATACTTTGTATATATCTTGATCATTATCGATTAATAAATAGCTTGAACAATTTTATAGATATTTTCCGGTCTATCCATGGTATAATAATGAATAATTTTTACCCCATAATTTTTTAATTCTTTAGATTGATGAATTGCCCATTCAATTCCAATATGAAAAACACTTTCTTTATTTTTTGCTTTATCAATTTCTTTAACTAATTCATTGGGAATATTTAAATAAAAACGAGACGGAAGAATATTTAATTGTCTTTTTGAAGAAATTGGTTTTATTCCAGGAATAATCGGAACCGATATTCCTTCGATCCTACATTGTTCTACAAAAGAAAAATATTTTTCATTATCAAAAAACATTTGAGTCACGATATAATCTGCTCCTGCTTCTATCTTTTTTTTTAAGAAAAATAAATCACTCTCTATATTAGGTGCTTCAAAATGTTTTTCTGGATATCCTGCAACACCTATACAAAAATTAAAGGAAGGATGATTCTCCTCTTTTGCAAAAGAGGAGTCAATATATTTTCCTGTATTTAAATTTTTTACTTGTTTTACGAGATCAACAGCATATTTATGACCATCTTTTAAAGCAAAAAAGCTTTTTTCAGATTTTAATGGATCACCTCTAAGTAAAAATACATTATCAATTCCTAAAAAGTTTAATTCTATTAATGTATTTTCTGTCATTTGTTTATTAAATCCACCGCAAATAAGATGGGGGACGGCATCAATTCCATATTTATTAATAATAGTTGCACAAATTCCTACAGTTCCTGGTCGTTTTGAAATTTTTTTTCTCTGTAACAATCCATCTTCTCTTTCTACATAAATAAATTCTTCTCGATGAGAGGTTACATCAATGAAAGGAGGATGAAATTCCATTAAAGGATCTAATGTAGAAAAAATATTTTTAATATCATTCCCTCTTAAAGGAGGAATAATTTCAAAAGAAAATAAGTTTTTTTTTGATTTTTCTATATGTTCTATAACTTTCATGAAAACAACATTTTACTTAATACTATCAAATCCTGTATAAGGAATTAAAACTTTAGGAATGTTAATATGATAGTAAGATTGGTTATTTTCTAACAAAGTTACCAAAATCCTTGGCAAGGCTAAGGAACTTCCATTAAGTGTATGACAATACTCAATATTTCCTTTTGGATTTTTATATTTAATATTTAATCGATGAGATTGAAAATTAGTGCAATTCGAAACTGAACTAACTTCTAACCATTTTTTTTGTGCAAAAGAATAGACTTCAAAATCATAAGTAATTGAAGAAGAATATCCCAGTTCATTGCCATTCAAAAGGATAATACGAAAAGGTAAATATAGGGATTTAAGAATATTTTTAATATGCTCTATCATTTCTTTTAATGAAATCGATGAAGAATTTGATGTGGTTATTTGAATAATTTCAACTTTATCAAATTGATGTAATCGATTCAATCCCCTTACTTTTAATCCATAAGATCCAGATTCTCTTCTAAAACAAGAAGTATAAGAGGTCGCTTTAATAGGGAGATCCAAATATGAAAATATTTGATCTCTATAACAATTCATTAACGGGACTTCTCCCGTTGGAATAAGATAAAAATTATCTTTTTCTATAAAATACATTTGATTTTCTTTATCAGGAATTTGTCCTGTAGAAAAAGCTGATGATTGATTTACAAGATAAGGTAAACTATATTCTTTATATAAATTTTCCTCGTTTTTATCCAAAAAATATTGAATTAAACATCTTTGTAGTTTAGCACATTTATCTATATAAACGGAAAAACCAGATCCACATATTTTTGATCCTATATTTAAATTAAATAAAGGAAATTTTTTTGATAACTCCCAATGAGGAAGTGGATTATCAATACAAACATTTTTTATATCAGGATTATATTGATAAATAATATGGCATTTTCCAAATTCATTTGGGACTAATTTATCAGGAAGATTAGGAATTTGATATAAACATTTTTCTAGAATATTAATTGTTTCTTTCAATTGAAAGTTGATCTCTTTTTTTTTCTTTTTTAAAAAAAAAGATTGTGTTTTTAATATTTCAATTTGATCAATTTTTTTTGTTTTTAACAAAATTGCTATTTCTTTGGATAAGGAATTTTCTTTTTCCAATATTTTATTAAAAATATGTTGATACTTTTTTTTTTCTTCATCAAGTTTCAATACCTTATCTATTAAATAAATTTTTTTAAAATTTCTTTTTTTTAAACCATTTAGAACTTTTTCTATATTTTTACGTATAAAGTATGGTTTTATCATAACCAAAAAATAAAATTATTATATCTCTTATTCCATTACAAGATACAATATTACAAAACATTTTCGTGAAATTCATTCGTTATTCTATGAATCAAAAAAAATGGAGTCAACATTTTTTAAAGGACAAAAATATAGCAAAAAAAATTGTCAAATATCTCACTTTTGAAAAGTATAAAACAGTAGTTGAAGTAGGACCAGGAACAGGAATGTTAACCAAAGAACTATTAAAGATAATATCCAATAATTTGTTTTTAATCGAAATTGATAAAGAATTATCTTTTTTTTTAAGAAACATTTTTTCAATTTCTAAACATCGAATAATTAATAAAGATTTTTTAAAATGGAATCCTGATGAAAATCAATTAAAAAATTTTGCATTAATAGGAAATTTTCCATATGGAATTTCTACAAAAATATTATTACATATAATAAAATATAGTCATTATATTCCCGAATGCATAGGGATGTTTCAAAAAGAATTTGTAACAAAAATTATGTCTCATAAAGGAAAAAAATTATATGGAATTTCTTCGGTTCTAACACAAACATTTTATGATATAAAATATCTTTTTACTGTTAAAAAAAATGTTTTTTATCCCATACCAAAAATTCACTCATCAGTAATTTTTTTAAGAAGAAAAGAAAATCAATTATTTTCATTTTATCAAAAAAAATTATTCTTTAAATGTGTTAAAATGGCTTTTAATCAAAGAAGAAAAAAGATAAAAAATTCTTTGAAATCTCTAAAATATATTTTAAATATTGAAAACGATTCTTTCATCCTCAATAAAAGAGCAGAAGAGTTATCTTTCAAAGATTTTATTCAAATAACAAAAAAAATACCAGTTAAACATGACTAAACTACTAAATGGTAATCAAGTTGCCATGAAAATAAGAAAAGAGATCTCAAATGAGATCGTAAAAAAAATAGTAAATAAAAAACAACGTGTTCCTCATTTGGGAATTATTTTAGTAGGGGAAAATCATTCAAGTAGAATATACGTAAACAGCAAAATACAGGAATGTAAAAAGATAGGAATGCAATCAACATTAATCCATCTTCATAAAAACATTGAAGAAAAAAAAATACTAGAAATTATTAATAACATGAATAATAATCCCATGATAGATGGTTTTATTATTCAATTACCTATTGAAAAACATCTTAATCAAGAAAAAATCATTTCCTCAATTAATCCTAAAAAAGATGTTGATGGATTTCATCCTGAAAATTTTGGAAAAATATCCTTAAAAAATACAAAAAGTTTTTTTCCTGCAACTGCTTTGGGAATCATAACACTTTTAGAAAGAAATAATATTAATATCCATGGAAAACATACCGTAATTATCGGTCGTAGTAGAATTGTAGGATTGCCAACAAGTCTTCTCATGAGTAGAAAAGCCACTTTTGGTAACAGTACCGTAACGATTGCGCATAGTTATACTAAAGATTTATCATTCTATACAAAACATGCAGATATTATTATCATTGCTGTAGGAATTCCTAATTTTCTTAAAGGAAAAATGATCAAAAAAGGGGTTATTCTAGTAGATGTAGGAATAAATAACATTCATAATTCTAAAAAATTATTAGGTGATATTGATTTTGATAGTGTTAATGGAATTGCATCCTACATTTCACCAGTTCCCGGTGGAGTTGGTCCGATGACTCGAGTAATGTTATTAAAAAATACTTTACATGCTGCATTACATTATAGAATCAAATGAAATTGATCGATTTTTTTATTATTTTACTGATTTTTTAATAAATTTCTATACTCAAGAGTTTTTATTACTTCTTTGATAGAAATATTTTTATAATATAAAAGAACTAAATAATGAAATAATAAATCTGCAGATTCATTTAAGAATAAATTTTTATTATTGTCTTTGGATTCAATAATTAATTCTATTGACTCTTCTCCAAATTTTTGAGAAATTCTATTAATTCCTTTTTTATACAATTTATATGTGTATGAATTTTGTTCCTTTTTAGAAATTTTATATGATATGATCTTTTCTAAATAAAACAAAAAATTTTTTTTGTTATTTTCTTTCCAACAAGTATCTGTCCCATGATGGCATGTAGGCCCTTTTGGAACGACTTTAATTAATAAAGTATCTCTATCACAATCAATCAATATTTTTTTAATAATAAGATAATTTTTACTGATTTCTCCTTTCGTCCATAATCGTTTTTTTGATCTACTATAAAAAGTAACTTTTTTTTCATACAAACTTTTTTCGTATGCTTCTCGATTCATGTAGCCTAACATTAACACCTTGTTTGTTTCTTGGTCTTGAATAATGACAGGAATTAATCCATTTTCAAAATTTATTTTTTGTTTCATATCACGTTCTTTCTATAGAATTTTCATTTCTTACTGGAATACAATGATTTTTTAGATAAATCTTTAAATCAGGAATTTTTATTTCTTTATAGTGAAAAATACTTGCTGCTAAAGCTGCATCAGCTTTTCCTTTTTTAAAAATATTTAAAAAATCTTCGTATTTTCCTGCTCCACCTGAAGCAATGACTGGAATTGATAATTGTTCAGATATATTTTTAGTAATATCAATCGCAAATCCATTTTTCGTTCCATCATGATTCATAGAAGTCAATAATATTTCACCAATTCCTCTATTATAGGCTTCTTTCGCCCAATCTAAAGATTTCTTATTAGTCGAAATTCTTCCTCCATTAAGATATACCCACCATTCATGATTTTTATATTTTGTATCAATTGATAGAACAATACATTGACTGCCAAATCTTTTTGCAATTTTTTCTAAAAGATTTGGATTATAAAAAGCTTCTGTATTAATAGAGATCTTATCTGCTCCAGCTAATAAAAGTAACTCAACATCTTCTTCTTTTTTGATCCCTCCTCCTACTGTAAAAGGTATGTTAATATAACGGGAAATTTCTTTTACTAGACTAATCAAAGTTTTTCGTTGTTCATTTGTTGCCGTAATGTCCAAAAATACTAACTCGTCGGCTCCTTGTTGAGTATACCAACGAACTAATTCGATAGGATCTCCCGCATCTTGTAAATGTTGAAAATTGACTCCTTTTACTGTACGTCCATTTTTAATATCCAAACATGGAATAATTCTTTTCGCTAACATAACCGTTTCTTTTTGAAATTACAATTCTAAAATTTCATGAAATGATATTCGATTTTCATATATCGCTTTTCCAATGATAACTCCAAAACATCCTAATTCTAATAATTTTTTGATATCATCAATATTGCGAACTCCTCCACTTGCTATTAATTTAATAGATGGAAATTGATGAATGATTTTTTTATATAAAAGAAAAGATGGCCCAGATAATTCTCCATCTTTTGAAATATCTGTACAAAAAATATACTTAATTCCATGTTTTTTTTTTTCTTTTAAAAATTTTAGTAGTGAAATATTAGAAATATTTTTCCATCCATCTATTGCAATTTTATCGTGTTTTATGTCTGCTCCTACAAGAATTTTTTCATGTCCATAAACATTGATCCATTCTTTTAAAAGAGATGGATTATTCACTGCAATACTTCCAACAGTAGCTATATCTGCTCCACTTTCAAATACAGATTGTATATCTTTTTTTGTATGAATTCCACCTCCAAAATCGATGATCATATTAGTATTTTTAGCTATATTTTCTAATACTTTCCAATGAATAACCTTTCCTTTTCTTGCACCATCTAAATCTACTAAATGAATTCTATGGATTCCATTATCTTCTAATAATAAAGCTATATCTATTGGATTATTACTATAAATTTTTTTTTTGTTAAAATTTCCTTGATTTAAACGAACACACTTGTTATCCATTAAATCAATAGCTACTATAATATTATTATTTTTCATTAATATACTAACGTTTATAAATTCATAAAATTTTCTAATATTTTATGTCCTACATAAGAAGATTTTTCTGGATGAAATTGAACAGCATAAAAATTATTTTTCTGTAATGCTGCACTATAAGGAATAATATATTCAGTTTGAGCAATAGTATCCTTCCCTAAGGGTGCATAATATCCATGAACAAAATATTGATAAATACCATCAGGTATTTTGTAAAATAAAGGGCCTTTTAAATTATGAATGGTATTCCAACCTATTTTAGGAATTTTATAGGTTTTATTGTTTGATTGAAATTTTTTTACAGACAAATCAAAAATTCCCATACATGAAGTATTACTTTCTTCTGAATATTTACAAAGTAATTGCATCCCTAAACATATTCCCAATACAGGCTGTTTCAAATTGTATAAAATAGTATCTATCTTTTTTTCTTTTAAATATTTCATAGCGTAATTGGCTTCTCCAACTCCAGGAAGAATAATTCTTTTTGCATTTTTTATACATTCTTGGGAGTCTGTTACAACTGCCTTTACTCCAATTCTCTCAAGAGAAAAGAGAACGGATTGTACATTTCCAGCAGGATATTTTATAATAATTGTTTTCATAAATCTTTTTTTTTATAACAACCCTTTAGAACTAGATATCTTGTTAAAAGTAATTTTTTTTACTGCCATTTTAATAGATCTAGCAAAACATTTGAAAATAGATTCTATTTTATGATGCTCATTATTTCCTAAAGCTTTTATATATAGATTGCACTTTGCATTTAAAGAAAAAGATTTAAAAAAATGGTAGAACATTTCTGTAGGAACATTTCCAATTTTTTCTCTAAAAAATTCTACGTTCCATATAAGGTCACTTCTTCCACTAAGATCTAAAGCAACTGTCGATACACAATCATCCATAGGAAGAATAAAAAATCCATACCTATTTATACCTCTTTTATTTCCTAAAGAATTACAGAATACTTTTCCCAATGTAATTGCCGTATCCTCTATAGTATGATGTTCATCAACATATAAATCACCTATGGTTTCTATATTCATATTCATAGAACTATGAATCGAAATTTGTTTAAGAAGATGATCAAAAAAACCAATATCAGTTTTTATGTCATTCTTTCCGTATCCATAAACAGAAAGATTTATTTTTACATTAGTTTCATAAGTTTTTCTTTGCAAAAAAGATTGTCCACTGCAATTAAATCGTAAATATTCATATATTTCATTCCATTGATCAGTTATTAATGAAATTATATTTTTTAAATTTTTTCCATTATAAAAATATTCTTCATTTTTTCTATTACCATCTTTTTTTATCCATATAGATTTACAACCTAAATTATAGGCTAACAAAATATCGGTAAATCGATCTCCAATAACAAATGATTTCTCTATATCATATTTTTTTGTTAAATAAGAAGTTAACATTCCTATTCCTGGTTTTCTCGTAGATTTTTTTTCATGTTGAAACGTTTGATCTATATGAACAGAAAAAAATTGAATTCCTTCTGATTTCATTATATTTATAATGTGATCATGTATCGGCCAAAAAGTTTGTTCTGGAAATTTTGATGTACCTAATCCATCTTGATTTGATACCATGACTAGTTCAAATTCAAGTTCTTTATATATTTTAGATAAAAAAAAGATGACTTTTGGAAGAAAGTGAACTTTTTCAATTGAATCGATTTGATGAGTACGAGGACATTCCTCAATAATAGTTCCATCACGATCAATAAACAATATTTTTTTCTTATGCATTTTTTGAATGAGAGTAACTTTGAATCTGTTTGATTAGAAATTGATTTTCTTTATGAGTCCCTATAGTAATCCTTAAACAATCATGACATAAATGAATGTTAGATCGATCTCGAACAAAAATTTTTTGATGCATCAAATAATGATAAAGATGTTTAGAAGAAAATTTTATTTTTACTAGCAAAAAATTTGTTGAACTTGGATATACTTTTTCTACAATAGAAATGTTATTAAGATGGGTTTCCATATATTTTCTTTCTGAGATCAATCGGTTAAGATGATAGAAAAATAAATCTTTATTTTCGAGTGCTTTAATGGCAATTTCTTGAGAGATCATATTAATGTTATATGGATATTTTATTTTATTCATCCATTTTATAATAGATTTAGATGCAATTCCAATTCCAATTCTTATTCCTGCTAAACCCCAAGATTTCGATAATGTTTGCATAATTACTAAATTAGGATATTTATGAATTTTTTCTGAAAAAGAGGTTTCATTGGAAAAATCAATATATGCTTCATCTAATACAATAATTCCATTAAAATTTTTAATAATGGTTTCAATATCTTTTTTATTTAAATCGTTTCCTGTTGGATTATTTGGAGAACAAATAAAAATAATTTTACTATTTTTCTTTTGTAAAAAATTTTCAATTTTGTTCATATTCAATTGATATTTTTCTTCAGTGAGAGGAATTTTTACCACATTTGCTCCATGAATTTTTCCACTTACTTCATACATATCATATGTAGGTGGAAAAATGATAGAATGATCTATTCCAGGACGAGAAAATATGCGATAAACTAAATCAATAATTTCATCACTTCCATTTCCTAAAAAAATATTATGTACAGGAATATTTTTAATTTCTGATATTTTTTTTTTAAGGGATGTTTGAAAAGGATCTGGGTATCTATGATAAGAATTAGCAACAGATAATGTTGATCCAAACGCATTTTCATTGGCATCCAAAAATATATGTTCTTTTTCTATTTTATGTTCTTTTCTTGCTGATGTATAGGGATCTACATGAATGATATTATCTCTTATTAAAGAAAATAAATCAAAATTTGAATAGTGGTAACTCATAATTTTTTTAATTAATAATCTTGAACACGAATATCAACAGATTTTTTGTGTGCTAATAATCCTTCTTCATAAGATAAAGGACCAATACAATCTGATAGACTTTTTAATCCTTTTTTAGATATCTTTTGAAATGTAATTCTTTTTAAAAAACTATCAACGGATAATCCACTACAAGATTTTGCATACCCAAAGGTTGGAAGAACATGATTTGTTCCAGATGCATAATCTCCTGCACTCACTGGTGAATAATTTCCAAGAAATACGGATCCTGCGTTAATAATTTTTTCAGACCAATAACAAGCATCTTTGCAATTAATAATTAAATGTTCGGGAGCAATTTGATTAGATAGTGAAATACACTTTTCTAAGGAAGAAAGAATCACAATTTTACTGTTTTTTAATGATTTTTCAATAATATCTTTTTTCTTATATAGATAAGAAAATTGATTTTTTAATTCTTTTTTCACTGTATCTATCCAAAAATTTGTGTTTACTGTAAGTAAGTTAATATAACTTTTTCCGTCATGTTCTGATTGTGATAATAAATCAGAAGCAACATATTTTGGATTTGCAAATTCATCTGCAATTATAACTATTTCTGAAGGACCTGCAGGAATATCTATAGATACGTTATTTTTTTGAGATACAATTTGTTTAGCAGTTGTTACATAAGCATTTCCTGGACCAAAAATTTTATAAACATTAGGAATGCTTTCTGTTCCATATGCCATGGCTGCTATAGCTTGTGCCCCTCCTATTTTGTATACTCGATGAATATTCATATATTTAGAAACATATAACAGAGCAGGATGAATTTGTCCTTTTTTATTTGGAGGAGTACATAAAATGATGTCCTTACATTTTGCTAATTTTGCAGGGATTCCCAACATTAAAATTGTAGATAACAAGGGGGCATTTCCACCAGGAATATAAAATCCCACTTTTTCAATAGGGATATATTTATTCCAACAAGTAATTCCTGATGAAACGTTTATTTTTCTGCAATTTTTAGGAATGTTTTTTTCATGAAAAAATTTTATATTATTATATGCTTTTTCAACAGATGCTTTAAAAGAATTTGACAATGTTAGGGATGATTGAATAAAATCTTGTTTTCCAACCTGAAATTTATCAATATCTACTTGATCATATTTTTTACTATATTTTTTTAATGCTTCATCTCCATGTAACTTAACATCATTTATAATCGTATTTACTACATTATAATGAAAAATATTTTGATCATAATTTCTTTTTATGATAGGATTCCATTCATCAGGATATTTTAATACTTGTTGAATCATATGTATGATTTTCGTGTTATATTATAAAACAATTTTTTCTATAGGTAGGACTAGGATATCTTGAGCTCCTAATGATTTTAAATTTTCTATAATTCCCCAAAAATCATTTTCATTTACTACCGAATGTACAGCACTACATTCTGAATTTGCTAAAGGTAAAATAACAGGACTCTTAATTCCTGGGAGATAAGATATAATTTTATCTAATCGATCATTAGGAACATTTAAAAGAATATATTTATTATTTTTTGCTCTTTTTACGGCTCTAATTCTGAATAATAATTTATCCATAATAATATTTTTGGAAGAACATAAATTGAGATGAGAAGCTAAAACTGCTTCTGATTGAAGTACGGTTTCTACTTCTTTGAGTCCATTCATAAAAAGAGTTGATCCACTGCTTACTAAATCGCAAATACAATCCGCTAATCCTATACCAGGAGCAATTTCAACTGCTCCAGATATTTCATGTATCTCTGCAGAAATACATCTTTCCATAAAAAATTCTTGAACTAAAAAAGGATAACTTGTTGCAATTTTTTTCCCATGTAAATCTTCAATATCATGATATTTTGATGATTTCGGAATAGCAATAGATAATCTACATTTTCCAAATCCTAAAGTTTCTTTGATTTTGATTTTTTTTCTTTTTTCTAACAAAACATTTTTTCCAACAATTCCTATGTCTGCCACCCCATCTTCTAAATATTGTGGAATATCATCATCTCTTAAAAAAAGGATTTCTAAAGGAAAATTCATGGCCGTTGTTTTTAATTTATCTATTCCTATATTAATCTCAATACTGCAATCTTTCAACATTTTTATAGAGTCTTCATAAAGACGACCTGATTTTTGAATAGCTATTTTTAGTTTATCCATACCATAATAGGGAAAAAAGGATAAAAGCTTACAAGTGATAAGCTTTTATTTAGCAATCTTACATTTCTTTGATGCATTTCATTCATGCATTCTTACAAAGATAAAAACAATTTTTAAAATTTTATAATGAACCTTGTAATAAACGAATTTTAAGAAAAAAATGAAAATTGTTAGTTATAATATAAATGGAATTAGATCTGTGATTAGAAAAGGATTTGTAAATTGGATAAATATGTATCATCCAGACATAATATGTTTACAGGAAATTAAAGCATTTCCTGAACAAATAAATACTAGTTTATTTGAACATTTGAAATATTATTGTTATTGGTTCCCCTCTCAAAGAAAAGGATATAGTGGAGTTGCAATTTTATCAAAAAAAAAGCCATTGTATATAAAATATGGAATAGGATTAGAATCTATTGATAAAGAGGGAAGAGTATTACGTATAGATATCAATTTTGATAAAAAAAGAATATCAATTATTAATATATATCTTCCATCAGGAAGTAATATGGAAAAACGATTATCTTTCAAATTTTTTTTTATGAAGAAATTTTTTTCTTATATAAAAAAATTAAAAAAAAACATGAAAAATATTCTTATATGTGGAGATTTTAATATTTGTTATTCAGATATAGATATTCACGATCCTGAAAATAATCAAAATATTTCTGGATTTTTACCTCAAGAAAGAAAATGGATCGAAAATTTGGTAAGATTGGGATTTATAGATAGTTTTAGATTCTATGTCAAAACAAGAAACCATTACAGTTGGTGGAATTATCGTTTTAATGCGAGAAAAAAAAATAAGGGATGGAGAATTGATTATATTATGGTAAGTCATATTTTGGAAAAATATATGAAAAATGCTTATCTTTTACCAGAGATCTATTATTCAGATCATTGTCCAATGGTATTAGAATTATCTTCTTCGTTCGATTTCGATGGTAAAATGACCTGACTGGGATTCGAACCCAGGACCCTTACATTAAAAGTGTAATGCTCTACCAGCTGAGCTACCAGGTCCTTCATAAAACAAATATACTCATAAATTTTATGTTTTTTTTATGAAAATCACTTTAATCGGATATATGGGAAGTGGAAAAACTTGTATAGGAAAAAAATTATCAAAAAAAATAAACATTAATTTTTTTGACTTAGACAGTATTATCGAAAGTCATCAAAAAATATCCATATCAAATCTTTTTAAGAAAAAAGGAGAACCTTTTTTTAGAAAAATAG
This sequence comes from Blattabacterium cuenoti, assembly GCF_014252275.1. Classification (GTDB taxonomy): domain Bacteria; phylum Bacteroidota; class Bacteroidia; order Flavobacteriales; family Blattabacteriaceae; genus Blattabacterium; species Blattabacterium cuenoti_O. The sequence goes on from NZ_CP059214.1 coordinate 194,555, forward strand.
AACATAATATTTTAAAAACATTTCTTCAAAAAAATGAAAAATATATTTTATCTGTAGGTGGAGGAACTCCTTGTTTTTATAATAATATTCAATTATTAAATAAATATTCAAAAACTTTTTATTTGATAGTAAATACGTATACGTTATTTAAACGATTACTTTTAGATAAAGAGAAAAGACCATTAATTTCTCATTTTCAAAATGATGATTTATTTCAATTTATTATAAAAAATTTATCAAACAGAATAGGTTTCTATAACCAATCTATCAAAAAGATAGATGCAAACAACAAATCTCAAAATCAAATAGTGGAAACTATTATAAAACATCTTTAAAACAAACAAACGTATAATTATGAACAACGTATTGTATAATCGTTTAATTTCAGATGTAAAAAATTTTCTTTTGAATTATAAAAATGTTTGTATTGCTGTGAGTGGTGGTTTGGATAGTATGGTCCTTTTTAATTTACTTCTTGACCTTCCTTCCATTCAATTCGAAGTTGTTCATTGTAATTTTCAGTTAAGAAAACATGAATCTGATCAAGATGAAGTATTTGTAAAAAGATTTTGTTATGAAAAAAAAATTCCATGTCATGTAAAAAAATTTGATACGTTATCTTTTTCAAAAAACAATCATATTTCTATACAAATGGCAGCAAGAAAATTGAGATATGATTGGTTTAATCAATTATTAAAATCACAATCATATGAATGCATTTTATTGGCACATCATTTTGATGATTCTATAGAAACTTTTTTTATTAACATATTCAGAGGAACAGGAATTAGAGGGTTATTAGGGATTCCTAATAAAAATAAGAAATTTATTCGTCCTCTATACAATTTTACTAAAAAAGAAATATTCCTTTATGCAAAACAAAAAAATATTTTTTGGAGAGAAGACAGTAGTAATAGTAATAAAAAATATTTAAGGAATAAAATACGTTTCAATTTTCATCAATCATCTTTTTATTCATATCCATTTTATAATGGATTGAAAAAAACAATGAATCATCTAAAAAAGGAAAATATGATAATAAATCAAGAAATCAAAAAAGTCTATCATTCCGTAACTTTATCAATCAAAAAAAATCCTTTTATTTGGAAAATATCTTATCAAAAAATCAAAATGTTGAATCCTCTATCTTATTATTTGTTTAAATTATTTTCTCCTTACGGATTTCGTGACATAAAAAGTATTGAACGATTGATATATTCCCAGTCGGGAAGACAAATTGTTTCTCATAAATATCGAATGATTAAAAATAGAGATCATTGGATTATGTTTGATAAACATATGTTATCAGAAAATCAAAAAAAAATATTTTTTATTCACAATTTTAAAGAAATTAAATATTTCAATTTTCCTTTAAAAATTAAATTTATTGTAAATCCTAATATAAAATATAAAAAAAATATTTTTATTGTAGATTTTGAAAAAATTCAGTTTCCTTTATTAATAAGAACATGGAGAAAAGGAGACTTTTTTGTACCTTCTGACATAATTGGAAGAAAAAAGTTGAGTAAATATTATAAAGATAGGAAATTTTCTTTACTCAAAAAAGAACAAATATGGTTATTAATTAATGGTAATAAAGATATTATTTTAATTATAAAACACTGTTTAGATCATAGATATAAAGTAACAAAAAAGACAAAAAATACCTTAGGGATTATCTTTTAATAGTCTTTTAAAAAATTATTCTCTGTATGAAAAAAATGCATAACTTCAACGCAGGACCATCCATTTTACCAAAAGAAGTGATTCAACAATCGGCAAAATCTGTCTTAAATTTTAATAAATCAGGATTGTCTTTGCTTGAAATATCACATAGAAGTAAAGATTTCTGGAAGATTCTTGAAAAATCTACGCATTTAGTAAAATTAATTATGAAACTAGATGATAATTACTCTGTGTTATTTTTGCAAGGCGGAGCTACATTGCAATTTTCTATGGTTCCTTATAATTTAATGAATCAAAAAGCTGCTTATCTAAATACAGGAATATGGGCAAAAAAGGCCATAAAAGAAGCAAAACTTTTTGGAAAAGTAAATGTATTATTTTCTGGAGAACATAAAGGATATAATTATATTACAAATAAATATGTAGTTCCAGAAGAAATGGATTACTTTCATTGTACATCTAATAATACCATTGTAGGTTCACAAATGAAAATATTTCCAAATACTTGTGTCCCTATAGTTTGTGATATGTCTTCAGATATTTTTAGTAGAAAATTAAATTTTCAAAATTTTAGTTTAATTTATGCCTCTTCTCAGAAAAATATCAGTTCTTCTGGGATGACAATAGTAATTATAAAACATGAAATATTGGAAAAATATAAAAAGAATATTCCTTCTTATATGGATTATAAAATACATCTTAAAAATCATGGAATATTTAACACTCCGAATGTTTTTTCTATTTATACTTCTATGTTAACTTGTGAATGGATTATTCAACAAGGAGGATTAGAAGTATTAGAAAAACATAATAAATATAAATCGAAACTTTTATATGAAGAAATAGATAGAAATACTTTTTTTGAAAATAAAATAAATAAAGAAAATCGTTCGTGCATGAATGTTACATTTTTTTTGAAAGAAGAAAAATTGAAAAAAGAATTTGATAATATGTGGAAGTTCGAAAATATTGTTGGTTTAGAAGGATATCGAATATTTGGAGGATATCGAGCAAGCATGTATAATGCACTTCCATTAGAAAGTGTTCATGTATTAATTAATGTAATGAAAAAATTTGAAGAAAAATTTTCATGAAAATAGAAGATCAATACCTTTTTATAAAAAACAAAATACCATCATTTGTTAAAATTTTAGTTGTATCAAAAAATCAGAAAATTACTTCTTTAGAAAAATTGTATAACATAGGACAAAAAGATTTTGGGGAAAATTATACTCAAGAAATGATAAAAAAATATCATACTTTACCCAAAGATATACGATGGCACATGATTGGAAAAATTCAAAGTAATAAATTAAAATATTTTGTTCCATTCATTCATTTGATTCATAGTGTTCAAAAATTGAAACATATCAAAATGATTAATAAAATAGGATGTAAAGAAAATCGTGTTATTCATTGTTTGTTACAAATAAAAATTTGTGAAGAAAAAAGTAAATCAGGAATTACTTCTCATGAAGCTTATGAAATATTAAAACGAAGTCAAAATATGAAATATATCAAATTCGTTGGATTAATGGGGATGGCCTCAATGGGAGACATGAAAAAAGTATCTCAAGAATTTTCGTATCTTCAAAAGATATATAATGATTATAAAACATTATACCAACATAACGTACTATCCATGGGAATGAGTAGAGATTATCATATTGCTATAGAAAAAGGAAGTACATTAATTCGATTGGGAAATGTAATATTTAACAACAAATAAATTTCTATTCCTAAATAATGGAATTTATATAACTTTTGATACTTTTTTCTAATTGTTTTTCATCAATAGATTGAATAAAATTACTGCCGATGATTCCTCCGTTCGAATATTTACATACTGTTTGAAAAGATTTTTTATCACTAATTCCAAAACCAATTAATTTTGGAATTTTAATTGGCAATTTTTTGATGCGTTGAAAAAATAATATTTGTTCACTACCAAAATGATTTTTATTTCCTGTAATTGAATTAGAAGATACTAAATATAAGAATCCACTAGTGAGTTTACTTAAAGATAAAATTCTTTCATAGCTGGTGTTTGGAGTGATAAGGAAAATCATAGATAATGAATATTCTTTAAATAATACTTGATACTTATTTACAAACAAATCTGACGGAAGATCAGGAATAATTAATCCAGATATACCTGATTCTTTACATTTTTTTAGAAATTTTTTTTCTCCAAACTGATATATTTGATTAAAATATCCCATAAGAATAATAGGAATGTTTATGTATTTTTTGATCGCATGGAACTGATGAAATAACAGTGAAACATTCATTCCATTTTTTAATGATATTTTATTACTGTTTTGTATTACCCCTCCATCTGCCAAAGGATCGGAATAAGGAATTCCTACTTCTACTAAATCCACTCTAAGATCTTGTAATATTCTTAATATTTTTTCTGTACTGTCAATTTTAGGATATCCTGCGGTAAAATAAATACATAAAATATTTTTATTTTTTTTGTTAAATAAATAATTTAATTTATTCATAAAACCTGAAATTTTTTAAAAAATTTTTCATATGTATGAATATCTTTATCTCCTCTACCGGATAAAGTAATAACGACAATATCATTCTTTTTGAATGAAATTTTTTTTAATGCAGACAAAGCATGAGCACTTTCCAAAGCAGGAATAATTCCTTCTAATTTCATCAATTCGTATGCTGATATCAAAGCTTCTTCATCAGTAGAATTTATGAAAGTAGCTCTTTTTTTTTCAAAAAGATTTGCATGCATTGGCCCAATTCCAGGATAATCTAATCCAGGAGATATAGAATAAGCAGGAAGAACTTGTCCATCTTTATCTTGTAGTAGCATCGTCATGCTTCCATGTAATATTCCTTTAGATCCACAACAAATAGATGCAGCATTTTTTTTTGTTTTTATTCCAAGTCCAGCTGCTTCTACTGCTATAAGTTTCACTGATTTATTATTTAAAAAATGATAAAAAGATCCTGCAGCATTACTTCCACCTCCTACACAACTAATGATATAATCAGGATTTAAATATCCTTTTTCTTCTATTTGTAATTGAATTTCTTCGCTTATAATTGACTGAAAATCACAAACTATCTGAGGATATGGATGAGGCCCTACGGTTGATCCAATGAGATAATAACTTTCATGATGATTAATCCAATAACGAATAGATTCATTTACTGCATCTTTTAAAGTTTTATTTCCACTAGAAACTGATACTACTTTAGCTCCAAGCATTTTCATTCTAACTACATTTGTTTGTTGACGAAGGATATCTAATTCTCCCATAAAAATAATACATTTAAAATCCATTAATGCACATATTGTTGCAACGGCAACACCATGTTGGCCAGCACCTGTTTCAGCAATAATATGTTTTTTACCTAATTGTTTTGCAATCAAACTTTGTCCGATTGCATTATTGATTTTATGTGAACCGGTATGGTTTAAATCTTCTCTTTTTAAAAAAATTTTTGCATTGTATATTTCGGAATATTTTTTACAGAAAAAAAGAGGCGTTGGTCTACCAACATAATTTTTTAATATTTTTCTATACAATTTTTGAAAATCATGATTTTTTTTACATTTCTGATTGTATGTATTTATCAGTTCATTAATATTATGATTTAACATTTCTGGAATAAATGATCCTCCAAATTTCCCGTAAAATCCATTTTCGTCAACAAAATATTTCATAAACTTCTTATTTCTTTTATAAAAATTTCTAACATTTTTTCATTCTTCTTTCCAGGAAAAATTTCAAATTTACTATTAATATCAATGCCAAATATTTTTGGATGTGATATTTTTTTTATTTTATCAATATCTTTTAAACTAATCCCACCACTTAAGAAAAATTTTATATTTCCATCATATTCTTGAATTCTTTCCCATTGAAATTTTTTTCCGCTTCCTCCATTGTTATCCCATAAAAAATAAGAACAAAAAGGAATGTATTCTATTATTTTTTTAAAAGAAAAAAAATTATGTATTTTAAAACTTTTAATGATTTTAAATCCTTTTTCAAATAATTTTCTACATAAACAAGGAGATTCCATTCCATGTAATTGGATAAAGTCTAATTTATTTTTCTTGTATATTTCAACTATTAAATTTTCATTTTCGTTAACAAAAACCCCCGTTTTAAATATATTTTTTGGAATATTTGGAACAGAAAAAGATTTACCAACAAATCTAGGAGATTGATCATAAAATATAAATCCAATAAAATCAGGATATAAATGAGATATCTTATTAATATTATATTTTAATCCACATATTTTTATTTTTAATAATCGATTATGCATTTCTTCATCAAAAATTATATTATTTAATTTTCTAAGGATTGAATAAAATTTTTACAAACTTCTCCTGGATCCCTATTCTTCATAAAATATTCTCCAATCAAGAATCCTTGAAATCCTATTTTTCTTAGTTGCATAATACGATTTTTATTATTAATTCCACTCTCTGCTATCTTTATGTAATCTTTCGGAATTTTCGAACATAGTTCGAAACAAAGATGATGATCTACGAAAAAATTATTTAAATCTCGATTATTAATTCCTATAAAATCTATATAATCTGTAATATTCTCTAATTCATGCTCATTATGTACTTCGAATAATACTTCTAGTCCAAGATTTTTAGCAAGTTTTGAAAAATTTTTGATTTCTTCTTTTTTTAAAAATTTTGATATTAATAAAATCACATCTGATCCTATCGATTTGGATTCTATAATTTGATATTCATCAATAATAAAATCTTTTCTTAACAAAGGGATATTTAATAACATTCGAGATGTTTCAAGGTTTTCATTTTTACCAGAAAAAAAATGAAAATCTGTTAAAATTGATACTCCGCAAACACCTGCATTTTCATAATCTTTAACTACCTTTTCTAACTTAATATTCTTATTAATTATACCTTTAGAAGGAGATTTGATTTTAAATTCTGCAATAATTCCTGTATTACTTTTTACGATCGATTTTTTAAGCGAAAACGTTTTTCTTTTAAAAAAAGAATGTTTTTCTAACTTTTGAATTGGATTGATTTTCTTCCTAATTTGAACTTCCTTTTTTTTTGTATACAAAATTTTTTCAAGAATATTCATACACTTAAAAATTTTTTTAAAACATTTTTTGCTCTTCCACTGGTTAGAGCATATTCCGCTTTATTATAATTTTCTTCAAAACTATCACAATTCATAATATTCAAAGCAAAGGTTGCATTCGTTAAAACCACTGTATTTTGAAAAATACTTCCTTTTCCTGATAAAATATTTATGAATGTTCGAACATTATCTTTTATATTATTTCCTCCTCTTAATTCAAAAGGATTTACATTCACATGTTTTTTATTAACTAATTGTTCCATATAATAATATCGTTCTCCTCTAGAAGTATAACATTTAACATCATTAGTAAGTGTAATTTCATCGTATCCATCTACGCTATGAATAATAGAATAATTACTATCCATTTCTTGATACAAATAATTATAAATTCTTGCTAATTCTAAGTTACTTACTCCTAATAGCTGATTTTTTGGATATCCTGGATTCAATAATGGACCAAGTACATTAAAAATAGTTCTTACCCCTAAATTTTTCCTTACATCCATCATATGATTCAAACATGGATGAAATATAGGAGAATGTAAATAACAAATTCCTACTTTATCCAATTGGTATTTTAATTTATCTTCTTGATTTGTAAATTGACATCCGAGTTCTTTCAATAAATTTGAAGATCCTGTTGTGGATGTATATCCAAAATTTCCATGTTTGATTACCTTTTTTCCTGTTCCTGCAACAATAAAACAAGCTAAAGTGGAAATATTAAAGGTATTCTTTCCATCTCCTCCTGTTCCAACAATGTCAATAGCATTAAAATCATTAAAATTTAACTTAATAGATAACTCCATTATTGCTTTTTTAAATCCTTTTATTTCTAATAACGTTGGATTTCTCATATTATATACAGATATAATAGCGATAGATTGAGTAGTATTTATTTTTCCATTTGATAGTTCTATAATAAGATTTTTTGCCTCAGATTCTGTTAAAGTTTTTTCTTCAAAAAGATGTTTTAATACTTGATTCATAAGTAATTATCATTTGAATTAATTGAGCCAATTATCTATTATTTTTTCTCCATATGGAGTTAAAAGAGATTCTGGATGAAATTGAACTCCACATACATCATAAAATTTATGACGTAGTGCCATAATCTCTCCATTATTACCAACAGCAGTTATTTTCAATTCTTTGGGAAAATTTTTATGAGAAATAATCCAAGAATGGTAACGTCCGACTATAATCTCTCTAGGTAATTTTTTAAAAAGAATTTCTTCAGAATCAATAATTTTTATTACACTGGATATTCCGTGATATACTTTTTTTGTATTAATTAATTGAGCTCCAAATACTTCGCCAATAGCTTGTTGACCCAAACAAACACCAAAAATACTCTTAGTTGATGCAAAGGTTTTTACAAGAGGTTTTAAGATATGAGCTTCATCGGGGATTCCCGGCCCTGGAGAGAGAATAATCTTATTGTATTTCTCCACATCTGATAAATTAATTTCATTATTTCTTGATACTTTTACAGAATTTTTAGTTAATTTTTTAACTACATAAACAAGATTATAAGTAAAAGAATCATAGTTGTCTAAAATTAATATTTTCTTCATCATAATACTTCATATAAATTTGGCTAATTCTATAGATTTAAACAATGCCATCAGTTTATTATTCACTTCTTCGTATTCTGTTTTTTCTTTTGAATCAGCTACAACCCCAGCTCCAGCTTGGAAAAATAGAATATTATCTTTGCTAAGAAAAGAACGAATTGCAATAGCCGTATTGACATATGAATTTTTCATTCCAAAAAATCCAATAGCACCTCCATATATTCCTCTGTTTTGATTTTCTATTTCATCTATTAATTTCATGGCTTTATATTTAGGTGCTCCTGAAAGTGTTCCCGATGGAAAAGTATCAACAAATACTTTGATAAATGATACATTATTTTCTAATTTTCCAGAAACTTGGGATACCATATGTAATACATGCGAATAATATTGAATTTCTTTAAATTTTTCTATTTTTATATCAGAAGAGTTCTTACTTAAATCATTTCTAGCTAAATCCACTAACATAACATGCTCTGAATTCTCTTTGGGATCGTTTAAAAGAATATTCGATAGTTTTTTATTTTTTTTTTTATTTTTCGTTTTTCTTATAGTTCCTGCTATAGGATTAATATAAGCAATTCCATCATCAATGATTAATTGAGATTCAGGAGAAGAACCAAATAATTTGTAATCTCCATAATCAAAATAAAATAGATATGGAGATGGATTAATGAACCGTAATGCACGATATACATTAAATTCATCTCCTTTAAATTTTTGTTGAAATTGACGAGATAAAACAATTTGAAAAACATCTCCTCGTAAACAGGAATCTATTCCTTTTTTTACCATACTTTTATATTCATTTTCCGTAACATTCGAAGATCGAACACCAACAGGTCTAAATGGATAATATGAAAATTTATTCTTTTTTGCTATATCTATCAGTTGATCAATTTTTGTTGTTTTTTCGTTATCCATTTGGTGTTCAATAAAATGTAATTCGTTATAGAAATGATGAAAAACAATTAAATTCTTATAAAATACTAATCGTATTTGAGGAATATTATATGACTTTTGAATCGGAACATGAAATGCAATTTTTTCAAAATATTGAATACTATCATAAGATAAATATCCATATAAACCAGAATAATAAATCGAATAATTATCGATATGAAATTTATCTAGAAAATCTTCTATCAAATTTTTTATATGTAATTTATTTTTTATAAAAACGTGTTTATGTACCTTATTTGGATATAAAATTTTCAATACATTATCATGTAAAATCAATTCTGATATTGGATTTAAACAAAAAATAGAAGAATTATTTTTAAATAATTTAGAATCATGAAATTCTAAAAGTAACGTATTTGGGAAAATGTCTCTTAACTTTAAATATAATTCTATAGGTGTAATACTATCCATAAAAATTTTTTTCTGAATAGTTTTAAAATTAAATTTAAACATGCTTTTATGGTTATTATTGATGAATAAAAGACTTTCTATTTGAAATGAATAGCCTGAAAACAAGGATTGCAAAAGAACAATAGGGAAATCTATTTGCTTTTTTGAGTTTGATAATAAATCACAATCGTCTTTCTATTCAAAGATAAGTATTTTTTTTATCTTACTTCATTATGTTCGTTTTTACAATCTCTCATAAATGCACAAAAAATTGTATTAGTGAAAAATATTTTTTACTTTAAATGTTTATCATAAAAAAAGAAGAACAATCGATTTGAATATTAAATAATATTTATGAACATCGATAAAATGTTCAATTTTTTTATATTTTTTATAATTAAATAATAGTATGAATTTCGATAATGTTATGAGATATAGTAAAAATCATGAGTGGATTAAATTAATTAATCAAGAAAATGTAGGAAACAATAAATATGCATATATAGGAATTACTGCATTTGCAAAAAAAGAATTAGGAGATATCGTTTATTTAGATATTGAAGAGGAAATTCTAGGAAAAACAATGAATAAAAACGAAGTATTTGGAACGATTGAAGCAGTCAAAACAGTATCAGATTTATTTATTCCAATATCAGGAATTGTATTAGAAATCAATGAACAACTAATATCTCAACCAGAAATTCTTCATAAGGATCCCTATGAAGAATGGATGATTAAAATAAAAATCTTAGATATAAATGAATATCATGGATTAATGTCTTTCCAAGAATATGAGGAATATACAAAAAAAACATAATGTTTAATTTTTTATGATAAGAAACAAATGTTATAAAATTCTTGATGATAAACAAGTTTCTGTTAAACTCATTGATTTTCATCATGAAAATGTTACAAAAATTCATTTTTTTATTCCCAATATTCATTGTAGTTCTTGTATATCTACATTAGAAAATTTATACAAAAAAAACGAATATATATTGGATTCAATAGTAGATTTTCCAAACAAAAAAATTTGGATTACTTTCAATAATAAATTTTTAAAAATCAGTGATATTGCAAAATTACTGAATAAAATTGGGTATCCTCCTTCTACTGATTTTGCTTCAATAGCAAACCATCAAAAAAAAAACGAAATTTTTTTTTATCGTAATTTCATCGGAAAACTAGCTATTTCATTTTTTTGTTTTGGAAACGTTATGCTTCTTTCATGTCCGGAATATGTTGGATCTTATCAAGATCCTTGGTATTATGATAATCGATATTTTTTTCGTTATTTTATGTTTTTTCTCTCTTTACCAGTATTCGTTCTATTTTTTATAGAACACATAAAATATGCTTTTTTAGGATTGAAAAAACATATTGTAAATATGAACTTACCCATATCTGTAGGAGTAATCGTTTTATTCTTTTGGAGTTGTTATGAAATATGTTTTGATTTAGGATCTGGATATTTTGATAGTCTTTGTGGATTCTCTTTTTTTTTATCAATAAGTAAATTATTTCAAGTACATACCAATAGTAGAATTTTTTCTTTTAAAAGAAATTATAAATCCTTTTATCCTATTTTAATTACAAAAATCGATAACTATGGAAAAGAAAAAGAAATCCTACTTTCCTCTTTAAAAGAAGGAGATATTATTCTAATTAGAAATCAAGAAATTGTTCCAGCAGATTCTTTATTAATCAAAGGAAATGCAAGTATAGATAATAGTTTTATTACAGGAGAATCCTATTTGATAAAAAAGAAAGTTGGTGAGCATATCTATGCTGGTTCTAAACAGAAAGGAGAGAGAATTTATTTGAAATTGATCAAGGATGTAGATCATAGTTATTTAAGTGCTTTATGGAATAAGAGTAAAAAAAACATAAAAAAAGACATCTACTTAAATTCAATAGTAAACATATTGGGAAAATATTTTATAATCTTTGTTTTTTTGATATCATTATTCACAGGAATATATTGGAGTATATTTAATACAAATAAAATATTTTATACAATTTTTTCTGTTTTAATTATTACTTGTCCTTGTGCTTTATCTCTTTCTAGTCCATTAATATTTGGAATGATAATCAATTTTTTATCTAAAAAAGGATTTTATATTAAAGATATTTTTACCATGGAACAAATCTCTTATATAGGAACTTTGATTTTTGATAAAACAGGAACGTTGACTGATCCTAATAAATATCGTATTCATTTTGTAGGACATTTAAATAGATATGAAAAAATACTAGTTTCTTCTTTATTAAGAAATTCTACCCATCCTTTAAGTCAACGACTTTTAAAAGAATTATCAATCAACACTTATGTTTCCATTAAAAATTTTAGAGAAATAGAAGGAAAGGGATTAGAATGTTATGTAGAAAATATGCTCATTAAAATCGGTTCTACGAAATATTTAAACATAAATATTGATAATGAACAAAATAATAAAACAGTTGTAGCAATATCAATCAATCATAATTTATTAGGATATTTCTCATTTCAAAATTATTATCGAAAAGGAATAAAAAATATTTTTCAATCATTAAAACAATACAAAATAGTTATTTTATCTGGAGATAATAATGATAAAGAAAAAAACCATTTAAAATCGATCCTTCCTAAATCAAGTAAAGTATTTTTTAATCAAAATCCGGAAGATAAATTGAATTATGTAAAAAAATTACAAAAAAATGGAGAAAAAGTCATGATGTTTGGAGATGGAATTAACGATTGTGCTGCATTGAATCAAAGTAATATAGGAGTTGCAGTATCTGAAAATCCTACCAATTTTTTTCCTAGTTGTGATGCTTTTTTACAATCAGATTGTTTACATAAAATTTATTTATTTTTAAAAATATCAAAAATCTCTACTAAATTAGTTATATTTAATTTTTTGATTAGTTTTTTTTATAATGTTTGTGGAATTATCTTTGCCGTAACAGGAAATTTAAAACCTATTATTGCTTCTTTTCTCATGCCTTTAAGTTCTATTTCTGTGATTATTTTTTCTATTGTATCAACTTGGATAGTTTCAAAAAAATTGACATATTAATACTTATGGATATAATAATAATCATGATTTTATCAAGTGTTTCTCTGGGTGGTTTTTTCCTTATACTTTTTCTTATTAGTTTATTCTATGGAAAACAATTTGATGACTTTGATTCTCCAAAAATGAGAATTTTAATGGAAGATGAATAATTCAAAAAAAATAAAATATTTATTTTATAATGAAATCAAAAATCTATTATTATAATAATAGTATTGTAAAAGCCTTTTTATACGCTACGATGTTTTGGGCTTTCTTTAGTTTTCTGGCCGGATTATTTATTGCTTTATTATTATTCTGTCCAAGAATTCCTGAGTTTATATTTGGAGATCATTTGCAAGATACAAAAGGAATTTTTGGATTTGGGAGATGGAGAATGTTGCATACTAATACAGCAATTTTCGCTTTTGTAGGAAATGTAATTTTTACTGGATATTATTACGCATTGCAACGTTTATTAAAAACTAGAATTTTCAGTGATATTCTTAGTTGGATTCATTTTTGGGGATGGCAAGCATTTATTGTTTCTACTTGGATAACATTTTTATTAGGAATAAATACCAGCAAGGAATATGCAGAACATGAATGGCCAATAGATATTTTAATCTTTTTAATTTGGATCATTTATGGAATCAACGTTATAGGTAGTATTTTAAAAAGAAGAATTAAGCATTTATATGTTAGTATTTGGTTCTTGTTAGGTACTTGGGTTGCAATGGCAATGCTTCATATATTCAATAATCTAGAACTTCCCATATCCCTTTTATCTTTTAAAAGTTATTCCATTTATGCAGGAGTACAAGATGCCTTAATGCAATGGTGGTATGGACATAATGCTGTTGCATTTATTTTGACTACTCCTATTCTCGGACTTATGTATTATTTTGTTCCAAAATCTTCTAATCAACCTATTTTTTCTTATAAACTATCTATTGTACATTTTTGGTCATTAATATTTATATACATATGGGCTGGACCTCATCATTTAATGTATACATCTTTGCCTAATTGGGCTCAAATGTTAGGAACAATTTTTTCTATTATGTTGATTGCTCCTTCTTGGGGAGGAATGTTGAATGGTCTTTTAACATTAAGAGGGGCATGGGATAAGGTAAAAAAGGATCCTATCCTTAAATTTTTTGTTGTTGGAATTGCTTGTTATGGAATGGCTACTTTTGAAGGACCCATGTTAGCAACTAAAACGTTAAATTCCATTGCTCATTTTACTGATTGGGTCATTGCTCATGTTCATTTAGGTACTTTGGGATGGAATGGATTTATGGCATTTGGAATAATCTATTGGATAACCAAAAAATTATGGAATACGAATTTATATTCTAAATCGTTAGCAAATTTTCATTTTTGGATGGGCGTGATAGGAATTATTCTATATATATTTCCCATGTATATCGGATCGATTATACAATCTTTAATGTGGAAAAGATTTAATCCGGATGGTACGTTATTACACAAAAACTTCTTAGATTCTGTAATGGCTATTATTCCATTTTATAAAATGAGATTTATAGGAGGATTAATTTATTTCATAGGATTTTTATCTATGATATATAATGTATTAAAAACAATTTATAATGGTCATTTCGTTGATAATGAAAAATTTCAATTCTATGTTGATCCTAATATTGAAGAAAAAAATGAAGGATTTCATAGTTGGTTAGAAAAAAAACCAATACAATTAACTATTTTTTCTTTTCTCGCTGTTGCTATTGGTGGTTTTATAGAAATTATTCCTACTATAATTATTAAGTCTAATGTTCCTACAATACATAATGTGAAACCATACAGTGCATTAGAACTAGAAGGAAGAGATTTATTTGTAAGAGAAGGATGTAATGGATGTCATAGTGCTCAAGTTCGTCCTTTTAGAGATGAAGTTGTTCGTTATGGAGAATATTCTAAAGCTGGTGAATTTGTATATGATCATCCATTTTTATGGGGTTCTAAACGTACTGGTCCAGATTTAGCGAGAGAAGGAGGAAAAAATCCAAGTTCTTGGCATTATAATCATATGTTAAATCCTAGATCAACCTCTCCTGGTTCTATTATGCCAAGATATCCATGGTTAATATCTAATAAACTAGATCGATCTAATACAGAGAAAAAAATGAAAGCTATGATGAAATTAGGAGTTCCATATAATGAAAAATATATAAAAAATCTTTATAAAGACATGGATGAACAAGCAAAAAAGATTGTTTTTAACATTTATAAAGAATATCCAAAATTGAGAGAAGAAATAATAATGCAAGAAAAACGAGAAAAAGAAAAATTTATTCCATTAGAACAACGAGAAATTATTGCTTTAATTTCTTATTTACAAAGATTAGGAACCGATATAAAAACTTCTAATCATTCAAAATGAGTTTTTTTAAAAATTATTTTAGAGGAGAGAAACATATCGGGATCTTTCAATCCATTATTCTGGTAATTTTTCTTTTGTTTTTTTCTTTTATATTATTTTATGTTTTTTCAAAAAGTAAAAAATATTACGAATATATTAGTTTTATTCCTTTAGATAAAAAAAAAGAAAATCATGAGGTATAAAATTTCATCTTTCATTATGATTCCTTCTTTTTTATCTGTGATTATATTTGCTTTATACACTTTTCTTCGAAGTTATAATCGATTGGGATACATGACTGATCCTATTACTATATTTTTTATCATTGTAGTAACAATTTTATTAATTATTTTAGAATCTATTAATCATCTTATTTTCAAAATTCAACTACGATCTATTTCTGAAAAAGAAAAAAAGAAAATTTTAGAAAAAAATGAAGGAAATTATTTATATACTTTTTATAAATTTTTATTTTATGATCCGAAAATATTGAATAAAGGAGTAAGAAAAATTGATCATGGATTTGATGGAATTTTGGAATTAGATAATCAATTACCAGTCTGGTGGGTCCATCTTTTTTGCATTACCGTAGTATTTTCCTGTATATATTTTTTTTCTTATTTTTTGTTTGATTTTTCTGATCCATATAAAGAATATGATTATTCATACAAAAAACAATTACAAGAAATAAAAATTTTTGAAAAAAATACCCCTCAAACATCTTTATCGACCTCTTCCTTTAAAAAAAATATGGTAAATGAAGGACAAAAACTTTTTGAAGAAAATTGCTCTACTTGTCATCAATCAGATGGAAGTGGAAATATAGGGCCAAATTTAACAGATAACTATTGGATTAATCGAGTAGAAAAAGATCTTTACAAAAATATATTTTCTATGATATGGAACGGAAGTAAAAAAAACCCAACTATGCGTGCTTTTGGAAAAACTGGAGAAATCAAGGGAAATGATATTGAAAAAATATCGAGTTACGTATATTTTATTAACAAAAAAATTGAAAAACCTATCAAACAAAAAGATCCTCAAGGAACAAAAATATTGGAATGGGAATCAAAAAAATAGTTGAATATTTATTTTTTAATTTATGAAAATTAAATTCAATTGGGGTATTGGAATATCATTATCTATAATTTGTTTTATGATATTTATTCTATATATGGCTTTTTTCTTTCCAAATGTTGAAAGTCAACTGATTTCTAATAAATATTATGAAGATGAAATAAAATATCAGGAAATTATAAATGAAAAGAACAACGTATTGAATTTTCCAGAAAAAGTAAAAGTTATGATTTTATATAATGGAATTGAGATTCGATTTCCTTATGATTATGAAAATACAGTTCAAGGCTTTGTTAAGTTACTTCGATTTTCTTCGAAAGATTTAGATATCACAAAACATTTTTGTATTATAAAATATTGCGAAAAAAAAATTTTTATTCCAAAACATCAACTAAAAAGAGGATATTATAAACTTATAATTCGATGGAAATCAAATAATAAATTTTTTTTTGAAAAAAATTTATTTTGGGAATGAAAAATTGTACTTGTAATGTACAAGTATCATTAAAATTTGGTGTATGAAAAAAATGAAAAAAAAAATTAATGATTTGCGTGAAGAATCTTTAAAATATCACAGTAAATTCCCTCCTGGAAAAATACAAATTTCTCCAACAAAAAAATATAATAGTCAAAAAGATTTATCTCTTGCTTATTCACCGGGCGTTGCAGAACCATGCAGAGAGATAGTGGCTTCTCATAAAAAAGTATATAAATATACTTCTAAAGGAAATCTGATTGCTGTCATCACCAACGGTTCTGCAGTTTTAGGATTGGGAAATATAGGGGCATTGGCATCTAAACCAGTTATGGAAGGAAAAGCGTTATTATTCAAAATTTTTTCTGATATTGACGTGTTTGACATTGAAGTCAATGAATCAGATCCAGAAAAATTTATAGAAATAGTAAAATCGATATCTCCTACTTTTGGAGGAATTAATTTAGAAGATATTAAAGCTCCAGAAGCTTTTCAAATTGAAAAAAGATTAAAAGAAGAATTAGATATTCCTGTGATGCATGACGATCAACATGGAACTGCTATTATTTCAGGAGCTGCTTTGATCAATGCTGTAGATTATGTTAATAAAAAAATTAATAATATAAAGATAGTGGTGAATGGTGCTGGAGCAGCGGCTATTTCTTGTACAAGAATATACAAAAAGTTAGGAGTTAACCATAAAAATATTTTCATGTTTGATAGTAAAGGATTATTACATGTTTCAAGAAATGATTTAAATGATGAAAAAAAAGAATTTTGCATAGATACATATCCTATTCAAAATTTGAAAGAATCCATTAAGAATGCGGATGTATTTGTAGGATTATCTGTTGGAGGAATATTAACATCAGATATGTTAAAAAGTATGGCAAAAAATCCTATTGTTTTTGCTATGGCAAATCCTGATCCTGAAATTGACTATAATCTCGCTTTAAAAATTAGACCTGATATTGTTATGGCTACAGGACGAAGTGATTTTCCAAACCAAGTAAATAATGTTCTAGGATTCCCTTACATATTTAGGGGAGCTTTAGATGTTCAATCTAGTGTAATTAACGATGAAATGAAACTTGCTGCAGTATATGCAATTGCTAATCTTGCTAAAGAACCTGTACCAGAACAAGTAAATATTGCCTATAACAAAAAAAATATTTCCTTTGGAAAGGATTATATTATTCCTAAACCTCTTGATCATCGTTTAATTACTTGTGTATCTACTGCAGTAGCTAAAGCTGCAATAAATTCAGGAGTAGCGAAAAAAAAAATATTAGACTGGAATGTATATAAAGAGCAATTATTAGATAGGATTTCTTATGAAAGTAAAATGATTAGAACAATTAAACATAGAGCTCGTAAGAATCCTAAAAGGGTAGTGTTTTGCAATGGAGAAGAATATAACGTTCTAAAATCAGTACAAATTCTTATTGAAGAAGGAATTATTTATGATCCGATAATATTAGGAAATGAATCCATTATAAAAAAAACGATTATAAATAATAATTTATATATTAAATCTAAATATATTTTCGATCCAAAAAAAGAAGAAAATAAAAAAAAAATCAAACATTATGCTTCTATTTTTTGGAATAAAAAAAAGAGGGAAGGAGTTACTTTCGATGAATCGATTATAAAGATGAGAGATGGTCAATATTTTGGATCTATGATGTTAGATCAAAAAGAATCTGATATATTCATTACAGGATATTCCCAAAAATTTTCCTCAAGTTTGAAAACAGTGGTCAAAGTTTTAGGAATTAAAGATTCGAAAAAAAAGATTTCTTCTATGATGATAATCTTATCCAAAAGAGGATTTCTATTTTTTGCAGATACCGAAGTGATTAAAAATCCAACAAGTGAAGAATTATCTCAAATTGCTATTATGGTTTCTCGTGTGGTTAAAAAACTTGGAATTGAACCGCATATAGCTATGTTATCATGTCAAAATTTTTCATCAAATAATAAAACTTCCTCAAAAGTTGCTAATACAGTATCTTTTTTACATGATCAATATCCTAATTTGATAGTAGACGGCGAAATACAACCTGATTTTGCTTTAAATGAAAGACTACAGAAACGTTCATTTCCATTTTCAAAACTAGTTCAAAATAAATCAAACATATTTATTTTTCCAAATATTGAATCAGGTCATTTAACATACAAATTTATCAAAGGATTGGAAAATTTCAAAGTTATAGGTCCTTTTATGCTAGGAATTAGAAAGCCTGTACATATAATGCCTATGCATGCTGATATAGAAGAAATTGTAAATCTAACGACTTTAGCAGTAATAGATGCACAACTTAGAGAAGATTAAATCAGATCAATGTCCTTTTTATAAAAATATTATTTCGAAAAAGACTTCGTACTTTTTTTTCAAAAAAATTCGAAATAGAACTAGATGTGTAGAAAATATTATAATTATTCCATGATGGATGAATACACAATAATCCTTTTTCTTCTAGTTTATTTTTTATTTCTTGTACAACAATTCTTGGTATATCAATTAAATAAACTTTTCCATGATAAAAATGTTCAATTTCTTTTTTAAGAAATAAATAGTGAGTACAAGCCAATAAAATTGCATCAATTGATTGGATACGATTCAAGTAATTTTTTAAAAAAAATTTGATTATTTTCATATCCGTTCCTTTCTCAATTAAAAGAGCTAATGAAGGAATGGATAATGAAAAAATATTTAAATGATTATAATATGATCGTATTTTTTCCTCATAAAAATTTGAATAAATAGTAGCTGGTGTTGCAATGATCCCTATTTTTTTAAAAGAAAGAAAGATATTATTCTTTATCACAGGATTTATAACATCAAAAATCAGTATTTTCCTTTTAAATTTATCTTTAATAATCTCTAACGCATTGGATGTAATAGAATTACATGCAATTACAATTGCTTTACATTTTTTTTCGTAAAAAAAAGCAACCATTTTCATAGAATTTTCAATAATAAAATCTCTAGATTTATTTCCATATGGCATATTTTTAGTATCCCCATAATAAATAAGAGTTTCATTAGGCATATGGATTTTGATTTCTTTTGCTATAATTAACCCTCCAATGCCAGAGTCAAAAATTCCTATCGGTTCTTTATTTGAAAAACAATTTGATGCATATTTATGCATTGTAAAAAATATTATCGTAATTTTTTGATCAATTGTTTTTTTAGTCTAGAAGACTTATTTATATGTATAATATTTTTTTTCGATAATTTATCTATCATAGAAATAACTTTAGGAAAATCCTTGTGATTTTTTGTTTTTATTATTTTTTTTATAGCAGTTTTCGTGCTTTTATAAAGATATTTATTTCTTTTACGTTTTATATGATTTTGTCTTATTCTCTTTAAAGAAGATAAATGATTTGCCATAAATCAATTGTTTTTTATTTTGCAGCCCATAGGGGAATCGAACCCCTCTTTCCAGGATGAAAACCTGACGTCCTAACCAATAGACGAATGGGCCATTTATTTTTCAAAGAGATATAAATATACAAGTATTTTATTTTAGGATTTATTTTGTTATGGAAAATCCTAATTTTTTTAAATCTTCCCAAAATTTGGGATAAGACTTATCAACTACATTGGGATGATCTATTTTTAATAACATGGATTGCAATGCAAATGCAGAAAAGGACATAGCCATTCTATGGTCTTCATATGTATTAATTTTAATTACTGATTTTTTATTTTTCTGAATAAAATCAGTAATTTCTAAACAAGAATTTGTGATATTTATAATCACTCCAAACTTCATAAGCTCATTTTTTAAAGCTAATAAACGATCTGTTTCTTTGATTTTTAAAGTTTCTAATCCCTTTAATAAACATTTAATTCCAATTGATGCGCAAGTTATTGCAATGGTTTGTGCAATATCGGGTGTTTTATTAAGATCAAGTTCAATAAATTTTTTATAATTGATACGATTTTCTTTTGTCAAAAGAATTTCATTATTATGAAAAATCGTGTTAATTCCAAAATACTTTTTATATATATGAGATACGTTTTTATCTCCCTGTAAACTACAGTTTTTATATGAACGTAAAACAATTTTACTTTTACTTGATATTGCAGCCATAGAATAATAATATGAAGCTGAACTCCAATCTGATTCTATATGAAAAGAGATTTTTTTATGTATTTCTCCTGGATAAATATGAATTATTCTGTTTTTCCATAAGGCTTTGATTCCTGATAATCTTAATATATCAAATGTCATTTTGATATACGGAAGAGATGTAATATGATTTTCTAAAAAAATTTTTAATCCGTTAGTAAATTTACTAGCGATCAACATAAGAGAACTTATATATTGACTACTTACATTGGCTTTTACATAAATAGACCCTCCTAAAATCTTATTCCCAATAATTTTTATCGGAGGAAACCCTTCTTTTTCTAGATAAGAAATATTTGATCCTAAATTTTTTAACGCATTAACAAGAACAGAGATAGGTCTTTCTTTCATTCTATTTGATCCTGTTAAAATTGTTATTTTTCCTTCTTTGATAGAAAAGAAAGAAGTTAAAAAACGCATTGCAGTGCCTGCATGTTTTATATCTAATACTTTTGAAGAACTATACAAACTTTTTTTTAAAACATTAGTATCTTCACAATCGGAAAGATTCTCCAAATGAATTTTCTTTTCATAAAGTGCCTGTAAAATTAAAAATCGATTAGAAATACTTTTTGATCCTGTAATAGATAATGATCCGTATAAGGATTTTTCCTTTTTAGAAATATAGAAAGACATAAATTATTTTAATTTTTCATTTTATTATAATCCTTATTCATCTATCATGAGTATTTTTTTCTTTTTTTAATAAAATATCTTTTACTTGATCAATAATTGTTAAACGATCAATTTTATATTTTTTTAAAAGTTCATTTGGTTTTCCACTTTCTCCAAATGTATCCTGAACCGCTACAAAATTTTGTGGAATAGAAAGATTTTTACTTGTGATCAATCTTGCAATACTTTCTCCCAATCCTCCAAAATAATTATGTTCTTCTGCCGTAATAATACATTTGGTTTTTTTTATGGATTTTATAATTGTTTCTTCATCGAGAGGTTTAATAGTATGTACATTAATTACTTCACATTCTAATCCTTTTTTTTCATATAAAAATTTAGAAGCTTCTAAGGATTCCCAAACTAAATGTCCAGTACATACAATAGTAACATCTTTTCCTTTTGTCAAAAGAAAAGCTTTTCCAATCTCAAATATCTGATTTTCCTCTGTAAAGTTTGCAACAGGTGGACGACCAAAACGTAAATAGATCGGTCCCAAATAATTAAATGCGGCTATTGTAGCAGCATATGTTTGATTGTAATCACATGTATTAATGACGGTCATTCCTGGTAACATTTTCATCATACCAATATCCTCTAAACTTTGATGTGTTGCCCCATCTTCTCCAAGGGTTAATCCAGAATGCGATGCACATATTTTCACATTTTTTTTTGAATAAGATACCGATTGACGTATTTGATCATATACTCGAGAAGTGGCAAAATTAGCAAAAGTTCCTGCAAAAGGGATATATCCACCAATACTTAATCCTGCTGCTATTCCGATCATATTTGCTTCTGCAATTCCTATTTGAAAAAATCTTTTAGGAAACTTTTCGGAAAAATCATTCATAAATAAAGAGCTAGTAAGATCTGCACATAATGCCACTACTTGTTCATTTTTTTTACCTAAATCGGATAAAGCTTTTCCAAATCCTGCTCTTGTTTCTTTTAATCCTTTATTTTTATATTTTTTCATAAAAATTGTAAATTATTTTTTATCACATTATTGGAAAATCAACTAATGAACTTTCTGGAAGTTGATTTAACGCTTTTTTTAACTCTTCATTATTAGGATGTTTTCCATGCCAAGAGTGATCTCCTTTCATAAAATCTACACCATACCCCATTTGTGTATGTAAGAGAATCATTACTGGTTTTCCTTTATTTGTTCTTTTTTTTGCTTGTTTTAAAATATTAATAACATTTTTTATGTTATTTCCTTCTAACTCTTCTAATACATCCCAATCAAAAGATTCAAATTTACTTTTTAAGTTTCTCATAGGTAAAACTAAATCGGTTGGCCCATCAATTTGTTTTCCATTATAATCTATTGTTGCAATATAATTATCGATGTTTTTTGATCCAGCATATAAAACTGCCTCCCATATTTGTCCTTCGTTTAATTCTCCGTCTCCATGTAAACTATAAATAATAGAATCAACTTCATTTTGAAGTTTTTTTGATAAACATGCTCCGATAGCCACTGACATTCCTTGTCCTAGGGATCCAGAAGAAATACGTATTCCTGGTAGGTTTTCATATACAGATGGATGCCCTTGTAATCGAGAATTAATTTTTCTAAAAGAAGAAAGTTCTTTAACTGAAAAAAAACCTGATCGAGCTAATACACTATAGTATACAGGAGATATATGTCCATTAGAAAGGAAAAAAAGATCTTCCCCTTTTCCATCCATTGTAAATTTTTTTGAGTTATAATTCATAATCTCAAAATATAAAGCGACAAAATATTCAACACAACCTAAAGATCCTCCAGGATGTCCAGATTTTGCATTGTGAATCATTCGTAAAATATCTCTTCTTACTTGACGACATAAATCATTTAAATAACGTTCATTCATTTCTAAAATAAAATTTTTTTAACTATTATTTTTTAATGATAGTTTCTTTATTTTTTATAAGGAACAAAATTAATAATTAATTATGAGTATTCTAAATAGAAAAGCTAAATTTCAGTATCATTTTTTAGAATATTATATAGCTGGAATACAATTATTTGGAACAGAAGTCAAATCTATAAGACAAAATAAGGTAAATATTACTAATAGTTTTTGTTATATGAAAAATAGAGAATTATACTCAGCAAATATGTACATTGATGAATATAAATTTGGTACAGCATCTAATCACTTAGTAAACCGAGAAAGAAAACTTTTATTAAAAAGAAAGGAGTTGAATAAAATTGAAAAGAGATTGTTTAATCCAGGATTAACTCTAGTCCCTTTAAAACTTTTCTTTAACGACAAGGGATATATCAAATTAAAAATTGTTTTAGCTAAAGGAAAAAAAGAGTATGATAAACGTGAAATTTTGAGAAAAAAAGATGTCCAACGAGACATGCAACAATTTATTAAAAAATACAAAAATTGATTGAATGATATTTCACGTTTAAAATATGAAAAACGATACGAAAATAGAACAAAAAAAATTCATTTGAATAATTTTATATCTTCGTAAGAGTTATAGAAAAATTTTAGTCTTTTATGAAAAACGTAAATTTTTTTATTGTTTTATTGTTTACTTTTTTTTCATCTGTCTTTTCTAAAGATTTAATCGTGAAAACGAAAACAAATACCCATAAGAATGGGATTAAAAAAAAAGAGAAGGAAGATGGTTATTTAATTAAAGTAGGAACTTCTGATATAAATTATTTTCCTACGGATTTATCTCCTGCAGTGAAAGATATTTTTCAAGGATTCTCTAATCAAAAAAATAATTTTATCATTCCAAAAATTTCTAACGTTGGATTAGGATATAAAAATAAACATTTAGGTTTTTTCTTGGATGTATCATCAGGAATGATAACTAATGATAGATGGAAAATCAAGAATGCAAATTTTTTAAAAATTAGTAATGGGATCCATGTTTATCCTTTTACTCATCCTTACAATATGATTGATCCCTATTTTAGATTAGGAGGTGCATTTCATAAATTTGATGGATATAATGGTAAAGAATATGTAATTTCTTCTACGAAATGTTTTATGACTGATAGAAATAAGTTTCTAGTATTGGATGGAGGTTTAGGAATTAATTTCTGGATTATTCCTAATATGGGATTAAACATTCAAAGTACTTATAATCATATTTTTGCAAGACAATCTAGAGATTATCTTGATTTTTGGAAACATAACATAGGATTGATTTTTAAATTTGGTAATACAATGAAAATCAATCGTTTAATAATAAAAAATGGAAAAAAAGGAACGTCATTGATAAAAAAATATGTACAAACAAATTTGAAAATTAATCAAAAAAAATATCCTTTTTTTATTCCTATAGGTTCAATTTATGAAAAAATAAATCCTATAGAAAATCATTTATATATAGATCGTCATAAAACAAATCAATCCGATTCTATTCCTCAAAGGATTCCTCATCAATCCAAAAATACTTTCTATAATCTTAATCATGATTCTTACAATTTTACAAAATTGAAAAAACGAGAAATTATTTTTCCTAAAAAACGAAAAATGATTTGTAGTAAAAAAATTTATAGAATTGAAAGGAT
The DNA here is from genome assembly GCF_014252275.1 of Blattabacterium cuenoti. Taxonomy (GTDB): domain Bacteria; phylum Bacteroidota; class Bacteroidia; order Flavobacteriales; family Blattabacteriaceae; genus Blattabacterium; species Blattabacterium cuenoti_O. Next base: position 219,610 of record NZ_CP059214.1, read on the forward strand.
TGATTCCCTTTACAGAAATAAAGAAGATCAAAAAATTATTTCAAATAATGATAAAATCGAATCCATTTCAATCCATCAAAATCAAGGATCAGATAGGATAAGAGATCCTATACTATTCTATAATAATGATTTAGAAAAATGTCTGTTTCATAGAGAACTTACAAAGTTTAATCTCGGGTCTTCTTCGATTCCAGTACAAAAGACCGAATCTGGAACACCACAAGTCCAAGGAACCGAGCACCCCTTGGTCGGAACTTCTTCGATTCCAGTACAAAAGACTGAATCTGGAACACCACAAGTCCAAGGAACCGAGCACCCCTTGGTCGGAACTTCTTCGATTCCAGTACAAAAGACCGAATCTGGAACACAAGTCCAAGGAACCGAGCACCCCTTGGTCGGAACTTCTTCGATTCCAGTACAAAAGACCGAATCTGGAACACAAGTCCAAGGAAAAGGAAAAAAACCGTTAGGCTCCTCGAGGATCCAACAAAGAACAAAATCCGTACGAGGACGAGGAAAAGGAAAAAAACCGTTAGGCTCCTCGAGGATCCAACAAAGAACAAAATCCGTACGAGGACGAGGAAAAGGAAAAAAACCGTTAGGCTCCTCGAGGATCCAACAAAGAACAAAATCCGTACGAGGACGAGGAAAAAGTTAAGGAAAGAAAACATCAGACAATCTTCTAAAAAAGAATGAAAAATAAAGATTTGTATCTTTTATTCTTTAATTCGAGGAATATTAAAACTTATAAAAATGTTTTTTTATTCCTTGTTTTTTTTTATATAAAAAGAAATTAATATACTTAATTCGTATAAAAATAATAGTGGAATTATTACTATAATTGTACTAAATATATCTCCTGGGGTAATGGCTGAAGCAATAATTAGTATAATAAAAAAAGCGTATTTTCTATACTTTTTTAAAAAAATATGTGATATTAATTCCATCTTAGTCAACAAGTATATAAAAAAAGGAAATAAAAATGTAATTCCCATAGACAATACAGAATGTATAATCAATGAAATATAATCTGATAAATCAAATATGTTTTTCGGAAAATTGCTAATTTTAAAAGAATAGCCAAAATGAATAAGAAATGGAAATAAAATATAATATCCAAAAAAAATTCCTAAAAGGAATAAAAAAGAAATTGAGATCATCATCCATTTTGAATATTTTTCTTCTTTTTTAGATAGACCTGGTTTTATAAATGTCCATAATTCATAAAAAATATAAGGAGAAGATATTATTATTCCTCCAATAATACACGTACACATGTACATATTAAATTGACCAAATATTTTTCTATTTTGAATTTCTAGATCATTAGATAAAAATGTAACAGGGATAAAAGGAAATAATGGAATTTTTTTTATTATTTTATAAAAAATTTTGTAAGTAATAAAATTTTTTTTTGCAGGTCCAAAAATAATTTGATCAAATATTATTTTTTTATTATACATTAAAAAAATCGTACAAATGGCAATGACACATAAACAATGTATTAAATGTTTTCTTAATTCTTCAATATGTTTCCATAACGGAAACTCTTTTTTTTTATTATGCATAATATTATGAATATAATAACATCAATTCAAAAACCATGAAATGCGGAATTATTGGTCTTCCAAATACAGGTAAATCAACATTTTTTAATATACTTTCTCGATCTAATGTTTTATCAGAAAATTTTCCATTTTGTACAATTGAACCAAATTATGGAACGATAAAAGTTCCAGATAAAAGGTTAAAAATTTTACAAGAAATAGTAAATCCCATGAAAATTATTCCATCTGAAATAAAAGTTATAGATATTGCAGGATTAATTAAGGGAGCACATAAAGGTGATGGATTAGGAAATAGATTCTTATCTCATATTAGAGAAACTGATGGAATCGTTCATATGATCCGTTTTTTTAATGATGAAAATATATCTCATGTAGAAGGAACTATCGATCCTATTAGAGATAAAGAAATTGTTGATTTAGAAATGCAATTAAAAGATTTAGAAACAATAGAAAAAATATTAAAAAAAGAAAAAGGAAAGTACAAAAATCTTCTAAAAGATCTTTATTGTTTTCTAAAACAAGGAAAAAATATAAGAATGTTTCCATTCCATAGTCATTACGAAAGAAAATATATCAAACATACTTTTCATTTTTTAACAGAAAAACCTGTTATTTATATAGCAAATATAAATAAGAATATAAATTCTTCATCTTTGAAGAGATTCGAAGAATCTCTTCAAAATGACAAATCTAATGTTTTTATTTTTCCTATGAAAAATCCTTCTTTTGATAAAATAGAAAATGTAATTAAACAATTAATGAATTTATTAACATTGCAAAACTTTTTTACAGTAGGAAAACAAGAGATTAGGTCATGGAATATTCCTATTCCATGTACAGCCTATGAAGCATCCTCTGTAATACATACAGATTTTCAAAAAGGATTTATAAAAGCAGAAATTATACATTATCATGATTATATCAAATACAAATCAGAAGAAAAAATAAAAAAGCTTGGAAAAATATTCTTAGCAGGAAAAAAATCTCTTATTCGAGATGGAGATATTATCCATTTTCGTTTTAATCGATAAATAATTATACAAAAAATTTATCCATATTATTATTTATTCTTAATAAAGCTTCATAGATTAACAATATCGTTTTTTCTACATCTTGTTTATGTACCATTTCCACTGTAGTATGCATGTATTTTACAGGAACGGATATTAATGCAGATAATACTCCTTTTCCTGAATAAGCAATTACATCTACATCTGTTCCTGTAGATCTTGATGCAACTAATCTTTGGTATTCTATTTTTGCATTGTTTGCTGAATCGATAATCATTTCTCTAATATCTTTTTTGATAGATGGAGAATATGTAATAACTGGACCTGATCCACACAAAATATCTCCTTCAATTCGTTTACTTATCATACTATTTGATGTATCATGAGTGACATCAGTTACAATAGCTATATGAGGTTTAATAGTGTTCGCTATAATTTTTGCTCCTTTAAAACCTATTTCCTCTTGTACAGAGTTTGCAACGTACAATCCAAATTGTAAATCAATCTTGTTTTTTACCAACATTTTTGCCACTTCTGCAATAAGAAATCCTCCAATTTTATTATCCAAAGATTTAGATACAAAGTAATTTTTATTCATAACAAAAAATTGATCAGGATAAGTAACTATACATCCTACATGTACCCCCATCTTAAGAACTTCTTCTATACTATCCGCACCAATATCAATAAATATATTGTCTACACTCGGATATTTTTCTTCTAATGATTTCCTTATATGAATAGCTGGCCAACCAAATACTCCATCTATAATTCCTTTTTTTGTATGAATCGAAACTTTTTTAGATAAAGTTATTTGATGATCAGATCCACCATTATGAGAAACGTGAATAATTCCATTTTTTTCAATATAATTAACATACCATGAAATTTCATCCGCATGTGCTTCAATAAGTAATCTATATGGACTATCAGAATTTATAATTCCTACTGCTGTTCCATATAAATCCATTTGTACTTTTTCTACATATGGAGTAATATACTTTACCCATATTTTTTGTCCTTCCTCCTCTTCTCCTGTTGGTGCTATACTATTTAAATATTTTTCAATAAATTTTAATGCATTTTTATCAATTACGTAATTTTTTTTCATAATTTTTTATATCATATAAAGATCCTTTAAATACGCATTCTACATATCCTGTCAGATAAATATTTTTATACTTATTTTTTTCTTTTTTTAAAGAAACCCATAAAGGACCTCCTAACGTATGAACTTTTAATGTTTCTAAATGAGAATTAATTTTATTTGTTTCATATGATGCAATAACTGATGCAGTCACCCCTGTACCACAAGATAATGTTTCATTTTCTACTCCTCTTTCATAAGTACGTACCTGCAACGTATTGTTATTTTTTATGCTTACAAAATTAACATTAACTCCGTTTTTTGCATACATTTTTTGATATCTTATTTTTCTACCTTCTTTATAAACATTAATATTTTTCATGTTTTCTTCTTCTACAAATAAAACATAATGAGGAGATCCTGTATCTAAAAATACGTGATCTTTTTCAATTTGAATTAATTCTTTTTTTAAATCAAGAAGTTTAATGGAAACTAAATTATTTTTTTTCACTAATCCTTCATGAAATCCATTTATAGATCGAAAATAAATTTCATTTATTTTATTATTATTGATAATATAATTTTTGTAAAAAAAAACTGCGCATCTTCCTCCATTTCCACACATTGTCCCTTTCTTTCCATTCGAATTATAGTAATCAAAATAAAAATCACTTTGAAAATCTTTTTTAATTAAAATAATTCCATCTGAACCAATCCCTAAATGTCTATCGCATAATTTTTTCAGAAATGAATCATTATCTAGGTAATTAGAATGATTTTCCATACAATTTATAATAATAAAATCATTTCCCGTTCCATGCAATTTAAAAAAATCCAATTTCATAACACATTACAAATCTTTGAGATAGGAGTAGAAATTTAACATTTTTTTTTTCTACAATTCAAAATAATATATTTATGAATATGCATATAAATATAACATCATAATCGAAAAAAATTACAAATAAATTATGAGAAATGTGTTTTTTTATGTTTTATTAAGCAGTGTAATAACTTCTTTTTTGAGTATTTCTATATATAGAAACTACGAAAAAAAAGAAAAAAAATTCCTTCCATGGAATCCTGTATATGCATTTCAAAAATCACAAAATATTCCATTAAAAACTTCTTTATTTAGTCATAGTCATTTTTATTTTCCTGATTTTACAGAAATAGTCCAAAAAAATATTAATGCCGTTGTTAAAGTAAAAAATTATTCTAAAAGGAATAGGATCTTATCTCCATTTGATTTCTTTTTTGGTTTTCCCGATGATTTCAGTAGAAGAAAATGGGGGAAAAAACATGATATTTATGGATTTCATGGGTCAGGAGTGCTCATTTCATCTGATGGATATATTGTAACGAATCATCATGTGATTCATAACGCTGAAAGCATTGAAGTTATCCTTAACGATCAAAGAATATATCCTGCTCAACTCATAGGTTCAGACCCAAGTACAGATGTGGCACTTATCAAAATTCATGAAACAAATTTACCTTTTGTTGCTTTTCAAGATTCTAATCAAGTTCAAGTAGGAGAATGGGTAATTGCTATTGGTAATCCATTTGATTTAAACGCTACTGTTACTTCGGGAATTATTAGTGCAAAAAATAGAAACATAGGAATACTGAATGAAAAGGCTTCTCCTTCCTCATCTATCGAATCTTTTTTTCAAACGGATGCGGCCGTTAATCCTGGAAATAGTGGAGGCCCCTTATTAAATATGAATGGAAAACTTATTGGAATTAATACTGCAATCTCTTCTTCTTCCGGAAATTTTATAGGATATAGTTTCGCGGTCCCATCTAATTTGGTTTTGAAAGTAGTAAAAGATATAAAAACATACGGATCGGTACAACGTGCATTTTTAGGAGTTAAAGGAGGGGATATGAAAGATATTTACTCCTATCTTAGGAATAAAAATCAAACAATATCAAAAAACTTCAATGTACAACAAGGATTTTTTATTGGAGAAGTGATTGATCATAGTAGTGCATATGATGCAGGACTGCAAACAGGAGATGTTATTAAACGTATTGATGGACATTTAATAAATAACTCCTCAGATCTTATTTTCATGATAGGGATGAAACATCCAGGAGATATCATCGTATTAGAAATTGTTCGAAAAAAAGAAATAAAATATTTGTCTGTAGTTTTAAAACGTATTAAAAAATAAATGAAAAATTAAAAGATATCATCCATCAACGATGGACCATCTGATTTTATCGAATTTTTCATCTTAATATACAAAGAAATAGATTATAAACGTTTTGTTAAATTGGGCGTGATAGAATTTTTCCATAATAGGAAATCATTGTTCATAATGTGTTTTCTTGATTGACTTATTAATTTATAATAAAAAGAAAGATTATGGATAGAAATAATTTCTTTTCCTAAATTTTCTTTTGATAAAAAAAGATGTCTTATATAAGATTTATTATATAATGTATCAACATAAGAATCCCCATTTTTGTCTAAAAAGGAACAATCGTATTTCCATTTTTTATTTTTAATATTTAAAATCCCATTCCAAGTAAATATCATTCCGTGACGTCCATTTCTTGTAGGAATAACACAATCAAACATATCAATTCCCATAGAAATTCCTTCTAAAAGATCTGTGGGATTACCTATTCCCATTAAATATCTAGGTTTTTCATGAGGTAAAATATCTGTTAATACATTAATCACATTATATGCATCTTTTTTGGATTCTCCCAACCCTAATCCTCCAATAGCATATCCATCAGCTTTGATCGTATTCATATTCTTTATATATTTTTTCCTTAAATCAGTATAAATACTTCCTTGTATCACAGGAAAGAATCCTTGTTTATGTGGATACAATTCATTTTTTTTTTCTAAAAAATAAGAACATCTTTTAAGCCAAAACAGGTTTTTATCCACAGATTGTTCTGCTTCTGAATAACTGCATGGATATGATGGACAATCGTCAAAAGACATAATTATATCTCCTCCTATCATTCGTTGTATTTCCATCGATTTTTCTGGAGAAAAAAAATGAGAAGATCCATTTAATAAAGACTTAAAATATACACCATTATCCGTTATTTTATTGATTTTTTTCATCGAAAAAACCTGATATCCCCCGCTATCTGTTAAAATAGGTTTTTTCCAATTCATGAAGGGATGGATTCCCCCTGTTCTTCGAATAATATCAATTCCCGGTTGAAAATATAAGTGATAAGTATTCCCTAAAATAATATCTGATATTTTATATAAATCTTGTATGGGCGTTGATTTCACATATCCTTTTGAAGCAACTGGCATAAATGTAGGAGTCTGTATATTTCCATGATCAGTTTGTATCAATCCTAATCGTGCTTTAGAAAAACAATCTTTTTTTATTAAATAAAATTTCATAAATTTTTCGAAAATTTTTGAAAAAAATAATTATAAATCATATTCAATATAAAAAAAAATGATCATGAAATATTATCATCAACCTGTCCTTCTTAAAGAAAGCGTAGAAAATTTTCTTACGGATAAAAATGGTGTATATATAGATGCTACTTTTGGTGGTGGTGGACATTCTTCTTATATTCTAGAAAATTTAGACGAAAAAGCAATGTTGATCGCTTTTGATCAGGATAAAGAGGCAGTCATGAAAAATTGTATTAAGGATCCTCGTTTACATCTATTTCATGCTAATTTTATTCATGTAAATGAAATTTTAAAAAAAAAAAATATAAAACAAGTAACAGGAATACTCCTGGATTTAGGGTATTCATCTTTTCAAATAGATAATCCATCAAGGGGATTTTCTAACAGATATGATTGTATTTTAGATATGAGAATGAATCAAGAAAATATTTATTCTGCTCAAGATATTATAAATAACTATTCCAAAAGAAAATTATCAAAAATTTTCAAAGAATACGGAGATTTTAAAAACGCTAGTCGCATAGCTGATAGAATCATGAAAAAAAGGAATAAAAAAAGAATTATTACTTCTTTTGATTTAATGAACATTTTTTACATTAATGGATCTTTCTCAAAAAGAAAAAGATTTTTCTCACGTTTATTTCAATCTATACGAATCGAAGTTAATGATGAAATTAATATTTTAAAAAGTTTTTTGTTAAAATCTTCTACCATTCTTTTGAAAGGTGGTAGAATTGCCGTAATTTCCTATCATTCTATTGAAGATCGTATTGCAAAACTTTTTTTCAAAATAAAAAATCAGGATATTCCCTTTAGAATGATTCACAAAAAAGTGATTAAGCCAAAAATCAAAGAAATTAAGACAAATTCCAGATCTAGAAGTGCAAAATTAAGAATTGCAGAAATTATATAAACATGATGAACATGAAAAAAAATATAATTATAAGAATTTTAACAGGAAAGTTTTTGGTGGATAAAAATGCTTATCAAGTTTGGTACTTCCTGATTTATATCACGTTTTTATCTTTTATTAGTATTACTAATTCGCATTTAACTGTTTACCAAATACAAAAATGTCTATGTATGAAAAAGGAAGTCGAAGAATTGCATGCTGAATATGCGGATGTACATCATACATATATGAAAATGAAGTTTTTTTATTTTCTTCATAAAAAAGATCCTAACATCTTGAAAACATTTCAACAATCTACATCTATGATGTAGATGAAAATAAATAATCAAAACAAAGAATACTATAAAAAATAAATCTTATGATGAAGGAGGCTATGAACGATGGAAATGACATCATCATGAAATATGAAGAGGAAAGAATCATCCATGAATTATTATATAGATCATATTCTCTTGCTTTTTTATATCTATGTTTTTCTTTAGTTCTTATATCTCATTTATTATATCATCAATTTTTCGTAAAAAATAAGAAAATAATAAGAATCGTCCATAGAACCATACGATTGATCAAAAATCATCGTGAACAAGCAAAAGAAAATTTTTTTTGTGAAGGACATGCTATGTTGTTTATCTATGGAAAAAAATATAACATATTTGTTGATTTTCAATCAATTTCCAATGTAGTATTTTCAGATAATGTCAAGGAATTATCTCGTTCATTATCCTGTTTATTTCATCAACCAAAAAGTATCATTTATAAACGACTTTGGAAAGAAAAAAAGAAAGGGAACAGGTATTTTTTTTTAGCAAAAGGTCTAGATTATAGATATTTTAAAACATTACAAACCCTTCCAGTTTTTCAAAATAAATTGATAAAAAAGGGATTGATCATACAAAAAAAAACATATGAAATTCCATGTTTAAAAAACAGTGGATTACATAAGGATTTTCCTATTCAAGATGAAAGAATACTCATAAAATTTTCGACACTATTTCATCGATATATGAATGGGGAATATGGGAAAAAAATAGAAAAATGGATTATTTACAATATCCTATGGAAAGGATTACAGTGGAAAAATTTCATTATAAATTCAATCAATAAAACGTATCCATCATATCCGAATACAATCCATTTATCTATAGAAGATGGAAAATATGATCATAATGATCATCTTCTATTTCGAGAATTGTTTATTGAGAAAACATATCATGGAGAACACATTATTATACATCATGAAAAAAATTATCATAAAAACGTTCCTACAATTATTCATATAAGTAAAAAAGATATTTTTTTTCAAAAAAATAAGAAAAAAAATATCTTCCCTTTATATCATATAGAATCTAATAAATTAGACCATCTAGGACATGTCTTTAATAAACAAGATGTTATCTATTTCAATGAATAAGTCTTAAGGTGTTGAACGAAAAGAAATAAAATTAATAATCTATTTTCATGAAGAAAATGATGATAAAATTTCTTATAAATTCTTTCTATTCATCATTTCTTTTTTGAACATCATGTAATGATAAAAATATAAATCATAAGATGATTATTAGAATATAAAATCCAATTTATGGATTAGATGGATAAATATTGAACGATAATCTATAGAATTATTTCTTCAACGTTATTATGAAATTCACAATTATAGAAGAAAGAACATGAAAAAATCATTAAGATTAGTTTTAAAAAATGTAAATATTTTAAAAAAAATAGGTACATGTGAGGATAAATATGTTTTTGGGATTTCTATCCATTCTAATATGGTCAAGAAAAATATGATTTTTGTTGCAATTCAAGGAAAAAAAATAGATGGTCATATTTTTATTATCGATGCAATCAGAAAAGGAGCAAATACTATTGTTTGTGAACAGCTTCCTTTACATATCCATTTAAATGTAATGTATGTATTAGTTTTGGATTCGATAGAAGCTTTAGGAATGATCTCTTCTAATTTTTATGAAAATCCTACAAAAAAGATAAAATTGATAGGAATCACGGGAACTAATGGAAAAACATCTGTTGCTTTTTTATTACATAAGTTATTTTCTAAAATGGGAGAAAAAAATATTCTTATATCCACAATAGGAATTAAAATTTTGTCCAAGGAATATGAAACGATCCATACCACTCCGAATATTATCGAAATAAATAAATATTTATATTTATCAATCAAAAAACAGTGTAAATATGCTTTTATGGAAGTAAGTTCACATGGAATTCATCAAAAAAGAATCAGTAGATTATTCTTTCAAGGAGGAGTATTTACGAATATCACACACGATCATCTAGACTATCATATATCGTTCGATCACTATTTATTGACGAAAACCTTGTTTTTCAAAAATTTATCAAAAAATTCTTTTGCTTTAATTAATTATGACGATGTCCATGCTTCTCATTTTAAGAAAGATATTTCTGCTAAAATATATTCTTATGGATTGAAAAATCATTACGATTTTCATGTTAAAATATTGCATCAAGATTTTCATGGTACTCAATTATTAATTGATAAACATCCAATTTTGATTCAGCTAATCGGAAAGTTTAATGCTTATAATATATTATCGAGTTATGCGGTTTCTATATTATTGGGAATAGAGAAACATAAAATATTAAAAATATTACAAGAAATCTCTTCAATCAAGGGACGTTTCGAACAATTTGAATCGTATTCAGGAATTCGTATTATTGTTGATTATGCTCATAATCCTAATGGATTAGAAGAAGTTTTAACGACCATTGAAAAAATGAAACAAAATGATGAAAAATTAATATGTGTTATAGGATGTGGAGGAAATCGAGATAAAAAAAAACGTTCTTTAATGGGAAAGATTGCTTATGAAAAATGTGATGTATCTATTTTTACTTCCGATAATCCTAGAGAAGAAGATCCTAATGAAATTATAAAAGATATGAAAAACTTTCAATCATGTGTCAAAAACCATTCAATTTTAACTATTGTGAATAGAAGAATTGCCATAAAAAAAGCAATTCAAATAGCAAATAAAAAAGATGTTGTTTTAATTGCCGGAAAAGGTCATGAAAATTATCAAGAAATTAAAGGACATCGTTATGCATTTAATGATATGAATGTGGCCAAAGAATTCCTTTAAAAAAAACATTATAATATAAAACAATGGGAACTATCAATCATGTTATAGAATTGTTTCATCAACATTCTCTCTTTTATAGATCTTTTATTGCTTTTTTTTTTTCGTTTTTTATATCTTTCATCTTTTATGAAAAGATTATTCTTTTTAACAAAAGCAATCGCATATCTGAAAATATTCGATTTCTTGGTATTTTAGGAGAAAAAGATAAACAAAATGTACCCACTATGGGAGGATTGGGGATGATCTTATCTACATTCATAGCAACCCTACTTTTTTCTTCTTTGAACAATGTTTATATTTTTTTACTAATCATTGTGATGTTAATGACAGGATGTGTTGGATTTTTAGATGACTATATAAAAATAAAATATCACAAAAAAGGTTTAAGTGTTATTTCTAAAATTCTGGGGCAAATAGTTATTGGAACTGTTGTAGGAACCATGATGTACTTTCATCCCGATATATCTCCTCAAAATCAAGAGAATATTTATAATAAAAAGAAAGATTCATATGGATTTCAAACAGATATCCCCATATTCTTTATGCATCATTCCAAGAAATCATTTGATTATTCTTATATATTGAGTTGGTATTCTAGCGAATTAAAAAAATATACATGGATCATTTTTATTCCTATAATTATTCTTAAAATGATATTTTTTTCTAATGGATCTAATATAACTGATGGAATAGACGGATTAGCGACAGGCATTTCATTCGTAATTTTTATCATCTTGTCTTTATTTTCTATAATCTCTAGTAATTCTATGTATTCTAAATATTTTCATATTATGTATATTCCTCATTCAAAAGAAATTATTGTATTTTCTTTGGCTTTTTTAGGAACTTTAATGAGTTTTTTTTGGTATAATGCATATCCTGCCCAAATTTTCATGGGAGACACCGGTAGCCTAACCATAGGAAGTCTCATTACCACCTTATCTATAATCAATAGAAAAGAATTTGTATTGTCTATTTTATGTGGAATTTTTTTTATAGAAAACATTTCTGTACTAATACAAGTATTGTATTGGCAGTTTTCTAAAAGAAAATATGTTATAGGAAAAAAAGTATTTCTTATGGCTCCTATTCATCATCATTTTCAAAAATTAGGATATCATGAAAACAAAATTTTTCATCGTTTTTTTATTATACAGATCATTCTTTCGTTACTTTCTATTTTTGTTTTATTAATGTAATTCATTCTATATATGAAAAAAGAATTAATAATAATATTAGGAGGAGGAGAAAGTGGAATTGGTGCTTCTCTTTTGGCCCTAAAAAATGGATTTAAAATATTTTTATCCGATTCCGGAAAAATTTCCAATAAATACAAAAAAATTTTGTATAAATATCAGATTCCTTTTGAAGAAATGGGGCATTCTGAAGATTTTATTCTAAAAAATGCTTTTCAAGTGATTAAAAGTCCAGGAATATCTAGAAATAATGCTTTTATCAAAAAAATTGATTCGTTAGGGATTCCTTTAGTATCGGAACTAGAATTTGGAAAAAGTTTTCTAAAAAATTCTTATATCATCAGTGTCACAGGAAGTAATGGTAAAACTACAACAAGTACGATAATATACAATATCCTAAAAAGTGATAAAAAGTTTTGTGTAGGATTAGCGGGAAATATTGGAAGAAGTTTTTCTAAAGAATCTATAAAAAAAAAAGTTTTTATGTATTAGAAGTAAGTAGTTTTCAGTTGGATGACTGTTTTCATTTTCGTTCAAATATTGCCATAATGTTGAATATTACAAGAGATCATTTAAATAGATATAATAATAACATAGAAAATTATGTAAATTCTAAATTTAGAATAGCTATTTTTCAACATAAAAACGATATATTGATATATAATTATGATGATCCTATTATTAGAAATGGATTAAAAAAATTTTTGTTAAAATCTATATGCATTCCCTTTTCTATTAAAAAAGAGTTAAATTTTGGAGCATATTTAAAACAAGATAAAATATACATTCGTAATAAAAAACGTTTATCCAAATATTTGTTAAAAAATATTTCTTTATCAGGAGATCATAATGTATATAACATAATGGCATCGTTAATTGTATCTGATATTTTGAATGTACAAAGAAAATCTATTTGCTCTGTGATTCATCATATGACTGGACTTCCCCATCGAATGGAAAAATTTTTTCATATGAATGGAGTGTTGTTTATTAATGATTCCAAATCAACCAATGTACATTCTGCTTGTTGTGCATTAAAAAGCTTAAATAATCCTATTATATGGATCGCAGGGGGAAAAGATAAGGGAAATGACTATAAAGATTTAATTCCATTAGTGAGCAAAAAAGTTAAAGTGATGATTTGTTTAGGAACACATAATCATAATATTTACAATTTTTTTAAAAAAATTGTAAATATTATATTGGAAACAAATAGTATGAAACAAGCTGTAAGGATGGCATATAAATATGCTTCTCAAGGAGATAGTATATTATTATCTCCTTCATGTTCGAGTATGGATCTGTTTAAAGATTATAGAGAAAGAGGAAATGAGTTTAAAAAAGAAGTCAAACAACTTTTTTATGAGTAAGACTATTAGTACTTTTATTAAAAAGTATATTAAAGGAGATAAATATTTATGGGCTCTGATCCTATTGTTATCTCTATTTTCTTTCCTTCCAGTATATTCTGCGAATGCTTCTCTTTTAACTCATATTAATCCTCATCATCCTACTCATCCATACAATATATATGTTCCTTTATTCAAACACGCAATTTTCTTAATTATCGGATTAATTATTCTTTTTTTTACTCATTTTATTGATCATAAATATTTTTATCATTTATCTATTTTTTTGATTCCTTTAATGGTGTTTTTATCATGGATGACTTTATGTCAAGGATTCTATAGGGCTGGGGTCCCAAGATGGTTACAGATTCCTTTCACTTCTTTATCGTTTCAAACGTCTAATCTTTCAGGATTATCTTTACTTATTTATTGTTCGAGAATTCTTTATATAAACAGACATAAACCAATTACTATTTCTAACACATTTTTTCCATTATTATTTCCTATATTTAGTGTCCTTTCTTTTATTCTTCCTGCGAATGGATCTACTTCCATTATTATGTTTATTTCTGTATTATGCTCCCTTTTCTTAGGAAGATACCCGTTTCACAAACTCATACTTGTATTGTTTATGGGAACAATGATCTCTTGGATCTACATGTTTGTTGTAGTCAAATGTGTTGGTGGAGAAAATCATTATACCATTCAGAGGATCTACACATGGAGGCATCGTATTGAAAATTTTATGAAGGCTCAAGAAGACGAAAATTCTCAAATAATGCAAGCAAAATCGGCTATTTTTTCCGGAAAAAAATGTGGACGTGGACCAGGAAAAAGTGTATTTAAATTTTTGTTGCCACACATAGTTTGTGATTTTATTTATGCTCTTATTATTGAAGAATATGGATGTTCCATGGGAATTTTATTGATATTAGTCTATCTTCTTATTTTATTCAGAATTTTGATTATTTCAACGAAAGCAAACGATTATTTTGCTTCTTTGTTAGTACTATCCGTTGGGTTTCCTATTGTTCATCAAGCATTCGTAAATATTGGTGTAAACATAGGATTAATTCCAGTGACAGGACAACCGTTACCATTAATCAGTGCTGGAGGAACCTATCTATGGGTCACTTTTTTTAGTTTTGGAATTATATTAAGTGTCAGTCGAATGATTGAGGAAAGAGATCAAATGATTGAAAAAAAATATAAGGAATATAAAAATAGAAAAGAACGATTTTGAATACTTTTCCAAAAATACTTATTGGAAGTGGAGGAAGTGGAGGCCATGTCTATGCAGGCATTGCCATTGCGGAAGAATTGACCAAAAAAATTCCGAAGGAGAATATTTTATTTATTGGATCCAACCAGCATATGGAGATGAAAGAAATTCCTAGATCTGGATATGCCATTCAAGGCATTCGTATTTCTGGAGGAAAAAATAAATTTCTATCCATATCAGGATTTTTATTGTTATCAGAAATAATATATAGCTCTTTTTTAGTAAATAAATTTATTAAAAATTTTTCTCCTAATATTGTGATTGGTACAGGAGGATTTGTGACAATACCGACATTAATCGCAGCTATGAAAAATAGAATTCCTATTTTAATTCAAGAACAAAACTCGTTTCCTGGATTAACTAATAGAATATTTTCTCGTTATGCTAAAAAAATATGTGTGGCTTATGAACAGTCCATGAAATTTTTTCCTAAAAAAAAAACAGTGTTGACTGGAAATCCAATTCGTTCAGAAATTTTTCAATTACCTAAAAAAATACAATCATGCGAATATTTAGGATTAAAACCCAATAAACCTGTTATTTTATCTTTAGGAGGAAGTCAAGGATCAAAAAGTGTGAATAATGCATGGCTCAAAGGGTTAAATACACTAATTGCATTAGACATCCAATTCATTTGGCAAACAGGAACGTATGATTTTCAACAAATTAGAAATGATAAACGTTCTCATCATTCAAATGTTCTTTGCATGGAATTTATTGAAAATATATCTATGTGTTACGCAGCGGCAGATGTTGTGGTATCTAGAGCTGGTGCTTTAACAATATCGGAAATGTGTTTAATAGGAAAACCTTATATATTAATTCCTTTTCCATGGGCATCAGACGATCACCAAACAAAAAATGCTCAATTCTTAGAAAAAAAACAGGCAGCATGGATTCTTCCAAATGAAGATATAGAAAAGAAATTAGTGGATACAACAGTTAAATTATTGAATAATTCTTATATGAAAAAAAAAATGATGAAAAATCTTCGTTCTTTAGGAAAACCAAGAGCAAAACAAGATATTGTTCATGAAATTTTACAGATTATTCTATGAATCTCCATCACATTGATTTTTTTTATTTTTTAGGAATTGGAGGAATAGGAATGAGTTCTTTAGCCAGATATTTTCATATCATGGGAAAAACCGTTTATGGATATGATAAAAACAGAACATATTTAACCAAACAGCTAGAAAAAGAAGGAATTTCGATTCATTATCATAATGACGTAAAAAGTATTCCTCAATGGATTAGATCTGAAAAATGCATGATCGTATATACTCCGGCTATTCCTTTTTGGAATCCACAATGGAAGTTTTTGAAAAAAAATGGAAAACATATTAAAAAACGATCACAAGTACTATCTCTAGTAACACAACATTCCATTTGTATTGCAATAGGAGGAGCTCATGGGAAAACAACTACATGCAGTTTATTAGCCCATATTTTATATATTGCTGGAATAAAATTTACGGCATTTATTGGAGGAATATCTAAAAATTATCAATCTAATTTAATATTAAATGGGGAAAATTTTTTTTTAGTAGAAGCGGATGAATTTGATCATTCCTTTTTACATTTATCACCAAACATCTCATGTATAACCTCGTTTGATCAAGATCATGTAGATATTTATCCTGAAAAAACAAGTTTACAAAAAGCTTATATAAACTTTTTGAAAAAAACCAAAAAACCATATAAAAAAATACTTCTTTGCAAAGAGCAAAAAACCTATCCTATAAATAATGCAATTTATTATTCTGTTGGAGAAAAAAATCATTATTATTCTGATTGCATTTTTATGGAAAATAATAAATGGTATTTCGATTTTCATACGCCTGAAAAAACATGGAAATCGCTACCCTTACCAATTCCCGGAATGCATAACATTAAAAATACAACCGCAGCATTAGCAATATCGGATTGTTTGAAAATCCATCCATCAAAAATAAGAAAAGCATTGTATTCGTTTAAAGGAATTGAACGACGATTTTCTATTCATTATCAATCAAATGGAAAAATATATATTGATGATTATGCTCATCATCCTACAGAAATCAAAGAATTAATTCATACGATTAGAACCTGTTATCCAAAACAAAAAATATTAGGAATTTTTCAGCCACATCTTTTCAGTAGAACAAAATTTTTTGAACACTCTTTTGCAAAGAGTTTAGAGAAATTGGATTTTTTAATATTATTGGATATTTATCCATCAAGGGAAGATCAAAACAATCATCCTACTATTGATTCCAATAGGTTATTAAAAACGATCAATATGAGTGAAACCAAAAAAGAAATTTCTCGAATGTATGAGGTGTTAGATAGACTTGAATACAAAAATTTTGATATTCTGATTACCATAGGTGCAGGAGATATAGATAAATTAATTTTTCCTATCCAACGATGGTTACGTAACAAATATGGATAAATGAACAAGAATAAATTATTATTTATTTTTTCCTTGTATATCCTTTGCATGATATTTTTTTCGTTTTCTTCTGTAAAAAATCATCGAAATAGAAAAATTCAATCAATACATATTGATGTAGATTCCAAGGGTTATTGGTTAAATAAAAATCTTCTTGATAAGATTCTATTCCAAAAAATAGAAAAAATTGATAAAAAAATCGGTCAATTATGTATATTGGAAATGGAGAAAAAATTAAATAATGATCCATTTATAAAAAAAACTGATGTTTTTTTCAGTGTGGACGGAACACTACATATAAATATTTTTCACAAAAAACCTATTTTTTAAGATAAAAAATATTATTGTATCAGATACAAAAAAAAATGGAAATTATTCCATTGTTCTTAACATAAAAGAACAATGTTTTTTGATAGTCAAAGACTGGATAATAAAGAAATTATTTATCACATAAATTCTTGTTAAATTTATGAAAAATTAATGCATACATGAGAAAAGAATTCGTTCGTTATAATTTCTTATAGCATGAAAAAAAAAACAAAACAAAAAATACCTAAATATAATTAGGTCGATATCGATAATCGAAAAGGATCGATTTGCAATATAAAGAACAAATAGTCGAAAAAAAAAGTATGGAATATCAAGATATAGCTATTGGTCTTGATGTGGGTACCACCAAGATTGTAGCTATGGTAGGAAGGAAAAATGAATATAATAAAATTGAAATTTTAGGAATAGGTCGATCGAAAAGTATCGGAGTACACAGAGGAGTTGTCAACAATATTACTCAGACCATTGAAGCGATCCGTGAAGCAGTATCTGAGGCAGAACATAGTTCCGGATTAAAAATCAAAGAAGTGATTGTTGGAATTGCAGGCCAACATATTCGAAGCTTACAACATAATGATTATATTACTCGATTAGACATTGAGAATGTTATTAATCAAAATGATATACAAAAGCTTATTGACCAAGTACATAAATTAGTAATGTTGCCTGGAGAAGAAATAATTCATGTCCTTCCACAAGAATATAAAGTAGATGGTCAATCGGAAATTGGAGAACCTATCGGAATGTATGGAAGTCGTTTAGAAGCGAATTTTCATGTGGTGGTCGGACAAGTTTCTTCAATTCGGAATATTGGAAGATGTGTAAAAGCCGCTGGATTGAATCTATCGGGGATGACTCTCGAACCTTTAGCCTCTGCGGAGGCCGTTTTAAATAAGGAAGAAAGAGAGGCAGGTGTAGCTTTAGTCGATATAGGAGGAGGAACCACCGATATCGCCATATTTAAAGATAATATTATCCGTCATACTGCGGTCATTCCTTTTGGAGGAAATGTCATTACTGAAAGTATTAAAACAGAATGTCTCATTATTGAACGTCAGGCAGAATTGCTAAAAATTAAATTTGGTTCTTCATGGCCTGGAGAAAATAAAGATACGGAAATTGTTTGTATACCAGGATTAAGAGGACGTGATTCAAAAGAAATTTCTTTAAAACATCTCTCTCAAATTATCCATACACGTGTATGTGAAATATTGGAACAAGTAAATGTAGAAATTAATAATTATGGAAACGAAGAACAGAAAAAGCGATTAATTGCCGGATTAGTAATGACTGGAGGTGGATCACAACTGAAACACATACGTCCTTTAACAGAATATATCACCGGAATGGATGTTCGTATTGGTTACTCAAATGAACATATTTCAGGAAATGAAAATGGTTTTATTAGTCATCCAGAATATGCAACATCAATTGGATTAGTGATCAAAGGAATTGATGATAAAAGAAAATCTCATTCCGGAACCGATACATTCCATAAACAAGAGAGAAATTATGAATTTTTTTCTACAAAATTTTACAACAATAAAAATCATATATCAGGAGATCATGAACATGTATATAATTCTTCTTTAAAAAAGAAAAAAAAATCAAAATCTTTTCTTGAAATTTGGGCAGATAAATTCCGTCAAATATTGAATGACATAGAATAATGAAAAACGAAGATTTTATAACAACACAAAAAAAACAGTTTGGATTTTCTAAAAAACGATCATCTGCAATTAAAGTTATTGGTGTGGGTGGAGGTGGAAGTAATGCATTAAGTCATATGTTTGAACAAGGAATTACTGGAGTTGATTTTATTGCATGTAATACAGATGCACAAGCATTAAATAATAATCCAGTTCCTATAAAAATTCAATTAGGAGCTTCTATTACAGAAGGATTAGGTGCGGGTGCAGATCCAGAAATAGGAGAAAAAGCCGCCTTGGAAAGTTTAGAAGAAATAAAAAGTGTATTAGACTCGAATACCAAAATGACCTTTATCACAGCAGGAATGGGGGGAGGTACAGGAACTGGTGCAGCACCCATTATTGCAGGAATTTCTAAAGAGAAGGGGATCCTTACGGTAGGAATTGTGACTATTCCCTTTCATTTTGAAGGAAAAATGAGGTTGAAGCAAGCACATAAAGGAATTGAATCATTAAGAAAAAATGTAGATTCCCTCATTGTGATTAATAATGATAAACTTAGAGAATTGTATGGAAACTTAGGTTTTAAAGCAGGATTTGCAAAGGCGGACGAAGTGTTGACTACGGCAGCTAAAGGAATTGCAGAAGTGATTACGCACCATTATAAGCAAAACATTGATTTACGTGATACACGTACCGTATTGAAAGAAAGTGGAACTGCTGTAATGGGTTCGTCAGTTTCTGTTGGAGAAAATCGAGCAAAAGAAGCCGTTGTACAAGCATTAGATTCTCCCTTACTAAATGATAATAAAATCACGGGAGCTAAAAATGTTCTTCTTCTCATTGTTTCAGGAAGAATTGAAATTACTATAGATGAGATTGGAATTATTAGCGATTATATTCAAACAGAAGCAGGAAATAATGCAAATATTATTATGGGAATCGGAGAAGATGAAAAATTAGAAGAAAGTATTTCCGTTACTATTGTTGCGACTGGTTTTCCTACAGAAATACAACGAGTCATCCATCATGAAGAAGAAAAAATATTTCATAGATTAGAAGAGCCTTATGAGCAAAAACTGACGAATAATCTATCTCAACCAACACATAAAAAAAAGTATTCAAGTAATTTTGAAGAAAATTATAAAAAAAGAAAATATTCAAAAAATTTAGGAGAAAATTATAGTCATCATAAAAAATATTCGTTAAAAGAAACCATTTTTGATCAATCTATTAATTCGAATGTTTTTCCCGAAAAAAAGCATAAAAAATATTCTTTAGAAGAAGATTTTAATCTTCCTATATCAAGAAAACAAAAGACATCAACACGTAATCGTAAAGAAAAACATCATAGAAATGATTAGTTTTATTGTAATATGATAAACAACAAAGACAATTAAAAAAATATTATTTATGGGAAATCTTCCTAAAGGAACTCGTGATTTTTCCTCAATGGAAATAATGAAAAGAAATGTTATTATTCAAACCATAAAAAAACATTTTAAACTTTTTGGATTTTACCCTATAGAAACATCTTCTATTGAAGAAATATCTACTCTTGTAGGAAAGTATGGAGAGGAAGGAAATTCGTTGATATTTAAAATTCTTCAATCAGGGAATGTTTTGAAAAACAATCTTTCCTCTTTTTTGAAAACAGATCCCCCTCATCAACTATCCGTTAATGATCATACAATAAAATTGTTGACTGAATGTATCGCTCAGAAAGCTCTTAGATATGATTTAACGGTTCCTTTTATAAGATATGTATCCATGCATCAACATGAAATTATTTTTCCTTTCAGAAGATACCAAATTCAACCTGTTTGGAGAGCTGATAAACCACAAAAAGGGAGATACCGAGAATTTTACCAATGTGATGCCGATATCATGTCTTATTCTTCTTCTTTGTGGGAAGAAATTGAACTGATAAAACTTTGTGATAACATTTTTACTGATTTAAATCTTCCTGTGATTATTTCTATTAATCATATTGAAATTCTCAAAGGATTAGCAGAAATTACGGGATTAAAAACGAGATTATGGAAAAGTTTTTTACTCTCTTTAGATAAATGGAAAAAAATAGGGAAATCTTTAGTGAAAAAGGAAATGATGCAAATGGGAGTGCCATCAAAAATTTTTGAAAAAATTTCCTTATTTCTAGAAAAAAAAAAAGATTTTTTTGAACAAGAAAGATTATTTATTAAAGATTTTCAAGATTCTGAAAAAGGAAAGAAAGGAATGAAAGAGATGAAATGGATTTTTCAAACGATCCAACATATGTCTTTCAAGAACATTAAATTGGAATGGAATCTTTCTTTAGCAAGAGGAATGAGTTACTATACAGGAACTATATGGGAAATTTTTCTATGTGATCATGATTTTCATTTTTCCCTTGGAGGAGGTGGACGATATGATTTAGATCATGTATTTCAAATGAAAAACATTTCAGGAACAGGAATTTCTTTGGGATTAGATCGAATTTATTTATCTATGGAGAAAAAAAAATTATTTCAACATCTTACTTATTCTCCTTCAATGGTTTTATTTATTAATTTTGGATATGAAGAAGTTTTGTATGCATATCGTATGATACAAGTATTAAGAAACAATGGAATATCTACACAATTATATCCTCATGCAATTAAAATCAGCAATCAATTTCGATATGCTAATAGAAATCATATTCCCTTTGTGATTAGTTTAGGAAAAGAGGAGATAAAAAAAAAGAAAATAAAAGTGAAAAATTTAAAAGATCGAACAGAAAAAGAATATGATAACATCAATATGGTTGTTCATCAATTAGGTTCTTTCATTGAATAAACGAATAACCTGATTTTCTAAAAATAGAAGAATTTATTTATCTATTATATAAACAAGATAATGATTTTCTATTTTTTTATAAAACGCAGAAAATTTTTGGCTATGTGAATTGTTTATAATCCAACATGAAACACAATCCTCTTTATGAAGATAAAAAGGAGAAACCTTGTAATGATTGATAAAACTATAGTAAAGTCCTCCGACTAATTTGTATAGACTTTCTTTGATCCCCCATATTATATGTAAATAATCTTCTTCATAATTAGGAAGAATAAATATGGATTCATCTTTTCGAATAAATCGTTGTTGTATAGTAATAATTTTTTTATCGGTACGCACCCTTTCGATATCAATTCCTATTTTCGAACAGCTTACGGCTACTGCCGTACGTTCATAGGAATGACTAAAAGAAATATATTTTTTTGGATCCATTAAAAATGGTTTTCTATTTTTATCATAAAAAATTTTTTTTTTATTCCTAGACATTTCAATGCGTATCGAACTCCGAGAAACTCTCTTTTTCTTTTCTCTGTTAAAGAACACAATAATAGTTTATCTTTTTTGGATAAACTCAGTTGATTGATAGAAAAAGATCGAAGAAAATTTTTCCATTTTAAAACCAGAATTTTGGTATGAAATCTACTAAAAATCAAACTTTATTTTTCTTTCAATATAATCCTTTTTTGCAAAAATTACTTGATCATATTACATTTCTTTCTTTACACATAAATAATATACTACATAAAATAATATGAAAAAAAAAATTGAAAAAGCATTAAAAAATGTTTTCTTTTCGGAAGGAAAAAACATTATAGAATATGGATTAGTAAAAACCATCGATTTATTAGAAGATAATCATATTGTCATTTGTTTAAAATTACCCAATCCTACCATGCATTTGAAAAAAAAAATTATCAATAATATTCATCATTCCATTAACAAACAAATTCATGAAAAAAAGAAGATTTCGATCACCATCGAAGGCCCATCCAATGGGAAAACAAAACATTCTATAAAAAATATTCTAGCCGTAGCTTCTGGAAAGGGGGGGGTAGGCAAATCTACAATTGCATCTAATCTTGCTGTTTCTTTAGTAAAAATGGGATTTAATGTAGGATTGTTAGATGCTGATATTTACGGTCCATCTATTCCTTTAATGTTTGATATTCAAACCAAAGATTTCTCTCTTTTGCAAACAAAAAAAAATATCATTTATCCTATCAATAGGTATGGAGTAAAAATAGTATCTATTGGATTTTTTCTAAAGAATGGACAAGCTCTTGTATGGAGGGGGCCCATGGTCTCTAAAGTGATTATGCAATTTATTCATGAAACAGATTGGGGATCATTAGATTTTTTAATTATCGATTTACCTCCAGGAACAGGAGATATCCATTTATCTTTGTTACAAGAAGTTTCATTGAAAGGAATTGTGATTGTGAGTACCTCTCAAAAAATTGCTCTATCAGATGTTCATCGAACAGTCGAAATGTTTCGGATGAAATCCATTTATGTTCCAATTACTGGAATCATAGAAAATATGTCGTATTTTTTTCACGAAGAGATGAAAAAAAAATATTTTTTCTTTGGAAAACATGGAGTAAAAGACTTTTCTAAACAAATGGATATTTTTTTTCTTGGAGAAATTCCAATGGTTCCATCCTTACGAAAATATTCGGATTTAGGAATTCCAGCCGTTATGAAAAACGAAAAAATACGTAGTATTTTTACTACTATTACAAATAATATCCTCAATCAATTAAAATCAATTCAATGAATCTTTTATTTAATTATTGAAAATTGTGAAAATCCTTTGATCTGAAAGGTTATGATTCTCCTATCGCCTATTTCATCCTGTCCTTTCTATAGGATTTCTATTGGAATCAATAGATTTTTATGGATGGATGAAATGTTCTGATATTTCCATGATTTTTCGAGCAATACATCGAAAATATATGATCCAAAAATTCTATATTTCTCAAGGATTATCGTATCAGATGGACTTCTCGTAGGAAAGCTATGTGAAATGTTTTTTTAACCTGATTAATAATTTGTTTAGAAAAAAAATAAATTTCTCTTCCACTTGCTCCTCCATAATTTACTAAAACAATGGGAAGTTTTTCGTATACTCCAACATTTCTCATTCTTTTTCCCTTCCATCCTATATGTTCAATTAAAGAACTAGCAGATATTTTTACTTTTTTTTCCCCCAAGAGATTTCCTATAATCATTGGGTATTTCAATTTCAATTTTTCAAAAAACATTATTTCCACTATCGGATTCATAAAAAAGCTACCAACATTTCCCATCGTGATTGGATCAGGTAGTTTTTGCGATCGAATATTCATAATGGCTTGCATAAGATCATACCTATTGGGATTGGTAATGTGCATATTTTGTAGTTCTTTACGAATCCCTACATAGGAAATATTCATTTTTTTGTTCTTTTTTAGCACAAAAAAAACAGATAAAATGAAAAATTGATTGTTATAATTATGATTTTTAAAAATAGAAGAACGATATTGAAAATTGCATTGTTCTCGATAACATTCGATAATATTTCCATGATTTATTTGGTATACTTGCACTTTGAATAAACAATCTTGTATTTCCGTACCATATGCTCCAATATTTTGTATTGGAGATGCGCCAACGGTACCAGGAATACCAAATAAATTTTCTAATCCATAAAATCCATTGTCAACAGTCCACATAACGAAATGACTCCAATTTTCTCCTGCAAAAGCTTGAACAATTCCTTGATCACGATTTTCCTCTATAATCTTTTTCCCTTTTATTTTTACTCTAATCACTACCCCTGGATAATAATTGTTCAAAAACAAAAGATTACTTCCATTCCCCAAAATAAATTTGGGAATATATGGAAACATCGTAAATACTTTTTTTACCTCATACAAATTTTTGACTTCTACATAATAACGTGTATAGATCTCAACACCAAATGTGTTGAATTTTTGAAGAGAAAAATTCTGTTGTATGATCATTCAAAAAATATTTGATTCATAAACAAATACAATTTTGTTTATAAATATTGTATGATTAAATTTATTCATTATTAAAGATAATTTTTTATGAAAAAAGGAGGAAGTTTTTTTTGGGGTATGATCATTGGGACTATGGCCGGATTTTTTATGGGAATGAGGATGAAGAAAAAACAAGAGGAACCCATCAACAATACCTTTAAGGAAGCCACTGAAGAAATAAAAAATAGTTTACAAGATCTTGGAACCAAGATTGGAGAAAAAGTCAACAAAATGAAATTGGATTTGAGTGAAAAGTGGAAACAAAATAAAATAAAAAATGATCTAGATAAAATAGATCACGTAGAAGATGAATTAGGAACTTAGAACATGAACAGAGGATCCATGATAGTTCATTTCAACTATGGTTGGATGCTTTCTTCATACTTCATAGAACCTTTGATAAGGAATTTCTGGGATATTCTATTTTTTATTTTTACTCTTTTTTGTCATTTAAATGAGGAAAAATGTTGCCTGTTCCCTTGAATAAAACAACTCATCAAATTTTCATAATGAAAAAATCATCCATTGTTTATGGGATTCACCCATTGATTGAAGCAATACAAGCAAATAAAAAGATTAAAACACTTTTTTTACAAAAAGAAAAAGGGTCCAGTGCATATAAAAAGTTAATCCAGATTTCCAGGAAAAAAAACATAAAAATTCAAATTGTTCCACAACATCAATTTTTTAAATTAAAAAATAAAAATCATCAAGGAGTATTTGCAGAAATTGATCCTATCAAAACTTTTTCCATCAAACATCTACTTCCTTTATTTCTTCAAAAAAAAAATCCAATTTTAATTATTCTTGATCGTATTACTGATGTACGAAATTTTGGGTCAATCATTCGGACATCAGTATGTGCTGGAGCAGATGCCATTATTATCCCCCATAAATCCAATGCTATGATCGGATCTGATACCATCAAAACATCTTCAGGTGCGGTATTTAAAATTCCCATCTGTCGAGAACAGAACATTATCAATACTATCAAATTTTTAATCAATCATGGAATCAAAATTATTTCCGCAATAGAAACATCTCCTCACGATTGGTACACAGTTGATTTTTCTGGTCCATTTGCTTTAATCTTAGGAAATGAGGAAAAAGGAATTTCTCAAAAATATTTAGAAATTTCTTGTGAAACAGTGAAAATTCCATCTATAGGAGGAATATCCTCATTAAATGTTTCAGTCGCTTGTGGGATTCTTTTATATGAAGTCTTTCGACAAAGAAAATTAAATTAGTGTTGACTAAAAATCACTCGTAAATTGTCTTAAAAAACGAAGATCGTTATCGAAATAGGTTCGAATATCTTGTATTTGATGAATGATACAAGATATCCGTTCGATTCCAATACCAAAAGCAAAACCAGAATATACTTCTGAATCAATATTTACGTTTTTTAATACATGGGGATCGATCATTCCACAACCCATAATTTCTATCCATTCATTGTTATGAAATACATCAATTTCCGCACTAGGCTCAGTAAATGGAAAATAAGATGAACGAAATCTGACTTTTTTTTTACCAAAAATCGAATGGATCATGTACTGAATTGTATGTTTTAAATCGGAAAAAGAAACGTTTTTATCAATATAAAATCCTTCCGCTTGATGAAACATAAAATGTGAATGGGAGGAAACCGTTTCATTTCTATAAACCTTTCCTATTGATAAAATACGAACTGGAGGATTGTGTGTTTTCATATATCGTATTTGTACCGAAGAAGTATGTGTACGCAAAACAAAATTTTTTTCACCTAAAAAAAAGGTATCTTGCATATCTCTAGATGGATGCAATGGAGGGATATTTAATGCTGTAAAATTATGCCAATCATCTTCCATTTCTCTATCCTCTATATAAGAAAATCCAATATTCATAAATATTTCAATAATCCTTTCTTTTATAATCGATAGGGGATGCATGGATCCTATTTCTGAATATTCTCCAGGGATGGTAGGATCAAATTCAATTCCTTTCGAAGAAGGAAAAAAGGATTTTTTATGGACAACATGGTTGATTTTTTTTTTTACATATTTCTTTAATTCATTCAATATTTTTCCATAATCTTTTCTTTTTTCTAAAGAAAGATTTTTGATCTCCTTGAATAATTCAGTGATCATTCCTTTTTTTCTTCCTATAAATTGACCTTTGAAGGTTTCTAAATCCTGAGAGGTTTTTATTTTAAAATTTTTGATTTCTTCTTTTATTTTTTTGATTTTTTGATCATACATCATACATTAGGATTATCATGTTTCATACGAACAAATATCAAACATATAAAATTTTTGTATTATTTTGAAATTATGAAAATAATTTCAACTATTATGTTCTCTAAATTTTATAGATATATATGGTTTATTTAGCAGACATCATTATATTAATTGCAGTATTGTATGGAGGGTATGATGGATATCACAAAGGATTGATTGCGCAATTCTATGTGTTTATGGTTTTCTTTCTTTTTTTCTACCAAGGATCATTTTTTTTTCAATTTTTCAGGAACTTGTTAATTAAATTTGATCACAATGATACTAGTCAAAATAGTTATTTATTGATCGTATTTCCTATCATCATGTCCTTTTTTTCTATCATTTTCTGTACTTTATTCTTAAAAAGAATCATAGACGGATTCCTTTCTTTTACTTGCATGAAACCTATTGATCAAATGCTAGGGGGAATATTGGGAATGATCAAATATTTTATATATATATTAATATGTCTTTTTTTAATCAAAGAAACTAATAAACAATTCAACTTTTTTCCTGATATTTTTTTGAAAAATTCATTCGATAAAATATTTAAAATGATTATAGATCATAAAGAATCTTTCTATCATCAATTCAAAACATGGGATTTTCAATTTCCTATTTTTTTTGATACAGAAAAAGAGAAATTTTTTATATCATAAAATATGGAAAGAAAATGATAATAACAACAAGAACCATTGAAAAACATTATTCAACAAACAAAGAATGTTTCGAAAACATATCACAATATAAATACATCATTTCTTCTATATTCTTTGTAATTTTTTTAGATGATAAAAGGAGATCTAACATTAAAAATGTATTTTTTTTTCCATATTGATCATGTCCAATTCCTACGGATTGTTGATGAATAAATGTTTCTATGTTCTGTAGGATTTGATGGGATATTCCACAAGGAAATTTAATTTCTTTACAATGTTTTTGCATGATAATTCGTTTCATCACATGAATATGTTCTAGCATGAGTTGCTCTAGAAGAAGAAGATTTCTTTTTTGTTTATACTTTAATGGTTTATGACTATTTATAACGTGAAATAAAGGATGATACGTAAAAATATCATAGGATTCCACCATCTCTTTCATATGATTGTATATCTTTAAATAGAAGATTCCTACGAGAGGATCTCTACGGGTCGTTGTTCGAATAACTGGAATCAAAGAATTCTGTATTTCTGTAAATTTTTTTTTTACTTGAAAAAAAGTATTTCTGCTATTTTTCAGAATTTTTACATTTTCGTTTATAATTCCTTCTATAGTATTTTTATCCATATTTTCAATATATTCTAAAATAGGATATAAAAAATTCAAGGTTTTTTCTAATGTTTTTTCCAAATTCAAATCGACGATGTCGTTAGATAATTTTTCTTTTTTATCATGTGTTCGATGAGAATAATGTTGGTAACTTTTGTAAAAGATAAAAGCAATTAAGAACATCATGATCAAAAGAGCCCATGATTTAAAGAAATAGAGGAAAGTAGCGGTTAATCCTGCCATGACAAACGCCATGAGTCCAGTTAAAAACCATCCTCGTATCACTTTCATCACACCAGAAATACGATACACGGCACTTTCCCGATCCCAAGCGCGATCAGAAAACGAAGTTCCCATAGAGACCATAAACGTTACAAACGTAGTAGATACAGGTAATTTTTGTATTGTTGCGAGGGAGATTAATATGCTAGATATTGTTAGATTTGCGGAAGCTCTTACTAAATCAAAGGCCCTATTTTTTTCGTTTTTTTTGTAATTCTTGAAATTTTTTTCGATTTTTACTAAGAGTCTTTTAGGAAATAAACGAAAAAATTTATTTCCCAAAAATAATCCCAATCGGACCATTCCTCTGGAAAAAGAATTAGATACAAATTGTTCCGTCCCTTCTTCATGTTGACTGCTTAAATTGAGTTCTGTATTTGTAATATGTTTTGTTTTTTTGGAAAACCATAAAGTTATGATCATGATCAGTCCTGAACATATTAAAAATAAAGAGGGAACATGAACTTGTTCTGATAAATGATTCATTGTGAATTTTTCTGCAGGAGGATATCCGTTATTTTTCCATATGTTGTAGGATTGCATACTTGCTATGGAAATTCCCACAAAGTTTACTAAATCATTTCCAGAAAACGCCATGGCAAGAGAAAACGTTCCATACAAAACAACAAATTTTAATATGTTATATCCTAAAGAAACAAAGATTTTTGAAATCAAGGCCCATGTGGAAAATAATATAAAAAAAAACGTGTACCAATGAGAATAACTCCAATCAATAACATGATGAATATAGAATAAAAACACGTTAAAAGGAGAATGTATTTGGACTTTTAACGTATTTTGTAATCCTTTAATGATAAGAAAATACGTCATGCTACTTAATGAAATAGCCGACCATATTACTCCCGTAAATTTTAAACGGGGTTTATAATCAAAACTGAATAAAACACGAATAAAATAATGAATGAAGGATCCTGATATGAAAGAAATGATAATAGATAAAAAAATTCCGATACTAATATTGAATGCTTTTTCTGCTCGAACATATTGTTGTAACAAATGAAAAGGTTCATGATTATATAGAATTTTGATTGTTGCAATACTAAATGCTCCTCCTAATAAACAAAAAACCATAGATACCGTGGTCGAAGTAGGTAATCCCAATGTATTAAATAAATCTAATAAAATTATATCGGAGATCATCACTGATAAATAAATATAAATGATATCTGAAAAAGAAAAAAGGGAGGGATTAAAAACCCCTTTTCTCGCTACTTCCATCATTCCACTAGATAACAAAGCACCTAATAAAATCCCTAAACTGGAAAAAACCATTATTATTTTTCTTGAAGCAACTTGAGATCCAATCGCGGAATTTAGAAAATTTACAGCATCATTAATTAAACCAACAATCAGATCAAATACAGATAGTAAAACAAGAATCCCGAGAACTACAGGATAAAAAAGTTTCATAATAATAATAGTATTTAATTTTTCGAAAAAATTTTTTTTACAATTTTTTTAAAAATTCCTTAACTACATGTTCTACAGAATAAGATGGATGTTTTTCCAAAAGATCCTCTAATATTCCTTCCGAATTTTTTGAGGAAAATCCGAGTACATGTAGTGCTCTCAACGCTTCTTTTTTTTTATGATAATGGGGAATTTCCCTTTTGAAGGGATTTTCTTTTCCCGTAAATTCTTTTGAAATTTTATCTTTAAGTTCGATGATAATTCGTTTAGCGATTTTTTTTCCAATTCCTTTGACGTTGTTCAATGGTTCCACATTTCCTTTATAAATGGATTCTTGTATTTCATGTGGCGTAAGAGATGATAATAACATGATAGCTAAACTAGGACCAATTCCATTAACGGAAATTAAATAGGAAAAAATTTTTCTTTCTATTTTTTCAAAAAAACCATATAAAACATATTGAGATTCTTTGATCAAAAGATACGTGTAGATATGAATTTTTTCCCCTACATTTTGTTTTAATAGAAAAGAATATGTATGAGAAGATATACAAATATGATATCCTATTCCATGACAATCTATAATCAAACGAGAGGAGTTTTTTTCAACTAATTTTCCTATTAAATATGTAATCACAATATATCAAAAAATAAAAAATCATTTTTTTCGAAAAAAAATTTGTATGGGAACTCCTGAAAAATCAAAATGATCGCGAATTTTATTTTCAATAAATCTCTTATAAGATTTATTAATATGATTAGGAAAATTCGAAAAAAATATAAATTTAGGAGTGATACATGATGGAATTTGTGTGCAATATTTAATTGTTATCAATTTTTTCTTTGAAGAAGGAGGATGTTTTTTTACAATCGGTAACATAATTTTATTTAATGTATTTGTTTTTAATTTGTTTTTTCTTAATTCTATAAGATGATAGGCCATGGGAATGATATCCTGTATTCCATGTCTATTTTTAGCAGAAATAAAAAAAATAGGAACATTATAAAAAGGATGAATTTTTTTACGAATGAATAATTCAAAATTTTTACGAATAGAAATCTCTTTGTTTGTGAATAAATCCCATTTATTAATGAGGATCATCATACATTTTTGATATTTTTCTACCAATCTAAAAAGAATCATATCCTGTTTTTCCCATCCCCTCATGGCATCAATCATTAATAAACATACATCGGTATATTCTATGGTTTGGAATGTTCTTATAGAAGAATAAAATTCTATATTCTCTTTAATTTTTGATCGTTTTCTCAATCCAGGCGTATCGAACAACATACATGTATGGTCCAATTTTTCATACAGAACATGTAAACTATCTCTTGTAGTTCCCGCAAAATTGGTTACAATATGTTGATTATTTTCTAACAAAGAATTAATCAACGTGGATTTTCCAACATTGGGACGTCCTACTATAGTAAATTTAGGAAATCTCGAAGGGTCTTGAGGTTTTTGTTTCACTAATTTTTTTTTTTGAAATAGTTTAATCAAATCATCCAATAGATCTCCAGTTCCTCTTCCATTGAGTGCGGATACATAATAATACTTGGAGAATCCCAAATGAAAAAAATCTATATCCTTTTTATATAGGTATTTATCATTATCTACTTTATTTAAGACTAATAAAATGATTCTATGGCATTTTCTTAGTAAACTCGCCATTTTTATGTCTGCATTTAACAATCCTATTTGCGCATCTACGACAAACAAAATCACATACGATTCGTTAATAGCCAAAGAAATTTGATGTTTTATTTCCTTTTCAAGAAGGTTGGTTTCTTTTGTCGGAAGCCCCCCAGTATCAATGATAGTAAAGGATACTCCATTCCAATCGGAACTTCCATAGATCCGATCCCTTGTGATCCCTTCTTGTTCATGGACAACGGCTTGTCTTTGTCCCACTAATCGGTTAAATAGCGTGGATTTTCCGACATTTGAACGTCCTACTATCGATGCGATATAATTCATATTTTTATATTCTTCACAAATTTAGATTTTTTTTACTAGTTTCATTACTAGATCTTTAGTCAAATTATATATTATTAGATCAAATAAAAAATTATGCGTATAGATATTGTAAGTCTTGTCCCCTCCCTTTTCCAGGGAGCTTTTTCACATTGTCTTATCAAAAAAGCTATTCAACAAAACCTTTTACAAGTTTATATTCATGACTTGCGTTCCTATGGATTAGGTCCTCGTAAACAAGTAGATGCCTATCCTTATGGAGGAGGATCAGGAATGGTGATTCGAATAGAACCTGTACATCAATGTTTTTCAAAACTTGTAAGAGAAAGAAATTATGATGAAATTATTTTTATGACTCCTGATGGAGAAATGTTTACACAAAAACATGCAAAATTCTTTGCAAAAAAGAAAAATATTATTCTTCTTTGTGGACGTTATAAAGGAATTGATCAAAGAATTCGAGATCATTTAATTTCTAAAGAAATTTCTATTGGTCACTATATTTTATCTGGTGGAGAATTAGCAGCCGCCGTTTTTGTAGATTCTGTGGTGAGATTATTGCCTGGTGTAATTCATAATCAGAATTCTATTCTCACAGATTCGTTTCAAAACGAAACAAATGCTATTGCACCTCCGATTTATACGAGACCATCCATTTATCAAGGATGGAAAGTCCCCGAAGTGCTTTTATCAGGAAATCACAAAAAAATAAAAAATTGGTTACAAGTTAAATCCATGGAACTTAATAAAACATTGGATTTTACGGATTAATCATTTGAATATTTTGATATCTATCAAACATCATTTTTTGTATTTTTTCTATATTTGATAATTATAGATTGTTTCTTTCGTAAATTTCTAGTAAAATTTATGTTTTTATGATCAATAATCATCCTGATGGAAAAAATTATACAGCGGACAGCATTCAATCTTTAGAAGGGATTGAACATATCCGAAAAAGACCCTCGATGTATATTGGAGATGTAGGACTGAGGGGGCTACATCATTTATTACAAGAAGTTCTCGATAATTCTGTAGATGAATCCTTAGCAGGTTTTTGTGATAAAATATGGATTACTATTCATAACGATGGATTTGTTACCGTACTGGATAACGGTCGAGGAATTCCCATTGATATTCACAAAAAAGAAGGAAAATCTGCTTTAGAAGTCGTGATGACAAAAATTGGTTCGGGAGGAAAATTTGATAAAAATTCATATAAAGTTTCTGGAGGATTGCATGGGGTGGGAATCTCCTGTGTTAATGCGCTTTCCAGAAAACTTGTTGTCAACATTTATCGTCATGGAAACATGTATCAACAAGAATATTTTCAGGGAAAAGCCTTGTATCCAGTCAAATATTTGGGAAAAAGCAATCTGCGAGGAACAAAGATTCATTATCTTGCAGACGAATCGGTCTTTCAAACAATTTCATATGATTATCAAATCATATATAATCGAATGAGAGAACTCGCTTTTTTAAATAAAGGATTACATCTCTTTTTGAAAGATGAAAGAAGTAATAAAATCAACCATTTTGTTTCAAAGAATGGTTTAAAAGAATACCTCCCCCTTCTTCTTGCAAAGAATCAATCTCCTTTAATCAAAGAGGTGATTTTTATGGAAGGAGAAAAAGATAATATTTTGGTAGAGACCGCAATGGTTTATCATACCTCTTTTAAAGAAAAAATCTATTCTTATGTGAACAATGTCAATACTTATGAAGGGGGTACACATATTTCTGGATTTCGAAGAGCCTTAACGAGAACATTAAAAAAATATACCGACGGATTAGTTTCTAAAATGGAGTTTATCGGGGAGGATTTTCGAGAAGGAGTCACCGCGGTTTTATCAGTTAGAATGATGCATCCTCAATTTGAAGGACAAACTAAAACTAAACTGAGCAACCATGAAATTGGAGGAATTGTCGAAAAAATTGTAGGAGAAATACTAAGTAACTATTTAGAAGAACATCCTAACGAGAGAAAAAAAATTATTGATAAAGTGATTTTATCGGCTAAAGCCCGTCAAGCAGCTAAAAAAGCACGTGAATTAATCCAAAAAAAAACGCCTACAACAAATAGTGTATTACCTGGAAAATTGGCCGATTGTTCGTATGACGATCCATCCCATTGCGAAATCTATTTAGTCGAGGGCGATTCTGCAGGTGGGACCGCAAAACAAGGAAGAGATCGAAAATTTCAAGCCGTTCTTCCTTTACGAGGGAAAATTCTTAATGTAGAAAAATCCATGCAATACAAGATATTTGAAAATGAAGAAATAAAAAAGATTTTTACTTCTTTAGGAGTTTTTATTGGTATAGAAAATGATCAAGAAGTATTGAATATTCAAAAACTTAGATATAAAAAAATTATTATTATGACAGATGCAGATATAGATGGAAGTCATATTTCTACATTAATTTTAACCTTATTTTTCCGTTATATGAAATCGTTAATAGAACTAGGATATATTTATATTGCCACTCCTCCTCTTTATTTGATTCGGAAAGGAGGGTATTCTCAATATGCATGGAATGATCAACAAAGAGAAGAAATTATAAATAAATTAGGAAATCAAAAATCTGTATATATCCAACGATATAAGGGATTAGGGGAAATGAATGCCGAACAACTTTGGGAAACAACTATGAATCCTAAAAAACGTACTCTTCGAAAAGTTTGCATAGCAAATCCTGTCCATGCAGATGAAATTTTTTCTATTCTTATGGGAGGGGACGTTCCACCACGAAGAACCTTTATAGAACAACATGCTATCCATGCAAAAATAGATGTTTAATTTGATGAGGAATTATGAATAAACAATGAACTATCTTCAATCTATTTTATTAGGAATTATTGAGGGAATTACAGAGTTTTTTCCCATCTCTTCAACAGGACATATGATCCTTATTGCTTCCATGATAGGAATAATAGATGATCAAATAACCAAATTATTTCTTGTTTCGGTACAGTTTGGATCTATTCTATCAATTCTATTTTTATATAGAAAAAAAATATTTTTTCAATATTGGCATTTTTATATCAAAATATTAATTGCCATGTGTCCCGTATGCATACTGGGATTTTTCTTACAACATAGGACTGATTTTCTTATCAAAAATCCGATCATCATTGCTTTATCTCTTTTTATAGGAGGAATCGTAATTTTAAAATGCGAACATATTTATGAAAAAATATCGCATCAAAATAGTCAAAATATCACTTATTATCAGTCTTTTATCGTAGGATTATTTCAATGTCTTGCTTTTATTCCAGGAATTTCAAGAAGTGCGATCACTATTGTTTCTTGTATGATGCAAAATATAAGTCGAGAAAAATCCATTGAATTTTCTTTTTTTTTATCTGTTCCAGTTATTGGAATAGCTACATGTAAAAAATTATTTGACTATTACATAGATCATCAAAATGCCCTTTGTTCTTTTCATAGAGAAGTCAATATTTTATTATTGGGAAATGTATTTTCTTTTCTTACCTCTATAATTGCTATCAAATATTTTATGAAATATTTACAACAAAATAATTTGAAATTATTTGGATATTATCGGATGATTTTTGGTGTTTTTCTCATTATTATACATTATTTCATTAAACCAATAAAAATATTTTGATTGAATATTTACATTTCTCGGAATTTCAAAAGGGAAAAATTTTTTTAGTCGATAAACCATGGGGATGGACTTCGTTCGAAGTGGTAAAGAAAATGAAGAATTTTCTTATCAATTCATTTCCTACAATCCATAATAAGAACTCTTTAAAAATAGGACATGCTGGAACTTTGGATCCTCTTGCAACAGGACTATTAATTATTCTGCTTGGAAAAAAAACAAAAAAAACCGAGGAGATTCATTGTTACAGAAAAATTTATACAGGAATTATTAAATTGGGTTGTGAAACCCCTTCTTTTGATTCCGAAACGAACGAATACAATTTTTCTTCTATCTCACATATTACACCCCATCTTGTTGAAACCGTATCGAAACAATTCATAGGAGAAATCCATCAAATTCCTCCTTCTTTTTCTTCATTAAAAAAAAAAGGAAAAAGATTTTATAAATATGCTAGATTTGGAGAAAAAATGGATTTTATTAGATCGAGAAAAATTACCATTTATCAGTTTCGTACGATCAAAATACGAATCCCTTACATAAAATTTTTTATAGAATGTGGAAAAGGAACGTATATACGATCTTTGGCAAAGGATTTTGGAATAGCACTGAAGAGTACATCATATCTTCTTTCTTTGAGGAGAGAACGTATCGGTAAGTATTCGATCAATCGTAAAGACATGAAAGTTGTCATGAAATTACAAATTTCCAACAAATATCCCTGTTATGTATTCTAAAGACGATGTTTTTTATACCATATATCAAATTTTTTTTGAGATTCTTCATGAGTAAAGGCCCCTTTTCTGACCCCTTCTAATAAATGTTTTTTGAGCAACACACCATTTTTAGAAAAAATAGACTTGACTGTATTTGTTGGTTTTGCACCTTTCATCAACCATGATAACGCATGTTGAATATTCAATACGGTAGAAGGAGGATTGGTATGTGGATTATAACTTCCTATTTTTTCTATAAACCTTCCATTTCGTGGAGAACGAGAATCTGAAACCACTATATGATAAAGAGGGTAATGCTTTTTTCCAACTCTTTTTAAACGTATTTTAACGGACATAAATTCAAATTTTTTACACAAAACAATAAAATGACCTTTTTATAAAGTCATCTAAATTTAAATATAATTATGATGTTTTTGAAAAAAAATGGTATATATTTACATTTTCCGTAGACCCGTTGTGTAACGGTAGCACAGCAGATTTTGGTTCTGTTAGTTGGGGTTCGAGTCCCTGCGGGTCTGTTACCGTTTTCTATCTATATCCTTTTTTTTGATATATGTTGAATTTCTCAAAATGAGTATTGATCATGAATATAAAGAAAGAAAAAGTATTATTTTTCGCTTTTTTAAGTGTTATATCTTGTATATTTTTCCATGTATTAAGGAATTTTTTATACTTGGATAAAGTTACTCTTTGCATGATGAGATGTTTTGTTATTTTTCTTTTCATTCTCTATGCATTTCTAAAAAAAGATTTAACCACTTGGATTTTACTCTCTATTGTTATAGGAATCGAAATAGGATTAGATCTTCCCAAAATTGCTGTAGAACTCAGATTTTTATCTCAAATATTTTTGAGATTGATAAAAACAATTATTGCTCCTATTCTATTTTCCACTTTAGTGGTTGGGATTGCCAGTCATTCCAATATTAAGCAATTAGGAAGTATGGGTTGGAAATCTTTGTTGTATTTTGAAGTTGTTACTACGTTAGCATTATTCATTGGACTTATTGCTATCAATATATCTCAAGC
This sequence comes from Blattabacterium cuenoti, assembly GCF_014252275.1. GTDB lineage: Bacteria > Bacteroidota > Bacteroidia > Flavobacteriales > Blattabacteriaceae > Blattabacterium > Blattabacterium cuenoti_O. Next base: position 257,437 of record NZ_CP059214.1, read on the forward strand.
GGGTGTGGGGATAGCAATTCCTTCGGGAATCCATGAGCAACATTTACCAAAAATAGAAAGTAAAACTTGGCAAGAAACCATTCTTCATGTATTTCCAGAAAATTTTATTAAGGCAATTTATCATGGTGATGTTCTTCCAATTGTTGTATTTTCTGTGATATTTGGCATTTCCATGGTTTTTTTAGATGAAAACAAGAGAAATCCCCTTTTATTATTCTCAGAGAGTCTTTCAGAGATTATGTTTAAGTTTACAAAAATTATCATGTATTTTGCTCCCATAGGGGTGGGTTCGGCAATTGCTTATACGGTAGGGCATATGGGATTGGAAATTTTGTATAATTTATTCCAATTATTACTGACTCTGTACATTGCCTTATTTGTTTTTTTACTCGTGGTACTATTTCCTATCCTTCTTTGGATTAAAATTCCTCTCAAGGGATTTGTGAAAGCACTTACCGAACCTGTTTCGTTAGCTTTTGCAACGACAAGTTCCGAATCGGCTTTACCTCTTTTGATGGAGAATTTAGAAAAATTAGGAGTTCCTAGAAAAATTGTTGCTTTCGTCATTCCCACTGGATATAGTTTTAATTTAGATGGTACGACTCTTTATTTATCGTTAGCAACGGTTTTTGTAGCACAAGCGGCTGGAATTCCATTAAGTTTTAGTAAGCAGATATTTATTGGTTTAACATTAATTTTAACTAGTAAAGGGGTTGCAGGTGTTCCCCGAGCTTCGTTAGTTATTCTTTTGGCAACGGTTGCCTCTTTTGGATTACCTAATTGGCCAATATTAGCAATTATTGGAATCGATGAATTAATGGATATGGCGAGGACCACCGTTAACGTTATAGGAAATGGATTAGCTAGTTGTGTGATTGCTCGTTCTGAAGGAGAGTTTAACGATCAAAAAATGTTAGATTATATTAAGAAGGATAAAACAAATTTGTAATTTCAATTTTTATTGAATTTGAAAGAAAAGGATTTTTTTTTGCATAAAAATCAATATGCTATATCAAACAACAAAGAAGGAGAAGTCTTCAAAAGAAGTTCTTCCAATATTGCATTGATCAAATATTGGGGGAAAAAAACAAATACCCTTCAAATCCCTTTAAATTCATCTATTAGTTTTTCCTTAGAAAAAGTATTTACAGGTACCAAACTAAGGTATCATGTAAAAACTCCTCCATACAAAAAAAATTTTTCCGTAAAATTTTTTTTTTTCGGAAAAAAAAAATTCATTTTTTGGAAAAAAATATTGGTATTTTTTTATAGAATTTCTTCCTATTGTTCTTATTTACGAGATTATCATTTTACGATAGAAACTTATAATAACTTTCCACACAGTAGTGGGATTGCTTCTTCCGCGTCATTTATGAGTTCTTTAGCCCTTTGTATCATGGAAATGGAAAAACAATTAGTTCCCTCTTTAACACACAGTTTTTTTTTAAAAAAAGCATCATTTCTCGCTCGATTAGGATCTGGAAGTGCCTGTCGATCGGTATATCCTGGATTAGTGGTTTGGGGAAATCATAAATCTATCATAGGAAGTAACAATCTTTATGCGATTCCATATCCATATAAGATCCATTCTATTTTTCAAAACCTGATCGATACAATTTTAATCATCGATGAAACACCCAAAAAAATTCTAAGTACGCAAGGACACCAATTAATGAATACTCATCCTTATGCTAAAGAAAGATTTAAATGTGCAAATAAGAATATGGATTGCATGATCTCCATATTAGAAATGGGAGATTTTCAAGAGTTTGGAAAATTAATTGAACATGAAGCCCTGACCTTACATGCTATGATCATGACATCTAATCCCTATTTTTTATGGATGAAACCGAATACGGTACAAATTATTCACATGGTATGGGATTTGAGAATACAAAGTAAAAAGAATGTTTATTTCACATTGGATGCAGGCGCCAATATCCATCTTTTATACCCTATGAACGAGCGATTGTTCATTGGAAAATGGATCAAACACGATTTAATGTTCTATTGTAAAAAAATTATTGAAAGCATTTGTTTCTAATTTTTTTTATATTTGTTCCTTTGATATGGTGGACGTAGCTCAGTTGGTTTAGAGCATCAGATTGTGGTTCTGAGGGTCGCCGGTTCGAATCCGGTCGTCCACCCAAAAAGATTAATTCAATAGATTTTTTATTCTCATAAATGCCTCGATGATGGTTGCTTCGGATGAAGCATACGAAATGCGTAAACATTCGTGATCTCCAAAAGCACTTCCACTAACGGTTGCTACATAAATTTTTTCAAGGAGAAACTCCGCAAATTGATTAGCATTTTGAATGATCACCCCATGAATCTCTTTACCAAAAAAAGAAGAAATATTCGGAAATATGTAAAAAGATCCATGGGGTTTATTCCATTGAATTCCATGAATCTCTTGAATCAGATCAAGAACTAGATTTCTTCGTTTTTTAAATTCTTTGATCATATACCCTATGCTTTTGGGATGAGATTTTAATGCTGCAATAGCTGCTCTTTGCGCAATAGAATTTGCACAAGAGGTCATTTGTCCTTGAATTTTATCACAAGACTGTGCTATCCATTCTGGTGCACCTATATATCCAATTCTCCAACCTGTCATAGAAAAGGCTTTTGAGATTCCATTTAATGTAATTACTTGAGGATAGATTTCATGAAAAATTCCTATACTAATAGGATGACTTTTTCCATAATAAATATGCTCATAAATTTCATCGGATAAAATCATGATTTGTGGATGTTTTTTAAAAATTTTTGACAAATTTTTTAATTCTTCATAAGAATACACACTTCCCGTAGGATTGCAAGGAGTACTAAAAATAAATAATTTTGTTCGCTCCGTAATACAACTTTCCAGTTGTTCTGGGGTAATTTTAAAATCATTCTTCATATGTGTAGGAATGATAACGGGATACGCTTCACAAAACTTCACCATCTGATAGTAACTGACCCAATAAGGAGCAGGAATAATGACTTCGTCGTCTTTGTTCAACAAAGAAAGAAGTACATTTATAATCGATTGTTTTGCACCTGTGGAAACAACAATTTGAGATGGAGTATATTTTAATCGATTATCTCTAGAGAATTTTTCGCATATCGTTTCTCTAAGATCCAAATATCCAGAAACAGGGGTATAATAATGATATCCATCATCCATGGCTTGTTTTGCGGCATGTAAAACGAAATCAGGAGGTAAAAAATCCGGTTCTCCTAAACTTAAGTTAATAATGTCATATCCTTTTTTTTTCATTGCTCTCGCTTTGGATGACATTGCTATAGTTTGTGAATAAGATATATTCTTCAAACGATAGGATAATCTATCTTTCATGAATGAAATACAATTTGAAATGCCATACAAATCTAAAGAAATTTGTTGATAATTCATTTTCCTTCCTTCCTACATCTAGGATAGATAGAATAAAATGAATTGATTCTTTTGAAGAACATTAGATGATTTTTATGTAATTCATAAAGTTTTTGAAACATTATAATAGCGATGTTATGTTTTGTTTTATGGATTATCGTAACTGTATTTTTTAGTGTTTTTATAAAAAATTCGTTGATAACATTTTTTGTAGAATAATTTCTATTCGAATAGAAATTATTAAGAAAAGAATGGACCATTCCATTTTTTTGATTTAATGACAAAAAAGTAATTTGTACTGTAAATTATGATAAAGAATCCACATATGAATCTCAAAAAAATTTTCATGAAAAAAGTAAAACAAAAAGGAGGCTGGGTAAATGCTCATGCACATTTAGATCGAGCATATACTTTAACAAAAAAAAATTTTCGATATGCCTATTACCCCCTAAAAAAAAAATGGTATTTAGTCGACGAAATGAAACGTTTATCAACAGAGGAGGATATTTACATCCGTATGGAAAAGGCATTAGAATATTTTTTAATACAAGGAACACAAGCGTTATGTACCTTTATTGATGTAGACGAACTTATTGAAGATCGTGCATTAAAAGCCGCTCAAAAACTAAAAAAAAATTATGGAAGGGATATACAAATTTGTTTTGCAAATCACGTCATGAAAGGTGTGCTTGACAAGAATGCAAAATATTGGTTTGAAAAATCATTAGAGTTTGTCGATATTATCGGTGGATTACCTGCCAAAGACGAAGGAAGAGAAAATGAACACCTCGATATGGTACTGCAAACCGCAAAAATTAAAGGAAAAATGGTCCATGTTCATGTAGATCAATTGAATAGTAGAAAAGAAAAAGAAACCGAACAATTAGCAAAAAAAACCATTGAACATGGAATGCAAGGACGTGTAGTAGCTATCCATAGTATTTCTTTGGCTTCACATTATCAATCTTATCGTTTTCACATTTATAGGATTATGAAAAAAGCAAATTTAATGGTCATCTCGTGTCCCATCGCTTGGATTGATCATGTAAGAAATGAATATTTAACTCCGACTCATAATGCGATTACCCCAGTCGATGAAATGGTTTCTGAAGGAATTTTAGTTGCTGTTGGAACGGATAATATTTGTGATATATACAAACCATTTTCAGATGGAAATCTTTGGATGGAATTACGTGTGATGTTAGAAGCTTGTCATTATTATAATATTGATCATTTAGTCCAAATTGCGACAGTAAATGGATTGAAAGTTTTAGGATTAGAAAAAAAATGAATTATCTTTTTTCCGGACGCATTTGAGGAAAAAATAATACATCTTGAATCGACGTTTGATCAGTAATCAACATTACTAAACGATCAATTCCTATACCGACTCCTGCCGTAGGTGGCATTCCAAATTCTAAAGCACGTAAAAAATCTTGATCAAGAAACATTGATTCATTTGTTTGATCGTTCGATTTGATTTGTTTTTGAAAACGATCCAGTTGATCAATGGGATCATTAAGTTCTGAATAAGCATTGGCAATTTCTTTTCCGTTGATAATCAATTCAAAACGCTCTGTTACGTGTTTTTTATCACGATGTTTTTTCGCTAATGGACTTGTATCTAATGGAAAATCCGTAATAAAAGTAGGATTTATGTAATGTTTTACACACTTTTCTTCAAAAAGATCTTCAATGATTTTAGACTTACTTTGTTGTTCATTTACGTCCATATGACAACTGTTTTTACAGAATTGAAGCAATTCTTTTTTTCCAATGGTTGGGATGTCTAATCCTGTATATTTTTTAATAGAATCTAATATTGCAATACGTGGGAATGGTCTATCGATAGAAACGTGCTGTTTGGATGAAAATTTTTTAAAAATACACTTCATTAGTGTTTCTGTAAAATCCATCATCCAATAATAATCTTTATAAGCAACATAGAGCTCTAAAACGGTAAATTCTGGATTGTGAACACGATCCATTCCTTCATTTCGAAAATTTTTCGAAAATTCATATACTCCATGAAATCCACCAATGATCAGTCGTTTTAAATAAAGTTCATTCGCAATACGTAAATACAAAGGAATTCCAAGGGAATTGTGATATGTAATAAAAGGACGAGCGATCGCACCTCCAGGAATCGTTTGTAATACAGGAGTATCAACTTCTAAATATTCTTTTTCATCTAAAAATTTCCTTATTTCTTGTATGATGCGAGTACGTTGAATAAAGACCTCTTTTACATGGTCATTGACAATTAAATCGACATAACGCATACGATACCGTTGCTCAACATTCGTAAACGCATCATACACTTGTTTTTTATTTTTATCCACCTTGACTTGTGGTAAAGGTCGTATAGATTTAGATAATAAAGTCAGTTGGTTCACATGTATTGTGATTTCCATCATTTGTGTTTTAAATAAAAATCCATGGATTCCTAGGATATCTCCGATATCTATCAATTTTTTGAATAAAACTTGGTAGGCCTCTATTTTTCCGATTTTATCCGAAAAAAAATGATCTTTTTTGAAATAAACTTGGATACTTCCTGTATGGTCTTGAAGTACACCAAACGATGCTTTTCCCAAAATGCGTAAACGCATTAATCTCCCAGCTATATTAACCTTTTCATTTTCTTGAAAAGATTGTTTGATCTTTTTGATAGTAGTCGTAACGATATATTCTTCTGAAGGATATGGATTAATTCCCAATAAACGCAACTTTTTGAGTTTTTTTCTTCTTATAATTTGTTGTTCGGATAGAACGCACATAAGTATATGTATTAAAAAAAATGAAGGTACATTTGTTTTTTTTATTATATAAATTAACGATGGATCAAAAAATCATTTTTTTCGAAGATTTGGGGAAACAGGAATATGAAAGCACTTGGAATTATCAAAAAACATTGTTTTACAACATTATAAAAAAAAAGAAAAATCATCTTTCTTCTCAAGAAGTTGGATACTTGATTTTTGTTGAAAATAATCATCATGTATATACCATCGGTAAAAATGGAAAACAAGAAAAAAATTTACTTGTTTCCTTAGATTTTTTAAAACATATCCACGCAAATCTTTATCAGATAGATCGAGGAGGAGATATTACTTATCATGGACCTGGACAACTACTTGCATATCCTATTTTAGATTTGAATTATTTCTTCAAAGACATTGATAAATATCTTCGTCAATTAGAAGAAGTCATTATCCATTTTTTATGGAAAAACTATGGAATTCAAGGATTAAGAAAAAAAGGATATACTGGAGTTTGGGTCAATCATGGAAAAATATGTGCGATAGGAATTCGTATGAGTCGTTGGGCCACCATGCATGGATTGGCTTTCAACGTAAATACAGATTTACAATATTTTAATTATATTATTCCCTGTGGAATTTCTCAAAATCGAAAAGTGACTTCCTTGAGAAAGGAAATAAAAAACGATCATATTTCTTTTCATGAGGTAAAACAAAAAATCAAAATTTCTTTTCAAGAAATTTTTGAAGTACAATTAATTTCCAGAAAATAAAACAAAAAAGATTTATGACTTTCTATATCATTTCTGCGATCATAATGTTATCCTTATCCATTTGTTTCAGATATACCTTTTGTAAGGTATTTTCAATGCGTTTAGATGAATCTAATTCATTCCTATGGATTTTTATGCGAATATAATTTTCGGTATACCCATAAATATATGGATGATGTTTTCGTATTTTTTCAAATAATACAGTTTTTTTTTTAAAAATTTGTCGTGTACAAAACAATCTATATTTTTTATTGGACAGTAATCTCAACATTCGACTTCTTTTTTTTTGAGTCGTTCTGGATATTTTTTCGGGAATCATCATCGATTTTGTCTTAGGTCTTGGAGAATAAGAAAATATATGCATTGAGGAGATGTCTAATGTTTTTAGAAACAAATAAGTTTCTAAAAAGTTCTCATGTGTTTCTCCAGGAAATCCGACAATAACATCGGAACCTATATACGCATGGGGAAGGAGATCTCGTATATAATGAATTTTTTCTTGATATAATTCTCTTTTATAACGACGATGCATTTTTCTTAAAATTTCATTACTACCCGATTGCAAAGGAATATGAAAATGTGGAACAAAACATTGACTTTTAGATACAAATTCAATACATTCCTTGGTTAATAAGTTCGGTTCAATAGAAGATAAACGTATACGTACTTTGTCTGTTCTTTGTCTTTGATCTTCTTCTATTATGTTGATCAGATCGAAAAATTTATAACGACGTTGTCCTACTCTATAATCTCCAATATTAATTCCTGTTAATACAATTTCTTTGACTCCCTTTTTCAAAAGGATATCAATGTTTTTTAATATATTTTCTATACGTTCAGAACGTGATGGACCTCTTGACATCGGAATAATACAGTAACTACATTTATAATCACATCCATCTTGGATCTTTAAAAAAGATCGTGTTCGATCTCCTACAGAAAAGGAAGGAAAAAAATTATAATTTTTTCTTCTTATTTTAGAAAAAATTTTATTTTTTAATAATCCAACTCTTTCGTTATGAAGATATTCTATAATATGAAATTTTTCTTCATAACCTAAAACCAGATCGACTCCTATCACAGAATAGACCTTTTCAGGATTCAATTGAGCATAACATCCGATAGCTACAATCATGGATTTTGCATTTTGATTTTTAGCATATCGAACAATTCTTTGAAATTCTATTTCTGCATTGTTCGTAACAGAACAACTATTAATAATGTAAATATCTGCAAAACTTTTAAAAGAAACCTTTTGATACAAAGAATCAGAAAATTTTCTTGAGATAGTGGAGGTTTCTGCATAATTGAGTTTGCATCCCATTGTATAAAATGCAATTTTCTTTTTCAAGATTTTTTCTTTTTATGAAAAAAATCGATTACTCCACGAGGATTGGGTTGTAGGGCCTGTTTCCCTTTTTTCCAATTAGCTGGACATACTTCACCACTTTTTTCAAAATATTGAAGAGCATCAATCATACGAAGCGATTCCTCTACATTTCTTCCTAAAGGAAGATCATTAATTAAAAGATGGCGAATAATACTCTTTTTATCTATAATAAATAATCCTCTATATGCAATCAATTCCCCTTGAACTTCCCATTTATCATTCTCATCATTGCAAATCCAATCTCCAGATAATACCCCATAGTTATATGATATAGTCTTATTGATATCAGAGACCATCGGATAAGTGATTCCACGAATTCCACCTTTTTCTTTTGGCATTTGTAACCAGGTCCAATGAGAATATTCTGTATCGGTGGAAACTGCAATGATTTGCACATTTTTCGTTTCAAAATCTTGTATTCTTTCTTGAAAGGCAAAAATTTCTGTAGGACAGACAAAAGTAAAATCTTTAGGATAAAAAAAAAGTAGAATATACTTCTTTCCTTTGAATTGTGATAATGTAAAATTATGCACAATATCTTTTCCATTTAATACGGCACTCGCTGTAAAATTCGGAGCTTTTTTTGAAATTAAAGTTTTCATCTTATTCCAACCAATTTATAATGCAACGAATTTAACAAAAAATATTCAAAACATTAAAAAACCATTTATCATACATAACGATGTAATTTTTTAAGAATCTCATTTTTAAGATGTGTTAAATCCATGATGGTTTTTAAGAAAAATTTACGATCGGAATTTTTATTCATTATATAATGGTCCATTTTTTGTTTTATTATGTGTGAAATGTATAAAGATTGATATCTCAATAAAAGATCATCGAGATATTGTTCTATATGATCCTCATCATAAGAAAATCCCATTTTTTTTAGATTCCATGTGGATAATGAATGAACAGGTTCATTATTTTTTCCATCCAACAAACTCTTTTTATTTTTTGTATGAGAACATACCGTGGAAAATAAATGTTCATGTTTTTTGGATAAAAAACGTATTGTTTGTTTTTTCTTTTGGAAAAATTGTAACAACTTTTCCCCAATTGTAATGGTCCCTCCTTCCTTTTTCAATTTTTTGTGTCCGTATATTAAAATTAATTTAATGATTTTTTTCTCAATAAGAAGAAGTGGAGATCCATCCTGTTTAAATAAACAATTCTTTTTTCTTTCCTGACGTTTCACCGGTATTTTTTGCATTAGGGATTCCTTTTTTTTTTGAAGATTCTGTTTTTTTCTTTGCATTTTGTATAATTCAGAAATAAGAAATTCTTTACGAAGATTAAGAATCTTGGCAGCTTCTTGTAAAAAGAATACTTTTTGAAAAACATTCCCTATTTTCGATAAACCATTTAATATTTTCATTGTAAAACAGGATTTATTTATTGGATCATCTAGATAGAATTTTTCATATATTTTTTGTTGAAAGGAAATAAAATGGTAACTATTCTTTATTAAAACAGATCGTATGCTCGTATGAGAATATTTTTTAGAGATGGAATCCGGATCTTCTCCATCAGGAAGGAATACAATACGTAAATTCATGTGATGATCTAATATGGTTTCAATTAATTTCAAAGTTGCTTGTATTCCTGAATAATCTCCATCATAAAAAATGACAATATTGTTTGTAAATTTTTTAATTAATCGAAGATGATTTATGGTTAATGCGGTTCCAGAAGAAGAAACTACATTTTTTATTCCTGATTGATGCAAAGCCATCACATCGGTATATCCTTCCACCACATAACAAAAATTTTCTTTCAAGATGTTTCTTTTAGACTGAAATAAACCATATAACATTTCCCCTTTTTTAAAAATAGAACTTTCTGAAGAATTGATATATTTCGCATAACGAGACGTGTCATCGATATTTCTACCTCCAAATCCAATGATTTTTCCTGATAGATTATGGATAGGAAACATGATCCGTTGACGGAAACAATCAAAATAATTACTTCTTCTATATGAAGTTAATCCCGAGGATATTAATTGTTGCAATTTAAATCCTTTTTTTAATGCGTTACGTGTTAAAGATGTCCAAGAAACCGGTGCATATCCTAATTCAAAAGATTTGATAACATCCATTTTAAATCCTCTTTTGTTTATGAGATAACACAATCCATTTTTCTTTCCTTCTTGAGTAAGAAATAATTGATGAACAAAAAAATTTTTTGCATAATCTTGCATTAGATATAATATTTTTTCCTGTTGTTTCCTTTTTCGATCCTTTTCATTAAAAGAAATGCCTCCTACCTTCTCATTTATATCAATATGATATTTATGAGCTAAATAACGTAAGGATTCTACATAATTCAATCGTTCATGTTCCATAAGAAAATTAATCACATCGCCCCCTTTTCCAGAACTAAAATCTTTCCATATTTTTTTTATAGGAGAAACGATGAATGAAGGATTCTTTTCTTCAGAAAATGGACTCAATCCTCTATAATTCAATCCACTTTTTTTCAATTCTACAAAATCCCCAATGACCTCTTCGATACAAACAGCCGATAGAATTTTATTTTTTTCTTCATAAGAAATCATGTGGAATATCCTAATTTCATTTTTTGAATGATTCTTTGCGGATTTTCATCCGAAAAAATAGTAGTTCCTGATACCAATATATCTGCACCATTTTTAAACAATAAAGAAGCGTTTTCTAAATTAATCCCTCCATCCACTTCAATAAGTGCAGAGGAATTGTGCTTTAAGATGAGATCTTTAGTTTCTTCTAATTTTTGATAAGTATGAGAAAGAAACCTTTGTCCTCCAAAACCAGGATTTACACTCATTAATAACACAAAATCTATATCATTAATAATATCTTTCAAAAGAAATACAGACGTGTGTGGATTGATCGCCACACCAACTTTTAATCCGGATCCTTTAATAGCAAAAATGGTTTGATGTAAATGCATACACGCTTCGTAATGAATATGTAAATGATCGGCACCACTATTTTTAAATTGTTCTACATATCTTTCCGGTTGAAAAATCATTAAATGAACATCCATGGGTTTATGAATATATTTTTTGACAAATTTTGCAAATAATGATCCAAATGAAATATTATCAACAAAGGAAGAATCCATAATATCCACATGGACCCAATCGGCTTCACTATGATTAATCATTTCGATCTCTCGATATAAAAAAGCTAAATTAGAAGATAGCAATGATGGAGCTATAATTTTTTTCATCTTTGTTTTATAATTAGGAAATTACGTGTTTCTATATGATCATTTTTCCCACCATCCTGTGTTAGAAAACCCTCCATCATGATATAAATTTTGCATCGTAACTTTTCTAGTTAAATCCGAAAATAATGTAATGATATAATTTGCACAATCTTTTGAAGAAGCATTTCCTAATGGAGAGATTTGATCGGAGAACATATAAAAATTATTAAATCCTTGAATTGATTTGGAAGATTTCGTGATACAAGGAGATTGTGAAACCGTATTGACTCTTACTTTTTCTTCCCTTCCCCAATAATATCCAAAATTTCTTGCAATGCTTTCTAGATAAGATTTGTAATCGGACATATCTCCATAACATGGATAACTTCGTTGAGAAGCAATATAAGTTAAAGCAACAATAGATCCCCACTTATTCATTGCGTTTTTTTCCCAAGCTATTTTCATAATTTTATGAAAAGAAACGGAAGAAATGTCCCATCCTTTTCGTAAAAATTCATAATCTAAATAAGGATATTTCTTTCCTTTTCTTATATTTACAGACATCGCAATGGAATGTAATAAAAAATCAATTTTTCCTCCAAAAAAATCTAATGTTTTTTCAAATAACATATCAAGATCCGAAAGAGAAGTAGCATCGGCAGGAATAATCATCGATTTTGTTTTATGAGATAATTCATGAAGTCTTCCCATTCTAAGAGAAATTGGCGTATTGGTTAATATGAAACGAGCTTGTTCTTCATGAGCACGTTCTGCTACTTTCCAAGCAATAGAATGCTCATCTAATGCACCAAAGATAATTCCCTTTTTTCCTTGTAATAAATTATAAGACATATTCGTATTTAATTTTTTAAATGAAAAATTTCTTGTATCATAGGAATACAATCTAACTTTTCCCATGGGAAAAGTTCTACTTCTTTTTTGATTGTATTTCCTGAAATTCCTGGAAAATATTTGAACACTTTCTTCGGGGTTTTTCCCATATGTCCATATACTGAGGTTTCTTCATATATTGGTTGACGAAGTTGAAATTTTTTTTCGATGGCATAAGGACGTAAATCAAAATTGTCCCTAATATGCAATGCAATGGATGCATCATCGAAAATTGATGTTCCATAGGAATTCACAAATATTCCTAACGGTCGTGAAATGCCTGCGGCATAAGAAATTTGTATCAATAATTCCTTCGATATTCCTGCAGCAACCATATTTTTTGCAATATGACGTGCGGCATATGCTCCTGAACGATCCAATTTTGATGGATCTTTTCCCGAAAATGCACCACCACCATGAGCCCCTCTTCCTCCATAAGTATCCACGATAATTTTTCTACCCGTTAATCCAGTATCTCCATGAGGACCACCAATCACAAATTTTCCCGTAGAATTAATATAATATTTTGTTTTTTCCGTAAATAATTGATGCATATTGGGATAAGGAAAATTTTTTCTCACTCTTGGAATCAAAATACTTCGTACATCTTGTACAATTTTTTGATGCATTTTCTCTTTTGAATCAAATTCATCGTGTTGTGTAGAAAGGACTACCGTGTGAATATGAAAAGGTATATGTTTTTTTGAATATTCTAAAGTTATTTGTGACTTTGCATCGGGACGTAAATACGTCATGACTTTACCTTCGTTTCTAATCTTAGAAAGTTCTTTGAGTACATGATGAGATAATTCTAATGATAAAGGCATGTAATTCTCGGTTTCTTTGATAGCATATCCAAAAACAATACACTGATCTCCCGCACCAATTTCTTCTTTTTTATAAATTCCCTCACGTAAGTCTGAGGATTGTTTTTGAATAGAAGAAAAAATTCCACATGAATCTGCATGAAATTTATAATCGTGTTTGATATATCCTATTTTTCGAAGAAGGTTACGAGCAATTTCTTGAACATTGATGAAGATTGAAGAATGAACTTCTCCAGCAATAATAATTTGTCCGTTCGTTACTAATGTTTCTATAGCAACTTTAGCATATGGATCATTTGCTAAAAAATGATCCAATATTGCATCCGATATTTGATCGGAAATTTTATCAGGATGACCTTCTGAGACAGATTCACTGGTAAATAAATACGACATGTTTTTGACTATTCTTTATTCCTTCAATCCTTCTTTCTTTATTCTCTGATGGTATTTTGAACATTAATAGAGGCTTGATGTAAAAGTTGAAAAATTCCTTCTAAAAATTTCTCAGAAAGACCTAAACTCCTGCCTAAATTCATGGATTTATCCATAACAGATTTCCAACGATCTGGTTGAAGTGTATCAATATCTGAAGATTTTTTAATACTCCCCAATTTTTTGGCAATATGCATTCTTTCTGATAAAAGAAAAATCAGATTTTCATCTATTTCATCAATAAAAATTCTTAAAGAATTTAAGTTTATTTCACTTCCTTTAGGATCTTCTTCAACGTTGTTGATGGTTTTTTGTAACATGTCTAAAAGATGCTCTGGAGTCACCTGTTGATCGGCATCACTCCAAGCATGAATGGGATCACAATGACTTTCAATCATTAATCCATCATATTGAAAATGAAATGCTTTTTTCATGATATCAATTAATCCTATTTTATTTCCACAAATATGTGAAGGATCACATATAATGGGAACATCTGGAACCATCTCTCTAAATTTTGAAATCACATCCCAACAAGGTGTATTTCTGTATTGAGAATGTTTATACGTATAAAATCCCCGATGAATGACTCCTAACTTTCTTACCCCTTTCATGAATAAACGTTCTAACGCACCTATCCACAAATCTATATCAGGATGAATCGGATTCTTGATTAAGACAATCCTATCTCGATCTCCTTCAAGAGCATTGGCAATTTCTTGAATGGTAAAAGGACTTGCTGTACTTCTTGCACCAATCCAAAGAACATCAATATCAAAAGATAAACATAATTTTACATGTTCTGCATTCGCTACTTCGGTTGCCACCAGCATTCCAGTCTTTTTCTTGACTTTTTTCATCCATTCTAACCCTTCTTGACCAATCCCCTCAAAATTATTGGGTTTTGTTCTAGGCTTCCATATCCCTGCACGAAAAATTCGAACATATTGAATATTTTTCAATCTTTGTGCCGTATCTAAAATTTGCTTTTCATTTTCTGCACTGCAAGGTCCTGATATAATGAATGGTTGATCATTATTATCAACCCATGATCTATCTATATTTTTATTTAAAATATCTTTTTCCATCACGAAATATTTAATTTACACATATTTTTTATCTTTTATACTGTTGGCTTTTTTGAGATAATGAAAAATTTCATGAAATTTTTTGTTTAATAAATAATATCTAAATTCTTCTAAAACATGGATATACCCATTGATTGCCTGAATCATATTATTTCTATTCGATGCAAAGATCGGTAGCCATGTTTTAGGATTGCTTTTAGCTAAACGTATAGTAGAATATAATCCACTTCCCATCATGGTATTTACTATTTTTTCTTTTTTGAAAAACTTTTTTAAGATGGTACGTGCTAAAGAAAAAGAAAGAACATGTGGTAAATGCGAAATATAAGAAATATACAAATCATGTTCTTCAGAAGTTGTGTGAATAATTCGCATTTTCATTGTAGAATAGATTTGTTTTACAAGAGATAAGGCCTCACCATCACTGAATTGAGCATCACAAATAATACAATTTTTTTTCAAAAAAAGATCGGAATCAGCAAACATAGGTCCAGAATGTTCAATTCCTGCAATGGGATGTGTTGCCACAAATCTCCTTCTTTGAGGATGATGAAGAATACTCTTACATAAATCTTGTTTCGTAGACCCTGTATCCAAAACTACGGAACTATTTGAAATTTTATTCAAAATATTAGGAAGTATTTTTTGAATGGCATCTACTGGAATCGATAAAATGATAATATTGGACTCTAATAAAAGATCCTCTAAAGGAAGAATTTTATCGACAATTCCTAATTTAACGGCATGCGATGCATTTGTTGGATTTGCATCCATTCCGAACACGGAATGTGCAAAATTAGATTTTCGCAAATTTAACCCCATTGACCCCCCAATCAACCCTAATCCGATAATGCCAATATTCATGAAATAATTCTTTTTTTAGCTTGATATAAAATATTTATAGGACAACAGATAGAAAACCTTACGTATCCTTTTCCATTATCTCCAAAAATCCTTCCAGGAGTAATAAATATATGATATTTTTTGAAAAATTCTTCCGACCATTTTTCCTCATTTTTTGAGGGTCCTTTTAATTTTGCCCAAACAAAAATTCCCGAACATTCTTTCGAATAATCTAAAGATAGATAATCACAGATTTTCCATATAATTTTTCGACGTTTTTCATATTCCTTATTCAAGGTTCGAAACCATGCTATTCTATGGTTCATGGCTTCTATCGCACCCATTTGTATGGGATAGTACATTCCAGAATCCATTTGGCTCTTTGCTTTTAAAATATTTTTAATAAACTTATGTTTTCCTATAACCATTCCAATCCTCCATCCAGGCATATTGTAACTTTTGCTTAAAGAATTTAACTCTAACGCAATTTCTTTCGCTTCTTTTATATTAAAAATACTTAAATAACGCGTTTTGTTCAATATGAAACTATAAGGATTATCATAAACTAATAAAATTCGTTTTTTTATTGCAAAATGAACGATTTTTTTTAATTCCTTCCAGGAAATCACTGCACCAGTAGGCATATGTGGATAATTGAGCCACATGATCTTTACTTTAGATAGATTTATAGATTCTAATGCTTTTAGATTAGGAATCCAATGGGTTTTTTCATCAAGATTATAATAAATAATCTCTGCTCCTAAAAGATGGGAAATAGATGAATATGAGGGATATCCAGGATTAGGGATTAAGACTTGATCTCCTTTTTCTAAATAGGACATACTGATCTGCATAATGCCTTCTTTAGATCCCATTAAAGGTAAAATTTCTTTTTGAGGATCTATACATACCTGATACATGTGATGATACCATTGAGCAATTGCCTGTCGTAAGGGATCAATTCCAATATAACTTTGATATGAATTAGCATAAGAACGTTCCGAGGCTTCTTTCATTTTTTGTATCACTCCATTGGGAGGAGAAAGATCTGGATTTCCAATTCCTAAATTAATTACAACAATTCCCTTCTTTTCTAGTTCTTGAATTTCTTGTATTTTTTTTGAAAAAAAATATTCCGATATTTTATGCATTCTTTTTGCTACTGCAATCATGATATTCTAATTATCCCGTTTTGATATTCTCCCATAATTGATAATTGATGTAGACAAGGAATTTTTTGAATGTCTTGTTTCATTCTATGATAATTTTTGATATTATTAAATATCAAATCGATATAAAACGTATATTCCCAAGGTCTTGTGAGTATTGGAATAGATTGTATTTTTGTCATATTGATTCCAAGATTGGATATAAAACTTAATATATGAGATAAACTCCCAATCGTATGCAATATTTTGAATGTTAATGAAGCTTTGTTAAAATAACATTTACGATTCACATAATGACTGGTAATTACAAAAAATCTTGTAAAATTTTTTGTAACGGTTTGTATATTTTCGGAAATAATTTCCAACCCATATTCTTTTGCGGCCATTTCGGAGGCAATAGCCGCAATTCCTCGTTTTTTGCATGAAGCAATATATTTTGCTGCAGAAGCAGTATCCGAATATTCGGAAATTTTCATATGGGGATGTGCATCAAGAAATAATTCACATTGTAAAATTGCCATTGGATGAGAATAGATTTCTTTGATATCTCCTATTTTTTGTCCAGGATATGCCATTAAATAATGGTTTATGGGCATATAAACTTCTCCGACGATCTTTAAATTATATTCCGATAATAGACTGTAATTGGATAAAATAGTTCCTGCTATTGTGTTTTCGATGGCCATAATTCCTATATCTACATTTGAATTAGCGACCGAAAACGCCAATTTCCTAAACGTAGAACATTCCGTCAAATGAAAATGACATCCTTGAAAATACCTCGATGCCGCAGCATGATGAAAACACCCCTTCACTCCTTGTATAGCGATCTTTTTCATGAAACAAAGAAAAATATCAGCATTGAAAATTGAAAAACATTGATTTTCTCAAAAAGACTTCACTCCAAAGATAAAGAATTATTCCATTTCATGCAATTATCTTCTAAATGGTGGACGAACAATCCAAAGACCTCGTTTCTAAGATTGATATTCCTTACAAAAAAGAATAGAATCTTACGAACGTTCTATAATTTGAAATTTTAAAACGAATTCACATGTTTTATGCAAACGAATATTTGCATAGTACTTTCCAATCGTTTTAATAGACTTATTTCCCGGAATGCGAATAAATTTTTTTTCTATCGAAATTCCTTTTTCCTCTTTTAAAATTTTCACAATATGTTGATTGTTGATGGACCCAAAAAGTTTTCCTTCTTTTCCAACTTTTACTGGTATGGTTAAAACCACCTCTTTTAATTTTTCTTCTATGTTTTTCGATTGCTCAATCAAAAAACCTTCTTTTTTAGCTCGTTGTTTAAATATTTCTTGAATATTTTTAATATATCCGGGAGACGCAGGAACTGCAAATCCTTTAGGAATGAGGTAATTCCTCGCATAACCAGGTTTTACATCCAATTCATCATATTGAAATCCTAAGTTTTCTACGTCTTTTTTTAAGATAATTTTCATGCTGTTATTATACTTATCTCAAATCGTCTGTAATAAAAGGTAACAAACCAATTTGTCGACATCTTTTGATGGCTGAATTTAACTTATGTTGATATTTTTGTAAAGTACCGGTAATACGACGAGGTAATATTTTCCCTTGTTCATTTAAAAATTTTATTAAAAAATCCGGATCTTTATAGTCTATATATTTAATGTTTCTTTTTTCAAAATAACAATATTTTTTTATTACTTTTGTTTCTATTTTGATAGGAGATAAATATCTTAATTCACTTTCTTTTTCTTTCTCCTTTTTTGAGGAATTGTTCTCATCTTCCGGGAAAAATATCATCATACTTCTTCACGATTTTTTAAATTTTTTCTTCTTTTTTCGGCATATGCTATCCCATATTTATCTAATTTTACCGTCAAAAAACGTAATATACGCTCATCTTGTTTGAATTTTATTTCTAACTCGTAAATTAAATTTGAAGGAAATAAAAATTCAAATAAATGAAAACAACCGCTTTGTTTCTTTTTAATCGGATATGCTAATTTTTTTAATCCCCAATGTTCTTGATGGATAATGGATCCTTTTTGTTGTATTAAAAAATTTTCATACTCCTTTACAGTTTTTTTGGCTTGATCATCAGATAAAATCGGGGTGATGACGAGTATATTTTCATAATGTCTCAACATTAAAAATATCTTTTTTTATAAAAGTGTAAATCTATATCTTTATGTTCGTTTTTCAAAAAAATTATTATATTTTTTCATTGAGGTGATCAATCAATTTTTGGATCCTTTTCATACTTTCTTCTTTTCCTATCATTCTTATAATTGTGATAAGATCAATCCCTTTTAAACATCCTATGAGAGCTAATCGCATCATCTGCATAATGTATCGTTTTTTATCTTCCTTGATTTTATTATAAAATTCCCCTTTGATATTTTCTAATGAATCCTCCATATGGAACAATACATGATAAAGATTTTTCAAGGTAGAAATAATAAAATGTTTATCTTTTTTCTCCAACCAAGAGATATCATATGTATGTGGGGAAACGAAAAAATAAAAAGTATGGCTCCATATTTCATGAATAAAATAAATTCGATCTATTGTTAAATCAATCACTTTGACTACGTAATTTTTTTTATATAAAATGGAACGTTTTGTTAATTTTTCATATAAAAAAAACAAAACTTTTTGTTTATTTTTACATACATATTGTTTATTAAACCAAATGGATTTTTTGATATCAAAAAATACGTTGGATTTTTTTATTCTGTTCAAAGAAAACATATCTTCCAATTCATGTAAAGAAAAAATTTCTTTTTTTTTACCTGGATTCCATCCTAATAATACCAACATATTGACAAATGATTCTGGAAAATACCCTAATTCTCTATATCCAGGAATAACTTTGTTATGCTCGAGGTCCTTCCATTGAATGGGAAATACAGGAAAATTTCCATCTAGATTCCTTTTACTAATTTTTCCTTTTCCATCTTTTCTTAAAATGAGAGGAAGATGAACAAAATGAGGAGAAATCCATCCAAAAGATCGATATAATAAAACATGTAAAAACATAGAAGGAATCCATTCTGATCCTCGAATGACATGCGTGATACGCATTAAATAATCGTCAATAGTACTAGCCAAATGATACGTCGCCATTCCATTCGACTTTAACAAAATTTTATCATCTAAATGTTCTGTATGCATGACTATATTTCCTCGTACAAGATCACGAATGTTTAATATTTTTCCAGGTCGAATTTTAAATCGAACCACATAAGGAACGCCCTCCTGGAGTTTGCTATGTAACTGTTGTTTTGTCATTGTTAAAGAATTAGTTAATTCCATTCGGAATCTATGATTGTAGGAAAACATAATTCCTCTATCTTGACATTCTTTTTTTTTTTGATCAATTTCTTGATCCGTATCAAAAGCATAATAGGCATGACCGTTTTGTAATAATTGATGAATATAAAATCGATAAATATTTCCCCGTTGAGATTGATAATAAGGACCCGATGATCCTCCGCATCCCACTCCTTCATCAGGTAGTATTCCACACCATTTTAATGATTCTAAGATATGCGTTTCTGAATGTTCTACGAATCGATTCGGGTCTGTATCCTCAATTCTTAGAATAAATGTACCCTTACACTTTTTAGCAAAAAGATAGTTGTATAATGCCGTTCGTATCCCTCCTAAATGAATAGGTCCGGTAGGACTCGGAGCAAAGCGAACTCTTACTGATGATGAATGATTTGACATAAAATTTTTATTTTCCAATGCAAAATTGAGAAAAAATATTATTTAATATATCTTCACTAGTAATTTTTCCCGTGATTTTTTCTAAATGCTGTAATGCTCTCTTAAGATGTATAGAGATAATTTCTTCTGAAATTCCTTTGTTAAAGGAATCATCGGCCTCCTTTATTTCTTTTAATGACAATCGAAATGCTTCGTAATGTCTATGTTGTATTACAACCACTTTGTAATGGTTGAATTGTTCAATAATGAATTTTTCTAAAGTATTAATAATCTTTTGTATATCCCTTGGATTTTTCGAAGAAATTTCAAAAAAGTAAGAAACATGATCTTTGATTCCATAACAATCATGAAAAGAGGAAATATCCGATTTATTGGCAATGACAAAAATTGTTTTTGAAGGATATTCTTTTTGAAGATTTTTTACGTCAAAAAATATTTTTTTTTGTTGTTTTTTTTTCATACAAGAATCTAAAATATAGAGAATCACGGTCGATGTTTCAATTTGTTTGAGGGTTTTTTGAATTCCCATTTGTTCGATCTCATCCTCCGTTTTTCTAATTCCGGCGGTATCTAAAAAACGGAAAAGAATTCCCCTTAACATTCTCGTCCCTTCGATAAAATCTCTTGTTGTTCCTTTGATAGGAGAGGTAATGGACCGTTCTTCTTGAATTACTTGATTAAAAAACGTCGATTTTCCGACATTCGTTTCTCCAATAATTACCACACCAATTCCTTGGATGATTGCATTTCCTAATGAAAAAGAATCTACTAAATTGGAGAGGGTCGTTTTCAATTGATTTAAAACATCATCAATATCTTCTTTGTTTCTCCCCACTAGATGATCCTCATCAAAATCCAATTCCAATTCCAACAAGGAAGAAACATGAAGTAATTGTTTTTTTAAATTTTGAATGATTTCATAGATGGATCCTTTAATTTGTTGTAACGAAATTTCATGTGATAAGTCATTCTTCGATGAAATCAGGTTAAAAATGGCTTCAGCTTGTGATAAATCTAATTTCTTGTTCATAAAAGCACGGAAAGTAAATTCTCCAGGATATGCTAAACGCATTCCTTTACGAATCAAAAATTGAATAATTTTTTGTTGAATGTATTCAGATCCATGACAAGAAATTTCGACCATATTTTCTCCTGTATAAGAAAATGGCGCTTTAAAAATCGAAACTAATACTTGATCTAAAAATGATTGATGTTCGTGTTCGTGATTGAAACTATCGTATTGATCCCTATCATCTTGAATATATCCTAAATGGATTGTATGTGTCGATTGTTTATAGAGTTTTTTCCCCATTTTCATAGCATGAAAATGCTTGCTAATCATAGAAATGGAATCCTTTCCTGAAATGCGAATCACAGAAATCGCGCTGGTTCCAAAAGGAGTAGCAAGAGCAATAATAGTAGTATCCTCCTTTAACATATTTATTTAAAATATTTCATATGGATTGAATTTGTATTTATACATAAAAATTAATTACTTAATTAAGTCAATTATTTATTGATTATTCCTTCTTACTTATCAATTGGCATTTTTTGTCATTTTCTAATTTACAAAAGAATTGTATTTTATCTAAAAAAATCGCATACGTACATGTTGTATTCTCCCAAATGGAAATAGGAGAATCAAAAGGAAGATCTTTTATCCAAAAAAGGTGAAAAATAGCATGGAATGAAGGGATTTTCCTTGAAATAAAAAATAAAAAAAAACTATGGATAAAAAAATTAAGAAAAAAATATCTCAACTAAGAAAAAAATTATCGGAATACAATGATCAATATTACAATTTTGATGAATCCAAGATATCGGATGGGGATTTTGATAAAAAAATGAGAGAATTATATGATTTAGAACAAAAGTTTCCACATTTATCCCATTCGGAATCGCCAACTATTAAAATTGGATTTCCAGTAAATAAAGGTCCCTTTAAAAGGTATACATACAAATACAAGATGTATTCAATACAAAATTGTTCTTCTAAAGAAGGATTAATTCTTTGGGAACAAAGAATGAGAAAATCCATTACAAATTTCTCATTTACATGTGAACTCAAATATGATGGAGTTTCTATCAATTTAATTTATGAAAATGGCATATTAACACATGCAATAACTCGTGGAAATGGAAAACAAGGAGAAGATGTTACGGAACATATCAAAAATATTCCCAATTTCCCCATGAAATTGACTGGTCCCTTATATCCTCCTTATTTAGAAATAAGAGGGGAAATCTTTATTTCTATAAAAAATTTGAGAGAAATTAATAAAAATCGTATAAAAAATGGAGAATCTCTATATTCTAATCCCAGAAATACTGCCAGTGGCATACTAAAAAATCGTAATCAAATCTATAAAAAACATCTTTCTTATGTAACATTTCATGCAATAGGATTGGAAAAAGAACAATATCAATCCTTGAAAACTCTAAAAACATGGGGATTGATCGTCCCAGAACATTTCTGTAAATGTCACAATTTACAAGAAGTTTTTCATTTTCTATCTTATTGGGAAACCTCTCGATCCCTCCTTCCTTATCAAATTGATGGAATCGTAATCAAAGTAAATGAATATCGACAACAATGCATATTGGGATATACCAAAAAATATCCTCGTTGGTCAATTGCATATAAGTTTCGACAAAAAAAAATATCAGAAACTAAATTAATCGATATGAATTTTCAAGTAGGACGTACGGGAATTATCACGCCTGTCGCTCAAGTCCATCCAATTTCCATTTCTGGAACAGTAATTCGACGCGTTTCTTTATATAATCATCGTTTTATTAAAAAACAAGAATTGCATCATAGTGATACAATCCTATTGGAAAAAGGAGGTGACATTATTCCGATTATAAAAACCATCAATAAACAAAAGCGATTAAAAAGTTCATTTCCTATTTGTTTTGTGAAAAAATGCCCATCATGCAAGAGTCTATTGATCAAGAAAAAGGAATTGTATTATTGTCATAACGATAATTGCTCTTCTAAAATCATCATGAAATTAAAACATTTTTCCAACGATAGAGCAATGAATATAAAAAATATTGGTCATAAAATAATTGAAAAATTATACCAACACGGAATTGTATCTAATTTTTTTGATTTTTTTCAAATAAAAAAAACTGATCTACTTAAAATAGAAGGAATCGAAGAGGGATTGGCAAACAAGATCATTACCAATATTCAAATTTCTAAAAATACTCCTTACCATAAAGTTTTATACGCTTTAGGCATTCGTTATGTTGGCGAACATATTTCCCAAAAATTAACAGAAAAATTTTCAAATATCCATGAGTTAATATCTGCAAATTATGAAGATTTGTTAGCAATTCATGGGGTGGGGGAAGAAATTGCAAAAAGTATTCTCAATTTTTTTTCTAAACAAGAAAACCTAGCAATGATTCAACGTCTTATACAATGTGGATTACATGTTTCACAATTATCTCCTACTAAAAATCAATCATTGCCTCTTTCAGGAACCTCTTTTGTGTTTACAGGAAAGTTATCATGTATGACACGAAATCAATCAAAAAAAATGATAGAATCCTTAGGAGGAAGGGTCTTTAATACGGTCAATAACAAAATTGACTTTATAATTATAGGAAAAAATTGTGGATCTAAACTAGAAAAAAGTATGAAGAAAAATCATATAACAATTTTGACAGAAGATCATTTTATACAAATGATACGAACAAAAAAATTACCACCTATTTTAGAAAATTGAATCCATGAATTTCAAAAGAAAAATGGCCCCATGGTCCCTAGTAAGGGTTTTTTTTTTCATATAGAAAACAGTATATTTAATCCACTGGTGTATTAATTTATTAATTAATCATCATTTTCATCGTTTAAGTATGAAATCTATTTTTTTATGTTACTAAAAAATATATTTACCGAATCTGGATTCGATTCTGAAGCTGAATTTATTCCATTGATGAATCAAGATGAAGAGGATCATCTACTTAAAGACGATATTCCTGATCAATTATGTATATTAACCGTCAGGAATATGGTTTTGTATTCTGGAATTGTTTTTCCAATTATTGCAGGAAAAAGTGGATCCATTCAATTATTACAAGATGCTTATGGATTGGATAAAACGGTTGGGGTATTAACACAGAAAAATGCAGGAAAAGAAAAACTTAGGGAAAAAGATTTGTATTCTATTGGGACCGTTGCAAAAATCTTGAAACTATTAAAAATGCCTGATGGAAACACCACGGTGATTTTACAAGGAAAAAAAAGATTCAAAGTCAATCGTTTTATACAAAACGATCCCTATTTTAAAGCAGAAATCATTGCTTTAGAAGAAAAAAAACCTTCCTGTAAGGATAAGGAATATCTTGCTTTGGTGGAATCTATCAAAGAAGTTGCTATCAAAATTATTCAAGAGAATCCCAATATCCCATCAGAAGCAAGTATTGCAATACGAAATATTGAAAGTCCTTCTTTTTTAATCAACTTTGTGGCAGCGAATATGAATTTAGCCACCAAAGATAAACAAAAACTCTTGGAATATGATGACTTAAAAAAAAGAGCAATGGAGACATTACGTTTCCTCAATTTAGAACATCAACAAATTAAGTTAAAAAATGATATTCAGTCTCGTGTGAAAAGTGACATGGACCAACAACAAAGAGAGTATTTTTTGCATCAGCAAATTAAAGCGATTCAAGAAGAATTAGGAGATATTTCTTATGAGAAGGAGATTGACGAAATGCGTGTAAAAGCTGCGAGAAAAAAATGGCCTCAAGAAGCAAAAAAACAATTTGAAAGAGAACTAATCAAAATGCAACGTACAAATCCTCAAATGCCAGAATATACGGTGCAAAGAAATTACCTAGAATTTATGATTGATCTTCCTTGGTCCAAGTATTCAAAAGATAGTTTTGATTTAGAATATGCACAAAAGATATTGGATAGAGATCATTATGGATTGGAAAAAATCAAAGAAAGAATCATCGAATATTTAGCGGTATTAAAATTACGAGGAGATATGCGATCTCCCATCTTATGTTTCTATGGCCCACCTGGAGTCGGAAAAACTTCGTTAGGAAAATCCATTGCGATTGCAATGAAAAGAAAATACGTTCGTATTTCCTTAGGAGGATTACATGATGAATCGGAAATACGAGGACATAGAAAAACGTACATTGGAGCAATGCCAGGACGATTGTTACAATCCATCAGGAAAGCAGGAACATCCAATCCTGTTTTTGTGATTGATGAAATTGATAAAATGGGGATTGGAACGAATGGAGACCCCTCTTCTGCAATGCTTGAAGTATTAGATCCAGAACAAAATACTTCTTTTTATGATAATTTCTTAGAAATAGGATATGATTTATCAAAAGTTTTGTTTATCGCAACGGCAAACTCTCTTTCTCATATACAACACGCTCTTATAGATAGAATGGAAATTCTAGAAATGAATGGATACACGATCGAAGAAAAAACCAAAATTGTTAAAAAACATATTTTTCCCAAACAATTAAAAGAAAATGGATTAAGAAGGTCTGATTTAATATTGGGAACCGAACAAATCGAAAAAGTTATTGAGAGTTATACAAGAGAATCCGGAGTACGATCTTTGGAAAAACATATTGCAAAAATTGTTCGTTATACGGCAAAACATATAGCGATGAAACAAAAGTATATTAAACGGATTAGTCTTGAAAAAATTGAAAATATTCTTGGAATTCCCCATGATCCAGATCGTTATGAAGGGAACCGTGTCCCAGGGGTTGTAACGGGGTTAGCTTGGACTCATTTTGGAGGAGATATATTGTATATCGAATCTAGTTTATCTCGTGGAAAAGGAATTTTGAGTATAACGGGAAATTTAGGAGATATCATGAAAGAATCGGCAAACATTGCATTACATTATATTAAAGCTCATTATCAAGAATTTAATATAAATCCTTCTATGTTTGAAGAACAAAATATCCATTTGCATGTTCCCGAAGGATCAGTACCGAAAGATGGACCATCCGCGGGAGTGACCATGCTTACGTCTATGGTCTCCATTTATACAAAAAGAAGAATCAAACCTTATTTAGCGATGACAGGAGAAATCACTTTAAGAGGAAAAGTCCTTCCCGTTGGGGGGATTAAAGAAAAAATTCTAGCGGCTAAACGTGCGAATATCAAAGAAATAATTCTTCCCAAAGAAAATAAAAAAGATATCGAAGAAATTCGTATGGACCACCTGAAGGGATTAACGTTTGATTACGTAATCAATATGAATGATGTTGTACATTTATCTTTATTATAATCAATTTGTATGTTTGGATGTTAACAAAATTGTATGATGAATGCCATAGAATGTTCCATAAATGAAAAATACTTGATTCAACTCACGGAAAAATATGGTACGCCTCTGTATGTATACGATACGTGTAAGATCAAAGAACAATATAGAAAAATGCAAAAAGCATTTATTGGAATCAATAAATTAGAAATCAACTACGCATGTAAAGCAAATACCAATTTAAATATCTTAAAATTTTTGAAAAAAATAGGAGGCGGATTAGATACCGTTTCTATTCAGGAAATTGAAATTGGATTAAAAGCTGGATTTCATCCAAAAAAAATTATTTTTACCCCAAATGGGGTATCGATAAAAGAAATCAGAAAAGCGGTTGAATTGGGAGTTCGAATTAATCTAGATAATTTATCCATTCTAGAACAGTTTGGAGAATTGTTCAAACATTATGCTATAGGAATTCGAATGAATCCACATATTATGGCTGGAGGTCATTCAAAAATCTCAGTAGGTCATGTTGATTCAAAATTTGGCATTTCTTATTATCAAATGCCTCATGTTAAAAGAATATTAAAGAATACAGGATTGAAAATCGATGGATTTCATATGCATGCAGGTTCTGATATATCGGATCTTCATCATTTTTTTTCTGCATATGATGTGCTATTTCAAACTGCAATGCATTTTCCAAATATTGATTATATTAATTTAGGAAGTGGATTTAAAGTTTCATATTCCAAAGAAGATTTAAAAACCAACTTAATTTCTTTAAGTCATTGCATCAAAGATAAATTTCATGATTTTTGTAATACATATGGAAAAAACGTAACGTTAATATTTGAACCTGGAAAATTTTTGGTAAGTGAATCCGGATTTTTTTTGGTAAAGGTCAACGTTATTAAACAGACGACTTCTACTGTGTTTGCTGGAGTGGATTCAGGATTTAATCATTTGATTCGACCGATGTTTTATAATGCATATCATTATATAGAGAATATTTCTAATCCTAAAGGACCATTCAGGTTTTATACCGTTGTAGGATATATTTGTGAATCAGATACTTTTGGATTAAATAGAAAAATTTCTGAAATCCGTGAAGGAGACATTTTATGTATCAAAAATGCAGGTGCATATTGTTTCTCGATGTCTTCTAATTATAATTCCCGTTACAAACCTTCTGAAGTTATGATTTTCAATGGAAAAGATTTCTTAATCCGTAAAAGAGAAACCATGAAAGATCTTCTTAGAAATGTAATAGAAATCAAGATGTAATTGAAATGGAGAGATGGCAGAGTGGTTAATTGCGACGGTCTTGAAAACCGTTGAGGATCACGTTCCTCCGGGGGTTCGAATCCCTCTCTCTCCGCTGATTTTTTACGAAATTTTAATTTTCCTTCATTTTTTTTGTATCATGTGCAATTTTTGTATTTGTTGATGAATACTTTCGTTATTTATTTTTTGAAAAAGTAAAGTACAATCCCCTAACCTATGTCCTGGATCCAATCTATTTTTTCCATTTTCTAATTGATCCCAAGAACAAGATTTTACACGAAGCATCCCGAATAATTTTTGGGACGTATAAGGAAGAAATAATTCCGATAGTTGTGCTAACATAACAACGATTTGCATCGATACATAAAGAATGGTTGGTACACGTTTTGCATTTTTTCTTTTCCATGGTTCTTCCTCTGTTAAATACTTATTTCCTAATCTAGCTAATTTCATGAAATATGATAGAGATTCTCTCAACTTATAAGATTCTATGAACCAACGAATTTTTTTAGGATATTGTTGAATATTTTCTAACATATTTTGATCCTTTTCTGAAAACATTCCGTGATTTGGAATCATTCCTTGATAGTATTTTTGAACTAATGCAAAATTTCTTTGGATAAAATTTCCTAATACAGCGACTAATTCATTATTGTTTTTCCTTTGAAAATCTTTCCAATTAAAATTGTTATCTTTTGTTTCTGGCATATTAGATAGTAATACATAACGTAAGGTATCTTGTTGATTAGGAAAATCAATTAGATACTCATGGGCCCAAACGGCCCAATTTCTGGAAGTTGATATCTTTCTATTTTCCAAATTAAGAAATTCGTTTGCCAAAATTTGATGAGGAAGAATATATCCACTATTATATGCTTTTAACATAACTGGAAACATAATACAATGAAAGACGATATTGTCTTTTCCTATAAATTGAATGAGTTTGGTTTGAGGATTTTTCCAATAGTCTTTCCAATTAGTATGTTTTTGTTTCGCCCATTCTATTGTAGAAGAAATATATCCTATTGGAGCTTCAAACCATACATATAAAACTTTTCCTTTGTTGTTTTCGATTGGTACGTGAACCCCCCATGTTAAATCTCTTGTAATAGCACGTGGTTTTAATCCTTGTTCCAACCACGATTTTGATTGACCATAGACATTAATCTTCCAATCTTTTTTATGATTTTCCAAAATCCAATTTTCTAAAAATTTTTGATATTTATTCAAAGGAAAGTACCAATGTTGAGTTTGTTTTAAAATGGGATGGGCTCCACTAATCATAGATTTTGGATGGATCAGATCGTCGGTCGATAAGGAACTCCCACAAGATTCACATTGATCTCCATAGGCATCTTTTTCTTTGCAATAAGGACAGATTCCGCATAGATAACGGTCTGATAAAAATTGATTTACGTTGGGATCATAATATTGATTGGAGGTTTTTTGAAATATTTGATTGTTTTTATACAATTTCATGAAAAAAGAAGAAGCGATTTTATGATGGATTTTTTTCGATGTTCGAAAATAATTATCAAACTGTATCCCAAAATTGAGAAAACAATTATAAATCATATTATGATATTTATTCACTATTTCTTGAGGAGTTTTTTTTTCTTTTTGAGCTTGTATCGCAATGGGTACCCCATGTTCATCGGACCCACTGATGAACAAAACATTTTTTTTTTTTTTTCTTAAAAAACGAACAAAAACGTCTGCTGGAAAATAAACTCCTGCTAAATGACCAATGTGAATGGGACCATTCGCATAGGGAAATGCAGCGGTAACTATATATTTTTCTTGCATATATATAATAATTTCATTAATGAAAGGAATGTATAATAAAATTGAGACATGAATCCTCATAAAAGATTATTTTTAATTGATGCTTATCCTCTTCTTTATCAAAGTTATTACGCTTTGATAAAAAGACCTCTTGTCACCTCCCTAGGGATCAATACTTCTCCTATTTTTAATTTTATATATTTTTTGATTAAAATTTTATATGAGAAAAAACCTAAATATATGTCGGTGATTTTTGATGATCCAACAGAAAATTTTCGAAAAAAAGAATATGCAAAATACAAATCAAATAGAAAAAAAATACCTCAAGCGATTGTAGATTCCATTCCTTATCTTATGAAGATCTTAAAAGCTTTTGATATTTCTTCATTGCATTCATATTATGGATATGAAGCCGATGATATTATCGGTACTATTACAAAAAAAGCGGAAAAAAAAGGATATATGATTGATATTATTTCTATGGATAAAGATTTTTTTCAGTTAGTTACAAAAAATGTGAGAATTTTCATTCCTCCATTTAAAAAAAATACAAGTAAAATCTTTGGAATGAAGGAAATTCAAAAAAAATTTCATCTGAAACATCCCAAACAGTTTATCGATTTACTGAGCATGATTGGCGATCCTTCTGATAAGATTCCAGGATTACCAGGAGTTGGAAAACAAAACGCAAAAAAATTTATTAAAAAATATGGTAGCCTAGAAAATTTATTATCTTCTATACAAGATCTTCATGGAAAAATGAAGGAAAACATCGAAAAAAATAAAAATTTAGGAATTTTATCCAAAAGATTGGTAACCATTCAAACCAACGTTCCATGTATTGATTTTAATGATCAAGAATTTTCTATAGGAAATCCCAAATGGGAGGAAATCAAAAAAATTTTCGAAAAACTTGAATTTCATCAATTGTTCAAGAAAGCCTCTCAATATTTGAGAGAACGAAATCGTTGTTAATTTGAATATTTTTTACTTTTTACATATATAATTTGTATTGATTGATGGCGTCCCAAACGTATTCATGAAGGAAATCTTGTCGATTTTTTGTTATTCGCATAGAATTCCGAATAAAAGAAGAAGATCTTTCTTTTCGTTTGAAAAACAATAAAGGTAATTATCAATGAAATTCAAGATCCATAAGAAGGATATGTTTATTATTTGAAACGGAGATACGAACCATTTCTATACAATGGCTATCATCTTATTTAGGATAATTTTTGTTTTTTTTAAATGGATTTTTTGGATACTACGAATAAATAACCATAAAAAATCAATATCATTGATAAATTTTTTCATCATGGTCAATCATTAATTTTTAAAAAAATATCACCTATTTGTTGATTATTGGAAATCTCCCATGTTCTGATTTTCCAATATCAAAATTTTTTTTGATATGAAAATGGAGGTATTTCCTAGAAATAGGTTTTTTTGGAATTTTTTGATCAAAAAAAATAACGTTTAAAACATATTAAGAAATTACAAAAAAATCATGGATAAAAAGACATCAAAACGGAATCACATCAAAAAAAAAGAAAATCATAGAATACATTTCATTCAATGTGCTCTATTATTGTTGATCAGTATTTTTTTATTTTTTAGTTTTTTTTCTTTTTTGTACCATTGGAAATGTGATCAAAGTCAATTAGATGGAATTTTGGATTATGAAATCATAGTGGAAAATATCATGGGAAAGATAGGTGCCTACCTATCACATGTGTTCATTCATTGTGGAATAGGAATTAGTGCATTTTTCATTCCGATATTATTGTTCCTCACAGGAGGTAAGATACTTTTTCATAAAGAAAAATGGATGAACAATTTGTTTTATAAATCCATCATATACACCTTCATATTTTTTAGTATATGGACTCCTTTAGCTTCCTATCTTTTGTTTCCTAAAAAAGGAATTTTAATGGGAATATTCGGATTCGAATGGGGGGGGATATTAAAAAATTTCTTTGGAAAATTAGGATTATCTCTTCTGATGATCACAAGCATCATTTTATACTTCATTCTTATATGGCACTTACATTCACATGTAAAAAAAAAAATCAAAATAATAGAGAAACAAATCCATAATCAATTCCGATTTTCATTTTCAAAAAACAAACATTCTCATGAATTCAAAAAAAATAAGGGGAATAAACAACAAATTAAAAATATCCATGTTCTGTTTACAAAGGACCAAAATTCATGGATCAATCATGTGCATGATATGCAAATCCATTTGGAATCAAATAAGAAAAAAATCGGACAGATTCTAAACTATTACAATATTTCTATTTCTCAAATTCATGCCATTGCAGGTCCAAATGTTACAGTTTATGAAATACATCCCAATATCAAAACTCGCATTTCTAAGATAAAAAATTTAGAACAAGAAATTGCTTTGAGGTTATCCGTCCCTTCCATCAGGATTCTTGCACCTATTCCAGGAAAAGGAACTATCGGATTAGAAATTCCCAATTCTAAACGATATCCCTTACATATAAAAGATATTTTCATTTCAGAAGAAATTGAAAAAAAAAGTCAGAACATGGAATTACCCATATCCTTAGGAAAAACCGTATTTAATGAACTATTCATGATCGATCTATACGAAATGCCCCATTTACTCATTGCCGGATCTACTGGACAAGGAAAATCCATAGGGTTACATGTGATTCTTACTTTTTTATTATCTCAAAAAACTCCAGAAGAAATCAAATTGATTTTGATTGATCCAAAGAAAGTGGAAATGTCCGTTTATAGAAACATATCTCCATCTTATTTTGCCCAAATTCCTAACACCATTAATCCCATTATTACCAATTCACATGAAACCGAAAAGGTATTACATTCCGTATGTAAAGAAATGGATCAAAGATTTGCTTTGCTAGAAAAATATAGAGTGAGAAACATTCAAGAATATAACAAAATCCCATTTCATCATCATACTCCTACAAACCTCCCTTATATTATAATGGTCATTGATGAATTTTCAGATTTAATTTGCTCTTTAAAAACTAAAAACATAGAAAGGTATATTACCAGATTAGCACAACTTTCTCGTGCTGTTGGGATACATTTAATTCTTTCTACACAAAGACCATCGGTGGATGTTATTACTGGAATAATAAAATCGAACTTTACTGCAAGGATTGCCTTTAAAGTCAGTTCTCAAATTGATTCGAGGACCATCTTAGATTGTTCCGGTGCGGAAAAACTCCTAGGAAAAGGAGATCTTTTATTTTCCAATAAAAATGAATTAATCCGCGTACAATGTCCTCTTATAAATTTGGAAGATATACAAAAAATCGTTCATCATTATGGAAATATCTATGCAAAAAAAAAGAAATATCTTTTACCAAAACCAGATGTATGCGCAATGGATTCATCAATTCGATTCAATCAAGGATGAAATGGGATTCATTACCCAAACAAACATATATTATATTATGATAAAACACAATTTGCGGTCTGGACGGGATTCGAACCCGCGACCCCATGCGTGACAGGCATGTATTCTAAACCACTGAACTACCAGACCATCCATCAAGAAATTATTTTTTTTCAGTCAACAAAATATTGATCTTGTTCCTTATATCCTTTTTCGATGCTATTCCAATGTGAATATTTTGTTTTTGTCCATTTTTAAAAAAAATGATGGTTGGAATACTACGGATCCCATATTGAGAAGAGACTGTGGGATTCTTATCTACATTTAATTTAAAAAATAATACTTTTTCTTTATATTCATCCAATATTTCCTCTAATACCTCCGATAAGGTCCTACAAGGGGTACACCATGGTGCCCAAAAATCGACTAAAATAGGTTTGTTCGAATGCGATTCAATAATTAATTCATGAAAATTATTATCATTGATTTCTTGTAACATAAGATACTTTTTTATTAAAAAAAACAGAACAGAACAAATTTAAATGTTTTGTTACAAATTCAAAACTGAAAATTTTTCAATAAACAAATATATATATCTATTCCTTCAATAATTTCTGAAATCCCAATATATTCATTTGGTGTATGGGAACGAAAACTATCGCCTACTCCCATTTTGATCGTAGGAAAGGACATGACACTTTGATCGGAAAGAGTGGGGGATCCATATGTTTTCCTCCCCATCAATTGAGCTTGTAAAACAATAGGATGATGAGGATTAATGAAAGAATAATTAAAACGATTTGAGCGTATATGAATTTTGGATTTAATTTTTCTTTGTATGATTTTCATTAATTCATTGTTTTCGTATAAACCATTGGTTCTTATATCAATAACAAAAGAACAACAATCAGGAATCACGTTGTGTTGAATCCCACCTTGAATTTGAGTTACATTTAATAACGTATATCCTAATAACTCCGATTTTCTATTAAAACGAAGATGTTTTAAATCTTCAATATCTCGAGAAGCAATATAAATCGCATTTATGCTACCCGAACTTCTTGCGGAATGACCAGTTTTTCCTTCTGCTATACAATCTAATACAAGTAATCCTTTTTCTGCAATAGCTACTTGCATTTGTGTAGGCTCTCCTATAATTCCCAAATCAATACTCCCCAATTCTTTTAAAATGGATCTTATTCCTAAAGATCCAGATATTTCTTCCTCTGCAGTAATAGAAAGTACTAATCTATAGGACAATTCAGATAGATTGCTGAGATATATAAAAGAAGAAATCAAGGAAACAATCGATCCACCTGCATCATTACTTCCCAATCCTATAATTTTATTGTCATGATTTATAGCATGAAAAGGATTAGTTTTCCAATTTTTTCCTGGTTTAACGGTATCACTATGAGAATTTAATAATATTGTTTTTACATGTTTTTTTTTCGCATAATTCGAATTCTCGGTCCATATATTGTTGAATTTTCTTTGAACATGAAATCCATATTTTTGAAGATAATTTTCTATTAAAAAAGAAACCTCATCTTCGTTTTTAGATACAGAAGGTGTATTGATAAGTTCTATCAGCAGCTGAATGGCTTCGTTTTTTAACATCTTCAAAGACATAATATGGTTTTATTATTCACCTCATTTAAATACTTTGTCATTCCAATACTAACGTGATCAACTCCATGTTGTAAAGCGATAAATGCATTTTCCAATTTGGGTCTCATTCCATGAGAAATAAGATGATTTTTTTTTATTTTTTGAAATAAATGAAAATCCATTGTATGAAAATAAGATTCCGAATCTTTCATATCTCGCAGTACACCTTTTTTTTCAAAACAAAAATGTAAATCTATGGTATAATATTTTGCAAGTGATATCGCAATATAAGAAGCAATTGTATCCGCATTGGTATTGAGCAATTGTCCCATTCCATCATGAGTAATCGGACATAATACGGGAGTGATTTGATGTTTCAATAAACATGTAAGAAAGGAGGAATTTATGCTTGAATGGGAAAGATCTCCTACATATCCATAATCAATTGTTTTTTTTTCCCGTAAAGAGGATCTCATACAGTTTCCATCTGCTCCACACAATCCTATCGCATTACAATGGTAATATTGTAATAAAGCTACAATATTTTTATTAATCATTCCTGCATAAGTCATAACAACGATATCTAAAGTATCTCTATCGGTTTTTCTGCGACCTTCTATCATTTTTTGATGTATTCCCATTTTCTTGGAGATAAGATCCGCTTTTTTCCCTCCTCCATGCACTAAAATTTTATGTCCTTGTAATTCACAAAAATGCTTGATAGAAGATTTCAGGACATTCCGATCGTTAATCAACTGGCCTCCAATCTTCACTATGTGTATTTTCATGATAAACATTTTAATATTTTTAAAAAAATTGTTTGTGCTGCGTATATTCTATTTTCTGCTTGTTTTAACACAATGGAATCACAACCATCCAAAACATTATCTTCGACAATCACATTTCTTCTTACGGGTAAACAATGCATAAATTTTGCTTTGTTCGTCAGTTGCATTTTATCTTTCGTAATAATCCAATCTCCATGTTCTCCAACTATTTTCCCATAACATAAATAACTACTCCAATTTTTTGCATAAATGAAATCTGCATTTGTAAAGGCTTCTTTTTGTTTGTATATAATCTTCGCCCCCCGAGAAAATTTAGTATGTATTTCATATTTTTTTGGACACGTAATCGTAAAATTAATTTGATCAATCTTTGAGATCCATTGAGAAAAAGAATTTGCTACAGAATGAGGTAATGGTTTAAAATGGGGTGCCCAGCTTAATACTACTTTACATTTTTTTTTGAAAAAAGAAGTATATTCTGCAATAGTGATTACATCTGATAAAGATTGTAAAGGATGTAAAGTCGCACTTTCCATATTCACAACAGGCACTTGAGAAAAGTTCAATATTTTCTTAAAAAGCACTTCTTGATAATCATAATCTTTATCAATAAGGTTCGGAAACGTTCTTACGGCAAGAATATCACAATATAAACTCATCACAGAAATGGCTTCTTTCAGATGTTCTTGGGTATTTTTCATAATAGTTCCATCATTCATTTCTATTCTCCACGTATCTTGTTGGATATCCATTGTCCATGTATGACATCCTAAATTAAATGCTGCTTTTTGACAACTAATTCGTGTTCGTAAACTAGGATTAAAAAAAACTAATCCAATTGTACGATTTTTTCCCATCTGTCGAAAAGCATATGGATTTTTTTTGATTATTAGAGCTTCTCGAATAATTTCATATACATTTGTAACATCTTCCACACTAAAAAATTTCTTCATAAATTTTTTTCATTTATATTCATCCCAAGATTTGATCAATAATTCTTCGATAGATAGATGACAAAATGCTTGGATGAATGCTTTTGCTAAACGAACATTAGTAAGTAAAGGAATATTGAAATCTACGGCGGAACGTCTAATAGCATAATCATTATCCAATTCTGATTTTGTGAAATTTTTTGGAATATTAATAATAAGATCTAATTTTCTGTTTTTTATGATTTCAATAACATTTAAATATTTTTCTACATTTGGCCAATAAACTTTAATTGAGGGAATTCCATTTTTAGATAAAAAATGATTAGTTCCTTCTGTTGCATATAATACATATCCTTTTTGATACAATAGTTGAAACGCATATAAAAGATCCAATTTTGACTCAATCGGACCTCCAGAAACTAATATATTCTTTTGTGGAATATGATATCCCACAGAAAGCATTGCTTTTAACAACGCTTCATCAAAACTATTTCCTAAACAAGCGACTTCTCCAGTAGAAGCCATATCAACGCCTAATATTGGATCTGCATCTTGCAATCTCGAGAAAGAAAATTGAGAAGCTTTGATCCCTACAAAATTTTGTAAAAGAATATTTTGTTCTATTTTCTTTTTCTTTTTTCCAAGAATTACTTGAGTAGATAATTCAATCATATTAAAATTCGAAACTTTTGATACAAATGGAAAGCTTCGAGAAGCTCTTAAATTGCATTCAATCACTTTAATTTGATTATGTTTCGATAAAAATTGAATATTAAAAGGTCCAGATATTTCAAAATATTGAGATATTTTTTTGGATATTCGTATCACTTCCTTTAAAGTCGATATATAAAGATGAAATGGAGGATATACTAAGGTTGCATCTCCTGAATGAACTCCTGCAAATTCTACGTGTTCCGATATGGCGTAATACAAGATCTTTCCATTTTGAGAAACAGCATCAAATTCAATTTCTTTCGCATTTTCTATAAATTCGGTAACAATTAATGGGTAATCAGTTGAAATGGATCCTAATTTTTTTAAATAATTTTTTAGTTCATATTTATTGGAAATCACATTCATATTGGATCCTGAAAGAACGTACGAAGGTCTGATAAGAATCGGATAATTCACTTTTTTTATAAATTGTAAAATCGAATCATAATCAGATAATTCTTTCCATTCAGGTTGCGAAATGTCTAAATTATCCATTACATGGGAAAATGTGTATCTATTTTCTACTTTATCTATAGAAATAGGAGAAGTTCCTAAAATTTTAACATTTTCTTGATAAAGTTTTAAAACCAAATTATTCGGTATTTGTCCACCCATAGATACTACAGTTCCTTTTGGATTTTCCAATTCAATAATATCTAATACCCTTTCCAGGGTCAGTTCTTCAAAATATAATCGATCACAAATGTCAAAATCGGTACTCACAGTTTCCGGATTATAATTAATCATGACAGATCGATAAGATTCTTTATGAATGGTATTTAATGCATTGACACAACACCAATCAAATTCCACACTACTTCCAATTCGATACACGCCAGAACCTAATATAATGACCGATTTATGATCTTTTTCATACAGAACATCATGTTGAATCGAATGATAAGTTAAATACAAATAATTGGTATGTGCTGGATATTCGGAAGCTAACGTATCAATTTTTCTTACATAAGGGAGGAGACCAATCTCTTTTCGTAAGTTCCTTATTTTTTTTTCCAATTCATAAAGATTCTTACATGTATTACTTTTTTTATGAAAAAAAATACTTGCAATCTGTAGGTCGGAAAATCCTTCTTTTTTTGCTTTTTTTAATAATGCATGAGGAATCTCCTCCCATTGGGAATACCTCTGTATTTTCTTATTTGTTTGAAATATATTATCTAATTGATATAAAAACCACGGATCTATTTTAGTTAAGAGATGAATTTTATCAATGGATAATCCTTTTTCCAGCGCTTCTTCCAAAAAGAAAATTCTTTGATATGTAGGTTTTTTTAAATATTCTTCTAAAAGAAGAGAAGAATCTATTTTTTTTTTATTTCCATGATTATTGACAAACCCTTGCATTCCAATATCTAACATGCGAATCCCTTTTTGTATCGCTTCTTCAAACGATCCTCCAATCGACATCACTTCCCCAACACTTTTCATGCTACTTCCTATTCTATTTGAAACTTTACAAAATTTTTCAAGATCCCATCTAGGAATTTTACAGACCACATAATCTAAAGCAGGTTCAAAAAAGGCAGTAGTTCGTTGGTTTACAACATTTTTTAACTCCGTTAATCCATAACCTAGGGATAATTTTGCGGCAATGAAAGCTAAAGGATATCCCGTTGCCTTCGATGCAAGAGCACTGGAACGAGAAAGACGAGCATTCACTTCAATTACACGATAATCTTCCGATTGGGAATTTAACGCAAATTGAACGTTACATTCTCCAATAATATTAAAATTTTTTGCTATATGAATCGCCATTTTTCTTAATTGGAAATACTCTGAATTTGTCAACGTTTGAGAGGGCGCAACAACGATACTTTCTCCCGTGTGTATTCCAATAGGATCCATATTTTCCATATTACAAACGGAAATACAATTATCGTATTTATCTCGTACAATTTCATATTCAATTTCCTTCCATCCATTCAAATATTCTTCAACAATGACTTGAGAAGAATGAGAAAAAGCTTGAGTTACCATTGTTTTTAAATCCTCCATATTTTCTGCATATCCACTTCCTAACCCTCCTAGAGTATAAGCAGATCTCATAATAATAGGAAACCCGATTTCCTTCGCATAAGATAGGGCCTCATCTATAGAATAGACTACAAAACTTTTTGTAATTTTACTATGAATTTTTTTCATTCGATTTCGAAATAAATTTCGATCTTCACTATGGATGATCGATTCCATAGGAGTTCCTAGTACTTGAATATTATATTTTTTTATAATTCCTTCTCGGAAGAGCTTGATTCCACAATTTAAGGCCGTTTGTCCTCCAAAGGAGAGTAAAATTCCTTGTGGCCTTTCCTTTTTTATAACCTGTTGAATAAAAAAAAATGTTAAAGGAAGAAAATATACTTTATCAGCAATTTCTTGGGAAGTTTGTACCGTAGCAATATTTGGATTAATCAATATAGTATAAATTCCCTCTTCTTTAAGAGCTTTTAATGCTTGTGTACCAGAATAATCAAATTCTCCTGCTTCTCCTATCTTTAACGCTCCTGAACCTAGGATCAGTACTTTATCTATTTTCATATACTATATTCTTGTTGAAAGATTCTTTATAATTTTTGTGTTATTATTTGATTTATTGATGATGATAATGAATCATTTAATTGTTTTTTTGAACCATTGACTTGATAAAAAGATCGAATAAAAATTCGGTATCTGTCGGACCACTTGAAGCTTCCGGATGAAATTGAACAGAAAAAAAGGGTTTTCTCTCATGAATGATTCCTTCACACGTATCATCATTTAAATTTTTGAACAATATTTTCCATTCACTTGACAAAGAATGCGTATTCAATACATATCCATGATTTTGAGAAGTAATATAACTTTTTCCATTTTTTAGGAAAATAACAGGTTGATTGTGACTTCTATGTGCATACTTCAATTTATAAGTGGTTCCTCCTGCCGCAATTCCTAATAGCTGATTTCCTAAACATATTCCAAATATAGGAATTTCTTTTTCTATAGAATTTCGAATATAATGGATAGGTTTTTGATAAATCTCAGGATTTCCTGGTCCATTCGAAATCAACAACCCATCGTATTTTTCTCGAGTAAAATCATAATTCCATGGAACTCTGATAATAGTACAATCCCTTTGTAAAAGACATCGTAAGATATTATTTTTTAATCCAAAATCGACAAGTAATACCTTGTATTTTCCATTTCCATATATCATTTTTTCTTTTATAGAAACTTTCTCGGAAAGGAGATTTTTGTTGGGATCATAAAAAGGAACTCGTTCGTTTCCTATCAGAATTTTTCCTAGCAGAGACCCTCCTTGATCTCTCAATTTTTTTGCGAGAAATCGAGTATCTACTCCATATAATCCAGGAACATTATGTTTCCATAACCAATCGGATAAAGATTGGCTCATATTCCAATGATATGGTCGATCAGAATAATAAGAAATAATCAGTCCAGAAACTTGAATTCTATTCGATTCATAAAATTTGATAATAGATGCTTTATCATACGACAATGATGGTACGCCATAGTTTCCTATGATAGGATAAGTATACGTTAATATTTGACCATTATAAGAGGGATCAGTGAGACTTTCCGTATATCCCGTCATAGATGTATTGAAAACCACTTCTCCTGCAGATGATTTGGGTGCTCCAAAATGACATGCTTCATATTTTGTACCATCTTCAAGAACTAGTATCCCCTTTTTTTTTATATTATTTTCCATGTTTTTTGATATGCAAAAGAGCATTTTTTAATTTATTCACAAACAATTTCACATGCTTCGTTTGAATGTTCAATGGAGGTAATAATCGCAATACATATGGATTATTAGAGATTCCAACAAATACTCGTTCTCCATAAATGAGAATATTTTTGATTTTTTCAATAGGAAAATTAAACTCGATTCCTAACATCAATCCTCTTCCCCTTATTTCCTTAATTTCAGGAATGGAAGACATTTCTTGTATAAGCAATCCCCCCATGATTTTTGCATTCTTTATTAAATTTTCTTGTTGAATAATTGTTAACACAGAAATTCCTGCAACACAAGCCAAATGATTTCCTCCAAAAGTAGTACCTAACATTCCATAATATGGACAAAACTTAGGATGAATCAATACCCCTCCTATCGGGTATCCATTTCCCATTCCTTTCGCAACTGTAATTAAGTCTGGTTGAATATTGTATAATTGATGAGAGAAAAAATTTCCTGTTCTTCCATATCCACTTTGTACTTCATCAACAATCAATATAGTATTATATTTATGGCAAAGGGTTGCAATTTTACAAAAAAAATCCCTTCCTGGATCTATAATTCCAGACAATCCCTGGATTCCTTCCGTAATAACAGCACAAATATCTCCATTTTTCAATAACGATTCGATTCTATCTAGATTTTTATAATCGACAAATAACGTTTGATGTTGAGAATCAAAAGGAGAGACAATTTTATAGTTATCTGTTATGGATACACTTCCACTTGTTCTTCCATGAAAGGATCCTTTAAAAGCAATAACTTTCTTGTTTCCTGAATGAAAAGATGCAATTTTTAATGCATTTTCATTTGCTTCTGTTCCAGAATTACAAATAAAAAGAGAATAATCTTCATATCCTGAAACTTTCCCTAAAAGATTTGCCAGTTTACGTTTTTGATCGATTACGATACTGTTGGAATAATAAACTATTTTTTCAATCTGATTTGTAAGAGATTGATTATAATATGGATGTCCATGTCCTACGGAAATCACCGCATGTCCACCATAAAAATCTAAATATTTATTTCCTTTTCTATCAAATACATATACTCCTAATCCCTTATGGATCTCAATATTTAAAATTGGATAGACATTAAATAATTCCATTTTTTTCTTTTCATTCAAAAACGAATGGATTTTAATATTAATCCACAAGTTTCTTCTATATTAAACATCAAATTCATATTTTGAATAGCT
This sequence comes from Blattabacterium cuenoti, assembly GCF_014252275.1. GTDB lineage: Bacteria > Bacteroidota > Bacteroidia > Flavobacteriales > Blattabacteriaceae > Blattabacterium > Blattabacterium cuenoti_O. The sequence goes on from NZ_CP059214.1 coordinate 299,650, forward strand.
TGACCAGAAGCTCCTTTAATGAGATTATCTATAATACTTACAATAATAATCCGTTGTTTCTCTTTCATAAGATATAAAATACATTTATTCGTATTGATGACTTGTTTCATATCAATATTAATCTCGGAAAGATATACAAATGGATGATCCTTATAATATTCCTTATACATTTCTTGCGTTTCTTCTAAAGAAATGAAAGAAGGAGTATATAGTGTTGTCAATATTCCTCTAGAAAAGTTTCCCCTATAAGGAACAAAATAAATATCTGAACACAAATTTTTCTGTTCTTGATAAAGAACTTGTCTCACTTCCTTCAAATGTTGATGCATAAAAACTTTGTAAGCAGAAATATTATTATTTCTCCAACTAAAATGTGTCGTATCAATAGGATTTTTTCCAGAACCAGTCGATCCAGTTATCGCACTAATATGAATATCATATTTCAATAATTTATGTTTAGCTAATGGCAAAAGTGCTAAGAGAATGGATGTGGCAAAACATCCAGGATTTGCAATATTCATAGATTCTTTTATTAATTCTTTTTGTAATTCTGGCAATCCATAGATAAAACTTCTATTTCGAAAATATGCATGTTTCATACTTCTGAAATCTTGACTGAGATCAATGACTTTTGTTTGATCATTGAGGTTGATATTTGTTAAACAACTTCGAGCATTTCCATGTCCTAAACAAAGAAACACCACATCTATTCCATCACTGAGATGACGAGAAAACTTGACGTGATCGATCTCTCCCAATAAATCCTGATGAAAAAGATGAACTAATTCCCCAGGATGACTACTACTAACTACCTCTTTAATCCTTACCTTGGGATGATGGAGAATTAACCTCATTAATTCTCCTGCTGTATATCCTGTTCCTCCTACAATTCCCACTTCAATCATAATAAATAATTCATCATCATTTCAACATTATATCTTCATAATTCAAACTGTAATAGATCTTCATTTGATTGCTCAAAATTTTTGTAAATCCTTTTACATCTTCTCCATTCCAAGCATAATTCATTTCCCCATAATCTGCTACATGGGAAGAGGACATTAAATCAAATTTTGATTTGACTCCAACTAAATGAAATCTATAAGGATAAAGGACCAGATTCACAGTTCCATTTAATCGTTTTTGTGTACTTTTCAAAAATTTTTCTATGTCACGCATGACCGGATCTAAATATTGTGCTTCATGAATGAGCATTCCATACCAATTAGATAATTGTTCTTTCCAATACAATTGCCATTTCGTGAGAATGTGTTTTTCCAATAAATGATGTGCTTTAATGATAATAATGGCTGCAGAGGCTTCAAAAGCCACTCGTCCTTTAATTCCTAAAATTGTATCTCCTATATGAACATCTCTTCCAATCGCAAATGCAGAAGCTATTTTTCCAATTTTTATGATATTATCTACAGCATTTCCTTTTTCTTTATTCACCCCGACTAATTCTCCTTTTTCAAATTCCAATTCTAAATTTTCCCGAATATTTTTTTTTAACTTTGTTGGATATGCTTCTTCCGGAAATTCATCATGAGAATTTAGTGTTTCTTTTCCACCAATACTCGTCCCCCAAATTCCTTGATTAATAGAATATTCAAAATGATCCCAACAATTAGGAATTCCTTGTTCCTTTAAATATTGGAGTTCTTCTTGTCTAGATATTCTCATATCTCTTATAGGAGATAAAGTGATGGTATCGGGACAGATAATTTGAAATGCAATATCAAACCTCACTTGGTCATTTCCTGCACCAGTACTTCCATGAGCAATCGCTTTAGCTTTAAGGAATCGAGCATGTTTTGCAATTTTAATAGCTTGAAAAATTCGTTCAGAACCGACAGATAACGGATAACTATTGCTTCTTAAAATATTGCCAAATATAAGATATTTAATACAATTTTGATAATATTCTTCGATTGCTTCAATCGTTTTATGAGATGACGATCCGATCCTTAAAGATCTTTTTTCTATAATTCTCAAATCTTCTTGCGTAAATCCTCCCGTATTTACAATAACCGTATGCACTTCATACTCTTTTTTCAGAAGATATTTTAGACAAAATGAAGTATCTAATCCTCCACTATAAGCTAAAACAATTTTATCTCCTGGATATAATTCTTGATTTTTTTTTTGAATTGTTTTGTTATACATATCTTTTTCTCTACGTTTGTCCATTTTTTTGGTTTTATTTTTTGGTTGATATAAAAGACCTGTACATAAACACATCTTTCTCCTATTTCTCATTAAAATATCAAAATTTGAACAACTTTGACATCCTTTCCAAAAGGATTCCGACTGCGTTAATTCACTAAAAGAAACTGGTTTAAATCCTAAATCTGTATTAATTCTTATCACCGTATTATTTGTGGTGATACTAAAAATCTTGGAATTGGGAAATTTTTTTCGAGAAAGTCTAAATATCTCAATTTTTATAATTTTTGCCAACCCTTTTTTTCTAAATTCCGGAAATACAATTAAACCGGAATTGACAATGAACTCTTTATTTTGAAAAACATCAATATAACTAAATCCCGCTAAACTTTCATTATAAAAAGCAATAATAGCATTTCCATGAACCATGGAAGCTTTGATCTGTTCTGGATCCTTTTTCGCTATTCCAGTACCCCTAATAAGGGCTGATTCATGGATTTTCTGACAAATTATAGAGGCATATTTGGTATCTCTCTCATGAGAAACGCGTACTTTGATGTTCATGTTCGTCAAAAAAATACCTAACTAATTAAAAAATGTTTCCTTTCCGTGATAGAATGATTGATCATATTTAGACTTCATATATTTTTTTTAATACAAATTTAATAAAGTCTTTTTATTTCACGATTAATTTAAATAAAAATCTAATCCTTTGATCTTCTCTAATTTTCTGAATAAATTATCGTCCATTCTCACTTTATATTTTTTTGATCGAAAATTTAAGAATGTTTTGTTTTCTTCTTCATAAAGAAAAAATTCTACATCTTTATCACCGACTTGCTTACATAACACTTCTTCGACATGATTAATCAATACGCTATTTAAATGATTCACATTAATTTTGATAATTAACTTTCTTACTAAATTGTTCAAAACATCTTTCATATTTTCAATATGTATAATATTGATTTTAGAATCGTTTTGTTTTGATTTTTCTAGAGATAGACACAAATACAATATATTATTTTTATACAGTAGCGGTTCGTATTTTTTATATGTATCTCCGTAAATTCGGAATTCTTTGGAATCAAAAGAATCTTCTAATTGAAAAATTCCATATTGTATTCCATGATCATTTTTCTTTTCAATATGAGATAAAATTCCATGAACATATAATTTTTTTCCATTGATCGGATATTCTTGATGGTTTAATTTTTTGATGTTAGAATTTGTAAGATATTTGATTTCATAAACGTACTCATCTAAAGGATGAGATGTTGCGTAAATCCCTAATACTTCCTTTTCTTTGGACAATTTTTCCATGTTATTCCATCGAATTCCTTTTCTTGAAAAAACTGGGACCTCCAAATGAGTTTTTACTTTACGATTTTTTGAGGAAAATTGGATGATCTTTTCTAAAGTGCTTAATTTTTCTCCATCTTGGATGTAAAAATATTGTTCCCTTTCTATATGAAAACAATCCAAAGATCCCGAAAGAATCAAACTTTCCATCGATTTTTTATTCACAACACGTAAATCCACTCGTTTGACGAAATCAAAAATCGAAGAAAAATTTCCATTTTTGATTCTTTCATCAAGAATAATTTTTACCGCATTTTTTCCAATCCCTTTAATTCCAGCAAGACCAAATTGAATACAATTCATACTCTTCACTCTAAAAAAAGAGAGACTTTCATTGATATCAGGAGCAATGACAGAAATTCCGATTCTTCTGCATTCCTCTATAAAAAAGGTCATTTGCTTAATATTGTTCATGTTATGACTTAATACCGAAGCCATAAATTCGCATGGAAAATGCGCTTTTAAATAAGCGGTTTGAAAAGCAATGTAAGAATAACATGTAGCATGAGATTTATTAAAAGCATAACAAGAAAAATGTTCCCAATCCCTCCATATTTTTTCAATAATTTTCTTTTTATATCCTTTCCTTCTCGACTGAGAAATAAATCGATTTTTCATCTTGAAAAGAATATCCTTTTGTTTTTTACCCATTGCTTTACGAAGTACGTCAGCATCACCTTTGCTAAATTCAGATATTTTTTGAGCAATTAACATTACTTGTTCTTGATATATTGTAATTCCATATGTTTCTTTTAAAAATTCTTCCATTTCTGGAAGGTCATAATGAATGAGTTCCTTTCCATGTTTTCTATCTATAAAATTCGGAATGTACTGCATTGGACCGGGTCGGTATAAGGCATTCATAGCAATTAAATCCTCAAATTTATCAGGTTGTAATTTTCTAAGATACTTTCGCATTCCTGTAGATTCGTATTGAAAAATACCAATGGTTTCTCCTTTTTGAAAAAGATGATAAGTTTTTTGATCTGTTAAAGAAAATTTAATGTTTTGAACGTTTGTATGTTTTTGAATATGTTTTATCGTATCCTTAATAATTGTTAACGTTTTCAATCCTAATAAATCCATTTTCAATAATCCCATGTGTTCCACCACATGATTATCATATTGAGTAATTAATAAATTAGACTCTTTCGTCATTGCAACAGGAACATATTCTGTAATATCATTCGGACTTATTATAATTCCACAAGCATGAATTCCAGTACTACGGATAGTTCCTTCTAACATTTTTGCTTTCCTTAAAACTTCACCTAATAAACTGGACGGATTTTTTATTTCTTTTCTTAATTCATGTATATTTTTTTTTTCTTCCTTTTTCATTTTTTCCAACGGAAATTCGTTCGAAAAAAGAGTTTTCAAAGAAAGAGAATAGGGAATCATTTTGGTAATATTATCAATATTTTTTAAAGGAACCCCTAATACACGTCCTACATCTCTTATGGAAGATTTGGCACCCATGGTGGCATAGGTAATAATCTGAGATACTTGATTTTTTCCATACTGTTGAACAACCCATTCTATAATTTTTTCTCTACCAACATCATCAAAATCAATATCAATATCTGGCAATGAAATTCGATCTGGATTCAAAAATCGTTCAAATAACAAATTATATTTTATTGGATCTATTTCCGTAATACCGAGACAGTAAGCTACAACAGAACCTGCAACTGATCCTCTTCCGGGACCTACTGATATATTCATTTTCTTCGCTTGATCAATAATATTTTTTACAATCAGAAAATATCCAGGATATCCAATTTTTTCAATAATTCTTAATTCAAACCCTATTCTATCTTTTACTGTTTTTGTAATAGGTTTATAACGTTTTTTTGCTCCATCATAAGTGGTCTTTTTCAAGAAATCATTTTCATCATATGCAGGTGTTTCATTCCCTATGATTCTTCTAATAGATGTAGGAATTTGAAATGTTGGAAGCAACATGTGTTTGGAAATATGGTAACATTCAATTTTTTCGATCAATTCATCTAAAAAATCAAACGCTTCGGGAACATCTGAAAACAAATGATTCATTTGTTGGACACTTTTAAAATAAAATTCATGATTCGGAAATCCGAACCTATACCCCATTCCTTTTCCTATCGGAGTCGATTGTTTTTCTCCATTTTTTATGCACAGTAAAATATCCTGTGCTGGTGCTTCTTCTTGATTTAAATAAAATACATTATTCTGTACAATATATTTTACGCTATACCTATTTGAAAATTTTAACAAAATATCATTAACATAATCTTCTTCTTCTAATCCATGACGAAGTAATTCGATATAAAAGTTATCTCCAAACAATTCTTTCCACCACAAAAATTTTTTTTCTGCTTTTTTTTCTCCCTCATTGAGAATGGTATGAGGAATTTCCGCATGAATATCTCCTGTAAGAGCAATAAGTTGATCTTTATATTTTTCTATTAATTTTCTATCAATTCTAGGAATTCCTGAATATAATCCTTCTATAAATCCCAAAGAACAAAGTTTAGATAAATTTTTATACCCTTGTTTGTTTTTCGATAAAAAAACTTGAGGATATCTCTTGTCTGGATATTCTTTGGTAAATTTTTTAATAACATGATTTTCGGAAATAAACATCTCGCATCCAACAATTCCTTTAATTTTTTTATTAGGATAATATTTTGTATTTATGGAATGAATAGCATTCAGAAAATAAAATGATCCCATCATGTTTCCATAATCTGTAATCCCCACAGCAGGCATATTGTAATGTAAAGCTTGACTAATTAAAGATTTAATATTTATAGTTGAATATAAAATAGAAAAATGAGTATGATTATGAATATGAGAGTACCTTTTACTTTTTATCATATTTATCTTCCTATTCTTATTCTTTTGATATATGATTTTTTTTTTCTGTTCATTTTCATTGACAAACGATACTAAAGATTTTGGAATAGTATTCCTATACTTTTTTTGAAAATTATAAATGAAATGGGCCTTTATTCCAATATCTTTAGATGAAATAATTCCAATACGTAATAATTCTAAAAAACAACGAGATGTTGCTTTCACATCATTAGACGCATTATGTGATTGGATAAAATTTTCTTGAAAAAGTTTGTGGTATAATTCTGATAATGTAGGCCACTTATATCGTTTTCCTTTTCCTATCAAACCACAATAGGATACAGAAAATAATTTTGTATCTAAAAACTTTTTTTTTCTTAAAGGAAAAACATTTTGTTTTTTTCTAAAGAACTCGGATTCGAGAATTTTTAAGTCAAATTCTAAATTATGTCCAATAATACATGCATATGTATCAAAACATTGATTCAGTTTAGAAAGAACAAGGTCTATATTCACACCATATTGATAAGCGATCTCATTAGTAATTCCATGAATTTTAAATGCATTAAAAGGAATTTCATAGTGATCCGGTTTGATAATAAAATTTTCAAATTCTATTAAATTCCCCATTACATCATGTACTTGCCAAGCACACTGTACTAATCTTGGCCATTCATCAATATTGGAACAGGAAATTTGATAAGATGGAGGTAATCCTGTTGTTTCTGTATCAACAATGAGGTACATTATTTTATTTAAATTTTCAGTAGAAAAGTTACTAAAAAAATTATTAGTTTTGTAATACTTTTTTTCATATGTTCGGAAAACAATTATCATATTTTATTGTATGATACCTGTTCATCATCATAACGAAAATTAATTAATATAAATAACTATGTCTAATCAAAACGAAAAAATAATAACACAGCAAACGTCTCATCACCATTTCAATGAATCTATAAAAGAAACGGATGATCTTGAAACAAATTTCGATTGGACGAAATATGATGAATCATTCATACGTCAAGAAAGGGAACAAAAAAGAAAAAAATATGAAGAAATATATGTAAAAACATTACCAGATGTTCAAGAGTTAGAGATATACGGTGGAAAAATAATTAGTATACATACTAAAACGGTACTTGTAGACTTTGGATTTAAAGCAGAAGGAATTATCCCTATGAGTGAATTTAAAGAGAATCTTTCCATTAAGGTTGGAGATCATTTAGAAGTCATGGTCGAGAAAATTGATTATAAAGGACAATGTCTTCTTTCCTATCAAAAAGCAAAAATGTTAAGAAATTGGGAAAAAATTAATAACGCTTATAATAATTCTGAAGTGATATTAGGATATGTATCTGCCAGAACGAAAGGAGGTCTTATTGTGGAAGTTTTTGAAATTGAATGTTTTTTACCTGGATCACATATTAATGTAAAACCTGTACGAGATTATGATACATATGTTGGAAAAACTATGGAAATAAAAGTAGTAAAAATTAATCAAAAAACAAAAAACGTTGTTGTTTCACATAAAGTATTAATAGAAAAAGATATAGAAGAACAAAAAAAAGAAATGATTTCCAAACTAGATAAAGGACAAGTTTTAGAAGGAAAAATCAAAAATATTCTTCCTTATGGTGCCTTTGTTGATTTAGGAGGGGTTGATGCTTTACTTCATATTACCGATATGAGTTGGCCACATATTAATCATCCGACAGAAGTCGTCCAATTAGAACAACAGTTAAAATTTGTTGTATTAGGAGTAGATAAAGAAAAAAATCGTATCCAGTTAGGATTAAAACAATTACAACCTCATCCTTGGGATTCATTAGATAATGCATTAAAAATAGGAAGTAAGGTTAATGGAAAAGTCAGTGTTTTAGCTGATTATGGAGCTTTTATTGAAATTATTCCAGGTGTAGAAGCCTTGCTTCATATCAGTGAAATGTCTTGGTCTTCTGACTTATCTTCTACAAAAGATTTTGTAAAAGTTGGAGATAAAATTGAAGCAATGATCTTAACGATAGATCGCAAGGAACGAAAAATGTCTTTGAGTATGCGACAACTCACTCAAGATCCTTGGAAAGATATTCATAATAAATATTCTGTAGGGTCCAAGCATTTTGGAACTGTAAAAAAATTTACCAATTTTGGAGTCGTTGTAGAATTAGAAGAAGGTATCTATGGAATTTTATATACTCATGATTTTTCATGGACAAAGAAAATCAAACATCCTTCTGAATTTTGTAACATCAATAGTAAATTGGAGGTAGTTGTTCTTTCATTAGATTCTCAAACAAGAAGATTAATTTTAGGACATAAACAATTAAAAGAAAATCCATGGAAAAAGTACGAAAGTATTTATTTTATTGGAAGTATTCATAAAGGTCAGATTTCGAATATTTTTGATAAAGGAGCTCATGTTCAATTTGTTGATAATCATTTCTTGGATGCTTTTGTTCCAATGAGGTTTTTAGAAAAAAAAGATGGAACCTTTTTAAAAAAAGGAGAAACATCTAGTTTTAGAGTTCTAGAATTTAATAAAGACAACAAAAAAATTATTATTTCTCATACTTCTACTTATAGAGATAAAGAACATAAAAAAGATCAACGTGTACGAAATAGAAAATTTGAACGATCTACTTTAGGAGATCTTGAAGGATTAGTAAGATTAAAAGAAAAAATTGAAAAGGAAAAAAATAAATAGCTATTAATTATCATGGTAACACACCCTATTGCGGAAAAAGAAGGATGGAAAGTAGGTATCGACTATCCTATCTGGGGAAATAATGAATTGTATTTAACAACAATTAAAGGTGGATACTTATTAGATGGGGAGACACCTTATGGTGCTTATAAAAGATTGGCAAGGAATGCCTCTAAAATTCTTAGAAATCCTCATATAGAAAAGAATTTTTTTCATATTTTTTGGATGGGATGGTTAATTCCTTCCACTCCAGTTATGGTTAATTTTGGAACAGAAAAGGGACTTCCTATCAGTTGTTTTTCAAGCAGAGTCGGAGATAGTATGTATGAAATCTATCGTAAAAATTTAGAAATGGCAATTCTTAGTAAACATGGAGGAGGGACTGCTTATGATTTTAGTTTAATTCGATCGATTGGAAGTCCTATCAAAAATGGAACATTGGGAAGATCTGATGGAATCATTCCTTTCATAAAATCTTATGATAGTACAATTCTTGCAAGTAAACAAGGAAGAACAAGAAGAGGAGCTGTAGCAATTTATTTAAACATAGAACATGAAGAATACCCAGAATTTTTAAAAATAAGAGAACCTAAGGGAGATATTAATCGTCAATGTCATAATATTCATCAAGGAGTTATTATATCTAATTCATTCATGAAAAAATTATTAGCACATGACGAAGAAAAAAAAGAATTATGGATTAATACTTTAAAAGAAAGAGTAACCACTGGAGAACCATATATTTTTTTTCAAGGAAATGCGAATCAGAACATTCCAGAACATTGGAAGAGATATGGATTAAAAATATATCACAGTAATCTTTGTTCAGAAATTATGCTTCCAACAAATGAAAATCATACTCTTGTATGTTGTTTATCCTCTCTGAACTTACATAAATATGAAGAATGGAAAAATACAAAAACTGTTTTTTATTCTATATTATTTTTGGATGCGGCTTTACAAGAATTCATTGATAAAGGAAAAAATATTAAGGGAATAGAAGATGCTGTACGATTTGCTGAAAAAAGTCGTGCATTGGGATTAGGTACTTTAGGATGGCACACATATTTACAATCCAATATGATTCCTTTTATATCTCATCAATCAAGAATTTTAACACATAAAATATTTGGAAATATTCGAAAAGAATCACAAAAAGCAACCAAGTTTTTAGCAAAAGAGTATGGAGAATCAGAATGGAATTCAGGTACTGGAAAAAGAAATTTAACATTGATGGCTATTGCTCCTAATAGGAGTTCTGCAAAATTAGCAGGAGGAATTTCTCAAGGGATAGAGCCATTAGCTGCAAACATTTATGTTGATGATGATTCAAAAGGAATGCATATAAGAAAAAATTCTTATCTAGAAAAAGTTCTTATCAAGAATGGATATAATGTTTCTGAAGTATGGGAACAAATAGCAAACGAAAAAGGATCATGTCTTGGATTAAAAGATAAAATTCTTAGCGAAAAACAAAAAAATATTTTTAGATGTTTTAAAGAAATAGATCAATTAGAATTGGTAAGACAAGCAAGTATAAGACAAAAATATCTCGATCAAGGACAAAGTATAAGTCTTGCATTTTATCATAATACTCCATCAAGATATATTAATCAAGTTCATATTGAAGCATGGAGAATAGGATTGAAAAGTCTCTATTATTATAGAAGTGATAGTATTCTACGTGCAGATACAAAATGTAAATATCAATGGATAAAAAAAAATAATCATAAAAAAGAGAAAGGGCGGCGACTTACTCTTCCAGAATAATCCAGTACCATCAGCGCTAATGTGTTTCACTTCTCTGTTCGGAATGGTAAGAGGTGGGGCCACATTGCTATAACCACCCATGTTATTTAAAAACAGTTATTTAAAAATAATAATAAATACATAGTTTAATAAAAAAAATGAGGAATGTACAAAAAGTCTACGGGTAATTAGTACTACTCAGCTATGACATTACTGTCTTTACACTTATAGCCTATCAACGTTGTAATCTTCAACGACCCTTTATAAAGAAGCCTAATCTTGTGGTGAGCTTCGCACTTATATGCTTTCAGTGCTTATCTCTTCCGAACATAGCTACTCAGCGCTGCATCTGGCGATACAACTGATAGACCATAGGTTCGTCCGATTCGGTCCTCTCGTACTAGAATCAGGTCCACTCAAGCTTCTAACGCTCGCAATAGATAGAGACCGAACTGTCTCACGACGTTCTGAACCCAGCTCGCGTGCCACTTTAATGGGCGAACAGCCCAACCCTTGGGACCTTCTTCAGCCCCAGGATGTGACGAGCCGACATCGAGGTGCCGAACCTCCCCGTCGATGTGAGCTCTTGGGGGAGACTAGCCTGTTATCCCCGGAGTACCTTTTATCCTTTGAGCGATGGCCCTTCCATGCGGAACCACCGGATCACTATGCCCTACTTTCGTACCTGATCGACTTGTAAGTCTCACAGTCAAGCACCCTTATGCCATTACACTCTACACACGATTACCAAACGTGTTGAGGGTACCTTTGGAAGCCTCCGTTACTTTTTTGGAGGCGACCACCCCAGTCAAACTACCCACCACGCAGTGTCCTCAACTTTCTACAGTTGAGTTAGATTTCAATTAAAAAAAGGGTGGTATTTCAAGGACAACTCCACACCAACTGACGATGATGATTCACAGTTTCCCACCTATCCTACACATTTTTTAATCAAAATCAATACGAAGCTATAGTAAAGGTTCACAGGGTCTTTTCGTCCCATTGCGAGTAATCGGCATCTTCACCGATATTACAATTTCACCGAGCTCACGGCCGAGACAGTTTCCAGATCGTTACACCATTCGTGCAGGTCGGAACTTACCCGACAAGGAATTTCGCTACCTTAGGACCGTTATAGTTACGGCCGCCGTTTACTGGGGCTTCAGTCAAAAGCTTTGCTTATAAAAGCGAACCTTCTTCTTTAACCTTCCAGTACTGGGCAGGTATCAGACCCTATACATCATCTTTCGATTTAGCAGAGTCCTATGTTTTTGATAAACAGTCGTCTGGAACTTTTCACTGCGACCTTCCTAAAAAAGAAGGTAACCTTTCTCCCTAAGTTACAGGTTTATTTTGCCTAGTTCCTTAGCCGTGAATCACTCGAGCACCTTAGGATTCTCTCCTTAACTACCTGTGTCGGTTTTGGTACGGATTGCTTTTATTATAAAGCTTAGAGGTTTTTCTTGGAAGTTCTTACCTGTGCTATCCAATTCCCTATTTATTGGTTCATGGTACTATCATAGATCAGCAAAGCTTACGGATTTTCCAATATGCTCTATACCTAACTATTTCAACGTACACTTCCGTCCGTACGCGACAGTTTCATTCCTCCGTTACCCCGAAAAATCGCAAAATAAAAGCAAGTACCGGAATATCAACCGGTTTTCCATCGAATATACCTTTCGGTTTCATCTTAGGTACCGACTAACCCTCAGTTGATTAACATAGCTGAGGAAACCTTAGTTTTTCGGTGTGTAGGTTTCTCACCTACATTATCGTTACTTATACCTACATTTTCTTTTGTAGCAGCTCCACTGTATTTCACAATACAGCTTCTGCGCCATTACAATGCTCCCCTACCGATTAAAATTTCCTAAAAAATTTTAATCCCATAGTTTCGGCGATATGTTTAATGCCCGATTATTATCCATGCTTAATCACTAGACTAGTGAGCTGTTACGCACTCTTTAAATGAATAGCTGCTTCCAAGCTAACATCCTAGCTGTTTAAGTAACTAAACTTCGTTAAATCAACTTAACATATACTTAGGGGCCTTAACTGATGGTCTGGGTTGTTTCCCTCTTGGACATGGACCTTAGCACCCATGCCCTCACTACCGTGAAACATAATACAGCATTCGGAGTTTATCAGGAATTAGTAGGTGTATGACACCCCTTCATCCAATCAGTAGCTCTACCTCTGTATTATTTTACACGATGCTGCACCTAAATGCATTTCGGGGAGTACGAGCTATCTCCGAGTTTGATTGGCCTTTCACCCCTACCCACAAGTCATCCGAAGACTTTTCAACGTCCACCGGTTCGGTCCTCCACTATGTGTTACCACAGCTTCAACCTGCTCATGGGTAGATCACTCGGTTTCGCGTCTAATTCCTCCGACTAAATCGCTCTATTCAAACTCGCTTTCGCTATGGCTACATAGCTGAACTATTTAACCTTGCCGAAGAAATTAACTCGTAGGTTCATTATGCAAAAGGCACGTCGTCACTCTTAAAGGAGCTCCGACAGATTGTAAGCGTATGGTTTCAGGATCTATTTCACTCTCCTATTCGGAGTACTTTTCACCTTTCCCTCACGGTACTAATTCACTATCGGTCTCTGAGGAGTATTTAGCCTTACCGGATGGTCCCGGTAGATTCAAACAAGATTTCACGTGTCCCGTTCTAATCAGGTTACTACTAGGTATTTGTTTCATTTCGTTTACAGGACTATCACCTTCTATGGTTGATTTTTCCAAATCTATTTCGCTATGAAACAAAAGTCCATAAATGTAGACCTACAACCCCATTACAGCAAATTACTGTAATGGTTTAGGCTGTTTCGTTTTCGCTCGCCACTACTAACGAAATCACTATTGTTTTCTTTTCCTCTAGATACTAAGATGTTTCAGTTCTCTAGGTTTGCGTTATTAAATAACATCACCTAATGTGATAGGTTCTCCCATTCGGAAATCTGTGGATCCATTCGTATCTGCCAATCCCCACAGCTTATCGCAGCTTATCACGTCCTTCTTCGCCTCTCAGAGCCAAGGCATCCACCGTACGCCCTTACCTAACTTATTGTATCATTCCTCAATATTAAAATTAAATTATGTCAAAGAACTAGATTGAAAATTAAATGGAGAATATCGGAGTCGAACCGATGACCTCCTGCGTGCAAAACAGGCGCTCTAACCATCTGAGCTAATTCCCCCAATAGTCTCGCGCGGAATTGAACCGCGGACCTCTACATTATCAGTGTAGCGCTCTAACCATCTGAGCTACGAGACTGATTGAGAAATCAATCTCTAATAAAAAATTTATCAAAAATAATAAAAAGCTTCTATACCTAGAATTGATAATTCTTTTCTAATAGAAAAACTCTAAAAAAAGAGATGTTCCAGCCGCACCTTCCGGTACGGCTACCTTGTTACGACTTAGCCCCAGTTATCGATTTTACCTTAGGCAGCTCCTTTTACGGATACCGATTTCAGGTCCCCCCGACTTCCATGGCTTGACGGGCGGTGTGTACAAGGCCCGGGAACGTATTCACCGCATCATGGCTGATATGCGATTACTAGCGATTCCAACTTCATAGAGTCGAGTTGCAGACTCCAATCCGAACTGAGATCGGTTTTTAGAGATTAGCTCCTGATCACCCAGTAGCAACCCTTTGTACCGACCATTGTAGCACGTGTGTAGCCCAAGGTATAAGAGCCGTGATGATTTGACGTCATCCCCACCTTCCTCTCGACTTGCATCGGCAGTTTTGTTAGAGTCCCCGACTTGACTCGTTGGCAACTAACAATGAGGGTTGCGCTCGTTGAGGGACTTAACCCAACACCTCACGGCACGAGCTGACGACAACCATGCAGCATCTTGTACTCCGTCCGAAGACTAAACTGTTTCCAATTTATTCGTAGTACATTTAAACCTTGGTAAGGTTCCTCGCGTATCATCGAATTAAACCACATGCTCCACCGCTTGTGCGGGCCCCCGTCAATTCCTTTGAGTTTCAGTCTTGCGACCGTACTCCCCAGGTGGATCACTTATCACTTTCGCTTGGTCACTGAAAAAAATCCAATAACTAGTGATCATCGTTTACAGCGTGGACTACCAGGGTATCTAATCCTGTTTGCTCCCCACGCTTTCGTGCCTCAGCGTCAGTATAGACTTAGTAACCTGCCTTCGCGATCGGTGTTCTGTGTGATATCTATGCATTTCACCGCTACACCACACATTCCGGCTACTCCAATCTCACTCTAGTATGCCAGTATCAATAGCACTTTTAACAGTTGAGCTGCAATATTTCACTACTGACTTAACAAACCGCCTACGCACCCTTTAAACCCAATGAATCCGGATAACGCTTGTGTCCTCCGTATTACCGCGGCTGCTGGCACGGAGTTTGCCGACACTTATTCGTATAGTACCTTCAGAACTCTTATCTCGTAAGAATTTTTATTCCTATACAAAAGCAGTTTACAACCCGTAAGGCATTCTTCCTGCACGCGGCGTGGCTGGTTCAGAGTTTCCTCCATTGACCAATATTCCTCACTGCTGCCTCCCGTAGGAGTCTGGTCCGTATCTCAGTACCAGTGTGGGGGATCACCCTCTCAGGCCCCCTACCGATCATGGTCTTGGTAGGCATTTACCCTACCAACTAACTAATCGGACGTACGCCCATTTTTTGCCGCACTATTTCGCTTTAATAAACAAGTCATGCGATTTGTCCATTCTATAGAATATTAATCCGAGTTTCCTCAGGCTATTTTCTAGCAAAAGGTAGGTTACGTACGTGTTACTCACCCGTTCGCCGGTCGCCATCAAAATCTACAAAGTAGATTTCATGCTGCCCCTCGACTTGCATGTGTTAGGCCCGCCGCTAGCGTTCATCCTGAGCCAGGATCAAACTCTTCGTTGTAAAAAATTATCAAATACACAAAAATACTATTAAAAAATCCTTAACAATCAGGTCTAGAAGCTTTTATATGCAAAGAACAATTAAACTATCAGATATTAAATATTAAATATCTATTCGATAAAGATAGATATATTTTTTTTAATTGAAAAAAAATCATCTATTTTTATAAAAAAAATTTCTAAAAAATAAATCCATTAGTTTATGAGAACTTCAGATTTCGACTACAAGTCTCCAGTAGAACTTCTTGCAAAATATCCTTCTCAGGAAAGAGACGAATCTAAATTAATGGTGATTCATCGTCATAATGAAAAAATTGAACATAAATCATTTAAGGATCTCCATCGATATTTTGAAGAAGGGGATATCATAATTTTAAATAATACAAAAGTATTTCCTGCAAGACTATTGGGAAACAAAGAAAAAACAGATGCGAATATAGAAGTTTTTTTGCTAAGAGAATTAGATTCCCAGGATCGTACTTGGGATGTTCTTGTAGACCCTGCAAGGAAAGTTCGAGTAGGAAATAAACTAAATTTTGGATATGGATTAACAGGTGAGGTAATTGATAATACCACTTCAAGAGGAAGAATTTTACAACTTCATTTCCATGGGACACATGAAAATTTATTGAAAAAAATCAAAAAAATTGGAAAAACCCCTTTACCAAAATATCTTCATCGTGATCCAGAAGAAAGTGATAAAAAACGTTATCAAACTGTATATGCAAAACATGAAGGATCTGTTGCAGCACCCACTGCAGGACTACATTTTTCAAAACATTTATTAAAAATATTAGAAATAAAAGGAATCAATTTAGTTGAAATCACTCTACATTTAGGATTAGGTAGTTTTTTATCTGTGGAAGTCGAAGATATTTCCAAACATAAAATGGATTCTGAAAAATGTTTAATTAGTGAAAAAACTTGTAGTATTATTAATAATGGTATAAAAAACAAAAGAAGAATCTGTGCGGTAGGAACATCTTCAATGAGAGCGATTGAAAGTTCTGTTTCTTCTAAAAAAAATTTAAATCCTTTTTCAGGATGGACAAATAAATTCATTTATCCTCCTTATCACTTCAGTATAGCAAATTCGATGATTACAAATTTTCATATGCCTAAATCAACATTAATGATGATGACTGCCGCTTTTATTGGATTTGATTTAACAATGAAAGCTTATCAAATAGCAATCAAAGAAAAATATAGACTTTATTCTTATGGAGATGCTATGCTAATTTTATGATTATCAATCATAATTTTATGAAAAAAACTTCATTATGAAAATAATTTTAGATAAAATCAAAATACCGATTCAAGAAGAAATAAGAACGTTTGAAAAAGAATTTCTTCTTCTTATAAAAAGCAACGTTTCTCTTATTAATAAAATCAATCATTATATTAATAGCAGAAAAGGAAAATTGATTCGACCGATATTTGTTTTTCTGATTGCTAAAATGTTAGGAACAATACAAAAAAAAACTTATCATACAGCATGTTTAATAGAACTTATACATACGGCCACATTGGTTCATGATGATGTAATTGACAATAGTCATTTACGAAGAGGAGATTTTTCTATCAATGCTATATGGAAAAATAAAATTGCCGTTTTAATGGGAGATTATTTTTTATCAAAAAGTCTTTTACTAGCTACAAATAATAATTATTCAGATATTTTAAAAATTATATGTAAAACGGTCAAAGATATGAGCGAGGGAGAATTATTGCAAATAGAAAAATCAAAAGATTTAAATATTACTGAACAAAATTATCATAAAATTATTTATCAAAAAACCGCTAGTTTAATGGCATCTTCTTGTGAATGTGGAGCTATTTCTGTGAATGCAAGTAAAGAAAACGTTTCAAAAATGAGAAAATTTGGAGTGTTTATGGGAATTGCTTTTCAAATTAAAGATGATTTATTTGACTATGAATACAATAATCATCAAAAAAATATGATAGGAAAACCTATTGGAATTGATCTCAAAGAAAAAAAAATTACTCTCCCTCTCATTTATACTATTCAAAAAGCTTCGAAAGAAGATCAAAAATTTCTATTAAATTCCATCAAAAATTATGAAGAAAAAAATAAAAAACAAATCATAGATTTGATAAAAAAATATAAAGGATTGGAATATGCAAGGAAAAAGATGATAAAATTTCGAAATAATGCTTTAGATATTTTATCCTCCTATCCTGAAGGATCTGCAAAGGAATCATTGAAAACTATGGCTAGTTTTATTATTGAAAGAAGTCAATAAAATAAAAATTTTGATATGAAAGAAAATTTAGTGATTGTAGAATCTCCAATGAAAGCAAATACAATCCAAAAATTTCTTGGAGAAAAATATCATGTAGTTTCTAGTTACGGACATTTAGTCGACCTTCCAGAAAAAGAAATGGGAATTCAAATTGAAAATAATTTTCATCCTAAATATGTAGTTTCATCGAAAAAAAAGAATTTAGTAAAAAATATCAAATCATTAGTGAATAGCTATGACATTATATGGTTAGCTTCAGATGAAGACAGAGAGGGGGAGGCAATTGCTTATCAAATTTGCCATTTATTCAAAATTCCTGAAGAAAAATATAGAAGAATAGTTTTCCATGAAATTACCAAAAAGGCGATTCTTTATTCCATGAAACATCCAAGAAAAATTAATAAAAACTTAGTTTATGCTCAACAAACAAGAAGAATCTTAGATCGATTGGTTGGATTTCTTTTATCTCCTATATTATGGAAAAAGGTAAGTAATGGATTGTCTGCTGGTAGGGTACAATCAGCAGCCGTGAGATTAATTGTAGAACAAGAAGAGAAAATCAAAAATTTCATCCCCTCTTCTATTTATCAAGTGAAAGGGTATTTCAAAAATGGTCAAGAATTAATTTCTGCAAAATTAAATAAAGAAATAAAAGATGAGAATACAATCCAAAAATTTCTTTTATTATCCATGAAAATAGATAAATTTTTCATTATAAAAACAACAAAAAGAAAAGTTAAAAAAAGTCCTACACCTCCTTTTACGACTTCTTCTATGCAACAAGAATCATATAATAATTTAAATTTTTCTATATCAAAAACTATGTTTTTATCTCAAAAACTATATGAAAAAGGTTATATAACATATATGAGAACTGATAGCATAAAATTATCAAGTACAATTGTATCTGAAATACAAGCATACATCACTCAATCTTATGGCAAAGAATACTTTTGTATGAGAAATTTTCATCTTTCTAAAAAATTTTCTCAAGAAGCTCATGAAGCCATTCGCCCAACTTCCATTGATAGAAAGGAAAGTGATTTAAAAAATCTGGATCCTTCTGAAAAAAAACTTTATCAACTAATATGGAATCGATCTATCATGAGTCAAATGTCAGATGCCGTTTTTGAATTAAAAACATTTCATATAGAACCTCCCATTTCAGGATATTATTTTATTCATAATCAACAGAAAGTTCTCTTTGAAGGATTTTTAAAAATATTAGAAAAACAAATCAATAAAGATCAATTATCAAAAATGATAGATACTCATTTAAAAATAGATCATATTATAGCCAAACAAGTATATAAAGGAACTCCAATGAGATATAATGAAGCTTCTCTAGTAAAAAAATTAGAATCTTTAGGAATCGGAAGACCATCAACATATGTTCCTATCATATCCACAATTCAAAAAAGAAACTACGTCAGTATCCATAGAATTATAAAAAAAATCAACAAACAAAAAACGATGATTATGAATAACAATGAGATAAAAATAAAAACGGAAAACATTCAAAAAGTAGAAAAAAATAAATTTTTTTCTACAGAATTAGGAATCGTAACAACCAATTTTTTGTTAGAAAATTTTCCAAATATCGTAAATTATCATTTTACTGCAGATTTAGAAAAAAATTTTGATGATATTGCCAAAGGATCTATCTTCTGGATGAAGATTATTAAACCGTTTTATAAAAAATTTCATGAAAAAATACAGTATGTTCATCATCATACTAAAAGAGTTCACAAAGAACGATTTCTAGGAATAGATAAAAAATCTAACAAGAAAATCGTTGCAAAAATTGCAAGATTTGGAGCAGTACTTCAAATTGGAGAATTCAACAATCAGGAAAAACCCAAATTTATTCCTTTATTAAATAAACAAAAAATCGATACTCTTTCTTTGAAAGAAGCCTTAAAAATTATTGAATTACCAAAATGTTTAGGGTTATTCAAAGAAAAAAAAGTATTTATAAACATAAACAAATACAATATTCATATAAAATATAATAAAAAGTTCATCCCTATTGATGAAAAAAAATTTTTCAGTTCTTCAATCGACTTAAAAGAAGCTATTGATATTATTAAAAAACATTAAAATTCATCCATCAAAATATCTTTGATTTAAATATGTCGTTGGATATGCTTGATCATGTCCCGTTCTTTTTACATGATCCAAATATTTAGGAATATAAGATAAAGCTTTTACTCTATCAGATAAAGACATTCTATTCCATATATTTTCCGCCATTTTTTTTTTCCCTACTTTGTATTTATAGTCAGTCCAAAAACGATTAAAAGATAAATCTGCTGGAACTTCTTCTATAGAAAAGGAAGATTTTGAAGGCATTATATTATTTGGCATCATATTATTTATAATAGATTCATTATAAGGTAAATATTTTCCAATCCATATATAATGGGATATAGATAGATTTTCAGGAAGAACAATTTCTCTTAAAAATCCATTTAAATCATATTTGAATATGATATCTCCGGATACCAAAGGACTTCTAAATATATACTTCTTACCTCTCATTCTTTATTTAAAATGAATTAATGATATTGTATTATAAATTTCTCATTTATTACATAAATTTTATGTCGTAATAAAATCTTTTATAAAAAGAATTGATTACATAATCTTTGCTATTCAAATAGCATTTTTCAAACAAAAATCATTGAAAAATGAACATAATTAAGTAAAAGTTATAGATTTTTGAATAAAAAAAAAATACGATTTTAAATATCTTTTAATTCTCATGTTATACATAGTACCCACTCCTATAGGAAATTTAGAAGACTTTACCTATAGAGGATTGAAAATTTTGAAAAAAGTAGATCTTATTTTAGTAGAAAATTTTCGAACTTCTAAAAAACTTTTTGATTTTTACAATATTAAAAATCATGTTCATTCATATAATGTTTATAATGAACACAAAATTACCCCTTTAATGATCAAAGAGATACGTAAAGGGAAACAAGTAGCATTAATATCTAATGCAGGAACACCTGGAATATCTGATCCTGGATATTTGTTGATTAAACATTGCATAAATCACTCTATACCAATAGATTGTTTACCTGGTGCTACTGCATTCATTCCAGCACTTGTAAATTCAGGACTTTCTATGAACGAATTTACTTTTATTGGATTTTTACCTAAAAAAAAAAGAAATAGTAAATTAGAAAATTTATCAAGAGAACCTCGAACTATTATAATCTACGAATCCCCGCATAGATTATTACGAACTTTAAACGATATAAAAATCTTTTTTGGATTAACAAGAAATATTGTTGTATGTAAAGAAATATCGAAAATATATCAAAAAATATTAAGAGGAAATATACAATATATATTACATTATTATAAAATGAATAAAAAAATTCGAGGAGAATATACTATTGTCATTGAAAAAAATCTTAAGAAAGATCATACATAATTTTTCTTTATCAAATATTCTGCTATTTGTACTGCATTTGTCGCAGCTCCTTTTCTTAAATTATCGGATACAATCCAAAGATTGATAGAATTTGGAAAAGAATAATCTCTTCGTATTCTTCCAACAAAAATATCGTCTTTTCCATGAGAATTTAAAGGCATTGGATAGATATTTTTATTAGGAATGTCTTGAATAATTAATCCTTTTATATTCAATAATATTTCTCGAATTTTATCAATATTTATATCTTTTGTAAAGGAAATATTAACACTTTCTGAATGACCTCCAATAACAGGAACTCTTGCAGATGTAGCTGTAATAGAAATATTTTGATTATTCAATATCTTTTTTGTTTCTTTCATCAATTTCATTTCTTCCAAAGTATATCCATCTTCCAAAAAAGAATCACAATGTGGAAGCACATTGTTATAAATAGGATATGGATAAATTTTTTTACAAGAAAAATTTCCTATACTTTCCTCTTTTAATTGATCTACCGCTCTTTTTCCAGTACCTGTAACAGATTGATATGTAGAGATGATTACTCTTTTTATGTGATATTGGATATGTAATGGAAATAAAACCATAACTAATTGTATCGTTGAACAATTGGGATTTGCAATAATTTTATCATCTTTTTCTAATAATTGAGCATTTATTTCAGGAACAATTAATTTCACATGATCATGCATTCTCCATGCTGAAGAATTATCTATTACAATAGATCCTAGATCTTCAAACTTTCTTGCCCAAGATTTAGAAACTGATGAACCTGCAGAAAATAAAACAATATTTGGTTTTTTATTATACAAAAGATCTTCTATATCGATCAATTCATAACTTTTTCCACGAAAAAATAATCTTTTCCCTAAAGATTTTTTAGAAGCAGACAAATATAAATTTGTAATCGGAAAATTTCTACTTTCTAAAACCTTTAACATCACTCGTCCCACCATTCCTGTGGCACCTACAATTCCTAATTTCATAAGATTATAATTTAAATTGGAAAAGAATCAAATTTAGTAAATTAATTTTGAAAAAAGGAAAAATCATTATTTTATCAGGACCTTCCGGATCAGGAAAAACTACAATATCGAATTTTTTACGTTCCAAAATATCCTGTTTAGAACTATCTATTTCATGTACCACAAGAAAAAAAAGAAAACATGAAATCCATGGAATAGACTATTATTTTCTTTCTAGGAAAAATTTTTTTTCTAAAATCAATAAATGTCAATTTTTAGAGTGGGAAGAGGTATATCAAAAACAATTTTATGGAACATTGAAAAGTGAACTTCATAGAATATGGAAAAATAATAAAATTGTATTATTTGATATTGATGTAAAAGGTGGATTAAATATAAAGAAACAATATCCAAATCATTCTTATTCTATATTTTTAATGGTGCAATCGATTGATATTCTGAAAAGTAGGTTGATTGATAGAAAGGATGAAAACATGGAAAAAATTAAAATGCGACTGAAAAGAGTAGAATATGAAAATAACTTTTCACATTTATTTGATGTTATTGTTTCAAATAACAATTTATTAGAAACTCAAAAACACATGTTAATTCTGATTAAACAATTTCTTTATTAATATTCGATTCAATGAAAAAAATCGGGGTGACTGGACTTGAACCAGCGACCGCACGCCCCCCAGACGTGTACTCTAACCATACTGAGCTACACCCCGAAATAAAAAATAAACTCCTCAGGCTGGATTCGAACCAGCGACACCCTGATTAACAGTCAGGTGCTCTAGACCAACTGAGCTACTGAGGATTGTTTTAAATTTTTTCGATTCTTATTTGATGTCTTCCTCCTTCAAAACTTGTATGCAAGAAAATATCTACAATTTCCAATAATTCATATGTTTTTACAAAACGAGAAGGAATACTAATTATATTTGAATTATTGTGTCTTCTTGCAAGAGAAGAAATTTGTTTATTCCATACCACGGAAGAACGAACGTTTTTATATTTATTGGCTGTCATAGAAGCTCCATTTCCACTACCACATAAAATTATACCAAAATGGGAAGAATGATTGTTTACAGAATTTGCTGTGGGATGAATAAAATCAGGATAATCTACTTTTTCTTCATAATTAAAACTACCAAAATCTTGGATTTCATATTTTTTTTGTCTTAAAAAATCTTTGATTAAATATTTATAATAAACTCCTGTATGATCAGATCCTATGGCAATTTTTATCATCACACGTCAATTAAATCAGTGTTATTGTTTCAAACAAATGAGAAAATGAACCAATATTGCTGCAATAAATCTATTGTTCGTTGATGTTCAATGTTATGTTCTCAATTTGTTTGAATTTTTCTTTCTTTTTCAAAAGAATAAAGATACATTAAAAAATTTTATAAATTATTATCTTCTTGAAGATTTAAAGTTAATTTTGTGTGAAAAATTTTTGATCTAATTTATGAAACATGAAAAATGTTAATGATTTTAATTTTGCAGATAAAGTTGCTTTAATAAGAGTAGATTTTAATGTTCCTATCAATCAAAATGGTGAAATATCAGATGAAACGAGAATTCAATATAGTATTCCCACTATACAAAAAATTCTTTCTGATGGTGGAAAAGTAGTTCTGATTTCGCATTTCGGAAGACCCAAAGGGAATAATATTTCAAATTATTCTTTAAAATTTCTTATTCCTTTTCTTTCGAAAAAATTAAAAGTATCTGTAAAATTTTGTGAACCATGTATTGGTGAAAAAGCAAAAAGGGAAGTTGATCAATTGAAAAATGGTGAGGTGTTACTATTAGAAAATTTACGATTTTATAAAGAGGAAGAAGAAGAAAACGAAAAATTTGGATGGGAATTATCTAAATTTGGGGATATTTATATCAATGATGCTTTCAGTGTATCTCATCGATTTCATTCTTCAATCACAGTAATTCCAAAATTTTTCAAAAGAAAATGTATTGGTTTTCTTATGAAAAAAGAAATTGATAATTTCGATAATTTTTTTTATGGAAAACGAAAAAAACCAATCACAACTATTTTAGGTGGATCAAAAATTTCATCAAAAATTAATATTATAAAAAATTTATTAATCTTTTCTGATTATCTTTTGATTGGTGGAGGAATGGCTTACCCTTTTATTAAAAAAAAAGGAGGAAATATAGGAAATTCTATGACAGAAAAATATAATGAAAAAATCGAAAAAACGTTAGAAAGTATATTGTCCATGAATCATCCAAAAAAACAACCCAATATGTTTTTTTTTCCTAAAGATGTGATTGCCGCAGACTCATTTCAAAATCATGCAAAAACCAAAATTTGTCCAATACACAACATTCCAAATGGATGGAGAGGATTAGATTTAGGTCCTCATTCCATAAAATATTTTTGCAATATTATTGAAAAATCAAAAACTATTTTATGGAATGGACCATTAGGCGTTTTTGAATTTTCTAATTTTTCTTTTGGAACAAAGTGTATTGCAAAAAAAATTGCAGATGTTACAAAAAAAGGATGTTTTTCATTGGTTGGAGGTGGAGATTCAATTGCAGCATTAAAAATGGAAAAATGTGAAAAAGATATTAGTTATTTATCTACTGGAGGAGGAGCAATGTTAGAAATTTTGAAAAAAAAAACTCTTCCAGGAATAAAAGCTATCGATATATAAAAATTTTTCATTATATTATTTATATTTGCTATTTAAAAAAATAGAATTATGTCATTTCAACTTCCCAAATTATCATATTCCTACGAAGATCTTGAACCAAATATAGATGGTAAAACCATGGAAATTCATTATAATAAACACCATGCAACTTACACGAACAATCTAAATAATTTGATTCAAGAAACTGATATGAGGAATCTATCTATTGAGGAAATTTTGAGAAGGTCTCATATTGAAAGTCCTGGTATAAGAAACAATAGCGGAGGATTTTATAATCACAATTTCTTCTGGAAAATACTGATTCCTACAAAAAAATTTTCAAATCCCAGTCAATCGTTATATAACGTAATCAATAAAAACTTTGGAAATTTTCATAATTTTAAAAAAAAATTTACAGATACTTCAATGAATCGTTTTGGATCTGGATGGGTATGGTTATGCGTCAAAAATAATCAACTGGTTATTGGTTCTACAGCTAATCAAGATAATCCAATCATGTACGGTGTAGAATGTGAAGGAATCCCAATACTAGGATTAGATGTTTGGGAACATGCCTATTATCTGAAATATCAAAATAGACGTATAGATTATATATCTTCTTTTTGGAATATTGTTGATTGGAAAATGGTAGAGGAGAATTATAACCATGCTACTATAAAAAAACAATAATATTTTTTTATGGGAAAATTAATATTGAATTTGAATGATATTAAATTGTTTGGATTTCATGGAATCATGTTAGAAGAAAATTTGATTGGTTCTCATTATTCCATTGACGTAGAAGTAGAATTGGATGCAGATGAAGCATCTGAAAATGATGATTTATCAAAAACTGTAAATTATGTGGATTTGTACCGAATTATCAAAGAAGAAATGAATACAAAATCCAAACTTATAGAAAATTTAGCAAAAAGAATTATTAAAAGATTTCAAACATTTAAGAAATTGAAATACACAAAAATAAAAATTTGTAAAAAATATCCTCCTATTGGTGGTCCTGTAGGTCAGGTTTGTGTTGTTTTAGAAGATTAGATTTTTTTGGCACGGTGGCCGAATGGAATAGGCAAAGGTCTGCAAAACCTTTTATAGCGGTTCGATTCCGCTCTGTGCCTTTTTAAAGGAACAATTTTTCTATCATTTTTTTTAAAATTTTTCAAAATTTTTAAAAAATTATGAAAATCAATAATATACTTATTTCACAACCTCTTACTGGTGGTTCTCATACGCCATATATAGAACTTAGCAAAAAAAAAAATGTTAAAATCGATTTTCGATCTTTTGTTAAAGTAATTGGAGCATCCTCTAGCGATGTAAGAAAACAAAAAATTAATTTTTCTGATTTTTCTGCAATTCTTTTTATAAGCAAAAGATCTGTAGATAATTATTTTAGATTAGCAGAATCTATGAGGTTTAAAGTACCAATTTCTATGAGATACATCTGTCAGACAGATACAATTGCCTATTATCTTCAAAAATATATTGTATATAGAAAACGAAAAATTCATATAGGAGTAAAATCATTTCATGATATTATTCCTTACATTAAAAAATATTCAAAAGAAAAATTTCTTTTACCATCTTCAGATATATTAAAACAGGAAATACCAAAAATGTTGAATCAATTAAATATTTCTTGGAAAAGGGCAATTCTTTATAAAACAACTTCTAGTGATTTATCAGATTTAAAAGATTCGTATTATGATATTTTAGTATTTTTTAGTCCTGCGGAAATTAAATCTTTATTTGAAAATTTTCCAAATTTTCATCAAAATAATATAAAAATTGCCACATTTGGAAAAAATACATTAGATGCAGCAAGTAAGGCAGGATTGAAAATTGATATCAAAGTTCCTACTCCAGAATTTCCTTCCATGGCAATGGCGTTAGAGAAATACATAAAAACATCCAATACACATAAAAAATGAAAAAATAAAGTTTTTTTATTCTACTGTAACGGACTTAGCTAAATTTCTGGGTTGATCAACATTTTTTCCCCTGATGCAGGCAATTTGATAAGCTAATAACTGTAGAGGAATTATATTGATTAATGGACTAATCTCTTCGGAAGTTTTTGGAACTTTTATAATGTGATCTGCTAACATTTGAATCTGTAGATCTTCTTCATTTATAATCGCAATAATTCTTCCTTTTCTTGCTTTGATCTCTTGTATGTTTCCGATAATTTTTTCATAATGAATATTCTTTGTAGCAATGATAACAACAGGCATCTTTTCATCGATCAAAGCAATGGGTCCATGCTTCATTTCTGCGGCAGGATATCCTTCTGCATGTATATAAGAAATTTCTTTTAATTTTAAAGCACCTTCCAATGCTACAGGAAAATTAATTCCTCTTCCTAAATAGAGGAAGTTCTTTACGTTACAATATTTTTTTGAAATTTCTTTGAGATAACGATCAATCTTGAGTGTACAAAAAACTTTTTCCGTAATATTCCCTAATTCTTCACATAAATTATGATATAGATGCTTATCAATAGTTGACCTATATTTTCCAATTGTCAAAGCCAATAAAACAAGGATTGTAATTTGAGCAGTAAAAGATTTTGTAGATGCTACTCCAATTTCAGGTCCTGCATGAGTATAAACACCATCATCTACATTTCTTGCAATAGAAGATCCCACAACGTTACATATTCCAAAAACAAAAGATCCTCTTTGTTTTGCAAGTTTCAAAGCTGAAAGAGTATCAGCAGTTTCTCCTGACTGAGAAATCACAATAACAATATCTCTTTTTTCTATAATAGGATCCCGATATATGAATTCTGAAGCATATTCAACTTCTACCGGAATTCTTGTTAATTTTTCTAATAAATATTCTCCAATTAGACTTGCATGCCATGACGTACCACAAGCGATGATGGTAATATGTTTCGCATAAGTAAATATTTTTTTATTTAATTCAATTCCATCAATGCAAATGATACCTCCATTTTGATTTAATAATCTTCCTCTTAAAGTATCTAATATAGTTTTTGGTTGTTCATAAATTTCTTTTAACATAAAATATTTATAATGACCTTTTTCAATTTCTTTAAGATTAATTTGTAATTGTTCAATTACAGGACTAATTTTATGATTATTTACAATGCTCCTCAAATCTAATTTTTCATTTTTTTTTATAATTGCCATTTCTCCATCCTTTAAATAAATCACATTTTTTGTATAATTCAAAAAAGGAATAGGATCAGAAGCAATAAAAAATTCTTTTTCGTTGGATCCGATTCCTAACGCAATGGGACTTCCTAATTTAGCCACTATCATTGTATTAGGATTTGATCGTTCTACAATTGCAATGGAATAGGCCCCAATTACTTCATTTAATGAAATTCTCACAGCTTCTTCTAAAGAACACTGATGTTCAGTTTGAATGTATTCTATAAGATTTACAAGAACCTCTGTATCTGTTTCACTTTTGAAGTGAAATCCGTTTTTTAATAAAATAATTTTTATTGCATGGAAATTTTCTATAATTCCATTATGGATGATAATAAGTTTATGAGAATTAGATACATGAGGATGAGCATTAATATTATCTGGAACTCCATGGGTGGCCCATCTAGTATGTCCTATCCCGGAAGTTCCAATCATATTTTTTTTTTGATAAAAAATTTTTTTTTCCAATTCAGAAACTTTTCCCTTAGTCTTACATATTTTGTATCCATTATTACAAAACACAGCAATTCCAGAACTATCATATCCTCTATATTCTAATTTTTTTAATCCATCAATGAGAATAGGATATGCATTTCTATTCCCTAAATAACCAATTATTCCACACATTACAAACAAAGAAAATTATATAGTTTTTTCCTATTTTTTTAATTTTTTTGAATCAATTTGTTCTAAAATGGTTTCTTCGTAAAATTTTTGATAAACGATTTCAATATTTTCTATTGGATGATATTTTAATACCAATAACTTATTCAAATCTATAATCTTTTCTACCTCTTTAGGAAGAGTAACGTCTCCTTTGATGATGGCATCTGAAAAGGATAAACAAAGCTTAATAAAACGAAATTGATTGATCTTTTCTAAACCACTTAATTGTTTCGATCCAATTCCATCAAGTTTTATTTTATTTACGATTTTTTTACTTTTATTAAAAAAATCTTTAATAGTTTGATTATAAATAGATACAACTATTTTTGAATTTTGATATATTGATTCATTTTTGTAATAATTTTTTATGTATAAAGGAATAAATACCGTAATCCATCCATATATATGAATAATATCAGGTTTCCAATTCAGATTTCTCACAGTCTCTAAAACTCCTTTTGTAAAAAATAAGGCTCTCTCATCATTATCTTGAAAATAATTTCCATGTTCATCTTTTTCAAGAGCTTTTCTTTGAAAATATTCTTCATTATCTATGAAGTACACTTGTAATCGAGCATCGGGAATAGAAGCAACTTTAATTAATAAAGGTTGTTCAATTTCATTAACTATCAAATTCATACCTGATAAACGAATTACTTCATGCAACTGATGTCTTCTTTCATTTATCACTCCAAAACGTGGCATGAATATTCGTACCTCATTTCCCATGGATTGCATAAACTTAGAAACTTTTAAAACTGATAAAGACATCGGATTATCTGAAGAAAAAGGAAATAAATCCGAAGAAACATATAATATTCGTTTACCTGTCATTTTATAGTTGTTTTATATTGTTGTTTAAGAGATTAATTATAAGGAAAAAATACGGATCATCGCAAATATAATAAATAATATACAATTTTTTTAAAAAAGTTTTTGAATAAAGAATTTTTTCAAAATAAAATCTTGTAGATTGTATATATAAAATACTTTATAATGTTCATTTTTTTTAATTATGAAATTAAAAAAAGAAAAAAAAAGAAACAAAAAATCTTTAATTGGAGTAATCAATATTACTCAACATGGATATGCTTTTGTAAAGATCCCATCGTATAATAAAGATATTTTCATTCCAAAAAATGAAACTCATAGAGCTTTAGAAGGAGATTTTGTGAAAATACAATTACAAACAAACAAAAAAAGAATACAAGGAAAAGTTATAAGAATACTGAAAAGAAAAAAAAAACAATTTATTGGAATTCTGAAGTATCTTCCCAATCTCAAAAGAGGAGAAGTTAATGTATACAATAACGGAAAAAATGTATTAAAATTGGGTATTCCTTATAAACAATATCAAAAATATTCTAATAATGATAAAGTTTTAGTAGAAATGATTTCTTGGCCAAAAAAATTAGAACATCCTTTGGGAAGAATCATCAAAACCTATGGTACCGTAGGAGAATATAATACAGAATTTTTTTCTCTTTTAGAAGAGTATCAAATTAATATAAATTTTCCAAAAGAGATAGAACATGAAGCTAAAAAAATAGCGTTGAAAAACGTTTCTGATTGGAAATCTCGAAGAGATATGCGTCATATTAATACATTTACGATAGATCCTACAAATGCAAAAGATTTTGATGATGCATTATCAATAAGAAAATTAAATGAAAAAATTTGGGAAATAGGCATTCATATATCTGATGTTTCTTACTATGTCAAGGAGGATAGTTTATTGGATAAAGAAGCATATTCAAGATCAACATCTATTTATTTTGTTGGAAAAGTAATTCCAATGCTTCCTAAGATATTGTCCAATCATGTTTGTTCTTTACAACCAAAAAAAGATAAGTTAAGTTTTTCTTTTGTGTTCAATATTAATCATAAAGGAGAAATATTAGAAAATTGGTTAGGAAAAACAATCATACAATCCAATAAAAAATTTACTTATAGAGAAGTTCAAGAAATTATAGATCAAAAAAGAGGAGATTATTGTGAGGAAATCAATGCTTTGTTTTTATTTTCCAAAATCCTTTGCAAAAAAAGGTTGAAGAATGGATCCATATATTTGGAAAAAGAAGAAATCAATTTTCATTTAGATCATAAAAAAAATCCCGTATCAATATTTTTAGAAAAAAATAAGGATGCTCATCGTTTAATAGAGGAATTTATGTTACTAACAAATAAAAAAATCTCAGAATTTGTTAGTTTTCATATAGATCAAAAAAAAACATCATATATATATAGAGTACATGATGAACCTGACATAGAAAAAATTTTATTCTTAAAAAGAATCATCGAACCATTAGGATATTTTTTCAATTTGGAAAATATCAAGAATTCCATCAATCATTTACTTGTAAAAAGTAGAGGAAGACCGGAACAAAATATGATTGAAAATTTAATTCTTCGTTGTATGAGTAAAGCGAAATATTCCACTAAAAATATCGGACACTATGGATTATCTTTTATTCATTATACACATTTTACATCTCCTATAAGAAGATATTCAGATATTATTGCCCATCGATTACTTCATTATTATTTAATAGAACATAATTCCAACAATTCCATAAAATCTAAAGAATTTTATGAAAAACAATCTGAATATTGTAGTTTTAAGGAACGATTGGCTATCGATTTGGAACGGGAATTTTTAAAATTTATACAAGTAAAATTTCTAAAAAAATTTCTTGGAAAAGAATTTGATGGGATGATCACAGGATTCAACAAATGGAGTATTTATGTTGATTTAATTTCATTTCAAACCGAAGGAGTAGTCAAACTTTCTGATATTAATGAGGATAAATATACTTTTAATTTCAACGATTATAGTATCATTGGAGAAAAAAAACGAAAAATATATCATATTGGAGATAAAATAAAAGTGAAGTTACTAAATATTGATTTGGAAAGAAAACAAATTCTATTATGTTGGATCGGAAAATAATTCGATTCTAACGGAAGAAGGGACAAAAAGAGTATAATCACCTCCATTTCTTATAATTTCTCTTACAATACAAGATCTTATGAAAGATTTTTCATGATTTGATAACAAAATAATGGTTTCGATTTTATGTTCATTATTTAGAAAACTATTTGTAAATGATAAGTTTTTTTCAAATTCAAAATCCGTTTGATTTCGTATTCCTCTTAATAAAAAATTTGCTTTTTTTTTTTTACAGAAAGAGATAGTTAATCCATGAAATACATCAACTTCTATTTTTTTAGGAAATTGAAAAAAAGTATTACGAATCCACTTGATTCGTTGTTCAATAGAAAACATATTATTTTTCTTACTATTATTTCCAACAGCTATAATAATTTTATCAAATAGATTGAGAGATCTTAGAACAAGATCATAATGTCCTATTGTGATAGGATCAAAAGATCCTGGAAAAACAGCAATTTTTTTATCATCATGATTCATTTTCAATAATGTTAATTTTGTATTATAATGAATATAATTTTTTTCCTAATTCTAAAGAAATAAAGAAGAAGCAGAATAAAAGTTTTATTTTTGTGAATATATTTAATATATCGTTCTTTAATGGTTTTTTGAATTCATCCATAATCCTTTTTAAGGGATGAAAATTTCAATGTAAATATTTATAATGCGAACACATAGAATTTGAAAATAATTATCATCCATATTTTGTAATAAATATATTTTCACTTGATCATGTGAAATAAATCATTTTTATGCGTGTGTAATAAAAAAAAATCAAAACAAATTGATTCGTTTTTCAAATTGATTTTTTATTTTTGGGTTTTATTTTTTTCAGGTATAATAGGATGCTTCTTCCTTTTTTATGCTTCATATAAGGGATATTTAGGAGATTTACCGATAAATAAAAAAATGGGAAAACCTCTCCTTAAAGTAGGGACTGACGTATATGATGCTAATGGAATGTTCTTAGGGAATTTTTTTTCTGAAAATAGAAGATTAATCACTTATAACCAACTTCCTAAGAATTTTATTTGTGCACTTTTATCTAAAGAAGATATACGTTTTCGACAACATTCTGGTATTGATATCAAGTCCTTATTAAGAGCAACAGTGACTTTTGGAAAAAAAGGAGGAGGTAGTACAATTTCTCAACAACTAGCGAAACTTCTTTTTACAGGAAAATCATCCAGAAATAAATTGGAAAGAATCCATGAAAAAATATTGGAATGGATAATGGCCATCGAATTAGAAAAACGATATACAAAAGATGAAATTATCACCATGTATTGTAATAAATTCGATTTTTTATATAATGCAAAAGGAATCGACAATGCATCAAGGACTTATTTTCATAAAAAAGTAGGAAAACTTAATCTCAGTGAATGTGCAACATTAGTTGGGATGTTGGAAAATCCATTTTTATACAATCCGAAAAATTTTCCAGAAAAATCAAAGAAACAAAGAAATTTAGTTTTGTTTCAAATGAAAAAATACCATTTTTTAACCGATCGTAAGTATAAAAAAGAATTAAAAAAACCTATTATTCTCAATTTTAATATACAGAAAAAGGATTTAGAACTTGTTACTTATTATGGTGAATTTTTGAAAAAAGAAGTTCAAAAGTATTTGAAAGAATATGAAAAAAAGACTGGTAAAAAGTATAGCCTTGACTATAGTGCATTAAGAATATATACCACCATTAATAAAAATATGCAGATCTATGCAGAAAAATCCGTTAAAAAACATCTTAGTCGATTACAAATTTTATTTAATTCCTTGCAGAAGAAGAATAAAAATGCTCCATTTATAAATGTTTCTAAAGAAAAAACAAAAAAAATTCTCTTGTCTTCGATGCGTAGAACTACGATGTATCAAAATTTAAAACAAAAAGGATTTTCTGAAGAGGAAATTATGGATGAATTTAAAAAATTAAAAATGATAGATATATTTACATGGAATGGAGATAAAAAAACAGTAATGTCTTTATGGGATTTAATTCGTTATAAAAAGGGAATCATTCAATCAGGATTGTTATCTATAGAACCATCTACAGGATATATTAAAGCTTGGGTAGGAGGAGTGGATTTCAATCATTTTCAATATGATCACGTTTTACAAACAAAACGTCAAGTTGGTTCTATATTTAAACCGATTGTTTATGCATCAGCAATTAATGAATTACATTATGATCCATGTACCAAAATTTCCAATGAAAAATTCCAGTTAGGAAATTGGACTCCTAGAAATTCTAGTGGAAAATATGGCGGATTTTTAACATTACAAGATGGATTATCTTTTTCTGTAAATACCATATCAGCACGTCTTATTGAAAAAATAACAACTAAACCAGTCATTAATCTGGCAAGAAAAATGGGAATACGTTCGTTGATTCCAAACCATCCATCTATTGCTCTTGGTTCCGCTGATTTAACATTATATGAAATGACTGGAGCATTTAACACGTTTGCAAATTATGGTTGTTATATTAAGCCTAAAATTTTAATCAAAATAGAAGATAAATATGGAAATGTGATTATCAATAATCAGAACAATATTCAAAAAACAAAAGTTTTGAATAAAAGAGTATCTCATATTATGTTAAATTTAATGGAAGGAGTCGTTAAATATGGAACGGCAAAAAGAATAAAAAATAAATACCATATGAAAGGGGATATAATCGGGAAAACAGGAACAACCAATGATTATGTAGATGGATGGTTTATTGGAATGGTTCCAAACTTAACGACGGGAATTTGGGTAGGATGGGAGGATCGTTTTACTCATTTTAATAATATGAGTATTGGACAAGGTGCAAATATGGCCCTTCCTATATGGGCTGATTATATGAAAAAATTATATCATGATAAATATCTTATGTATCATGAAAAATTAGTTTTTCGTAGACCGAAAGAATTTCAATATTCTTGTGATCGTTTGAAAAAATTAGATAAAAAAAATAATTCAAATGCAAATGATCAGGAAAAAGGATCAGGGATAACCCAGGAGAAGAACCAGACCGTTCCGTCCCACCCGAAAAAAGGATCAGAGACTACCCAGGAGAAGAACCAGACCGTTCCGTCCCACCCGAAAAAAGGATCAGAGACTACCCAGGAGAAGAACCAGACCGTTCCGTCCCACCCGAAAAAAGGATCAGAGACTACCCAGGAGAAGAACCAGACCGTTCCGTCCCACCCGAAAAAAGGATCAGAGACTACCCAGGAGAAGAACCAGACCGTTCCGTCCCACCCGNATGAGTATTGGACAAGGTGCAAATATGGCCCTTCCTATATGGGCTGATTATATGAAAAAATTATATCATGATAAATATCTTATGTATCATGAAAAATTAGTTTTTCGTAGACCGAAAGAATTTCAATATTCTTGTGATCGTTTGAAAAAATTAGATAAAAAAAATAATTCAAATGCAAATGATCAGGAAAAAGGATCAGGGATAACCCAGGAGAAGAACCAGACCGTTCCGTCCCACCCGAAAAAAGGATCAGGGACTACCCAGAAAAAGAACCAGACCGTTCCGTCCCACCCGAAAAAAAGAGCAAGAATTAAACCGTCCTATTCGTTAAAATCGTCGAAACAAAGAACTGTAAATTAACGATTGTTGGAAAACATGTTATAGAAGAATGATTTTGTATAATATGAGGAAGAATTAAGATTATTCATGAAAAAAAATAACAAATGAAAAAAGGAAATAATTCTTAATACAGGAAAATTTTAAAAATCTTTTTCATAATTTATTTTATGAAAAAATTGTTTGGATATTTTTAAAAATATAAATATACAAGACAATTTAATATAAATACCATTTTAAAAAATTATTAGACAGTTATAAGGGTCCTACTTTTTGATCTTTATCAAAAACAAATTCATGAAATAAATAAATAACTATTTCCTCAATTAATAGATCATTTTACTTAATAAATCCTGATCGATTCGAATTAAATAATTTAAATATGAAAAATATGAAGAATAAAGGAAGTCAGTGGAGATGAATTAGAATATGAAAATTCTTCTTTTGTAAGAATTTTTTATAATCAAGAAATTGGATCATTTTTTATTATTTTATAAAATCTAATAAAATTAGATTAACTACATATTTTAAGAAAAAATCATATTCAATACACATCTTTTAAATATCTTTTTTCTTTTTTCATATCATTCATAAATTTTGTTGCATCGATGTTCCCTACTTGATAAATTATATTTTTTATAGTATTTTCAACGTCAATACTCATGGGAACTTTTTTTCCGCAAATAAATATATATGCACCACTTTTCATCCATGAAAAAAATTCTATTCGATTTTCCCATATTTGATGTTGTACATAGATTTTTTTTTTCTGATCCCTTGAAAAAGAAAAATTTGCCTTATAAAGAATATTTTTATTTACCCAAATTTTTATTTCTTTTTGATATAAAGAAAAATCTTTATCGGAATATTGATCTCCAAAAAATAACCAACTTTTTCCCAACACATTCAACGATTCTCTTTCATATAAAAAAGAACGAAATGGGGCAATTCCTGTTCCAGCAGCAATTAAAATAATATTTTCATTTTTTTTGGGAAGTTTAAATAATTGATTTTTGCAAATGAAAAATTTCAGTGAATCATTTTTTTTTATTTTCGAAAGAAAGTTCGAACAAGTTCCGTATATCCTTTGACGATTTGAATAAAAATAATGAATAGATACCGCAATGTGTATTTCATTTCCATGAACTCTCGGAGAAGAAGATATGGAATATAATCGAGGTTTAATAGGATCCATAATCTTTAACATATCATAACATGAAAATTGTTCGTAATCTATTGGATAATTTTTCATGATATCTAAAAGGTTCCATTTTTTATCATTTATAATCTCTTGTTTTTTCTTTAAAAACAAGGAATAATTTGATAAAAAATTTTCCGATAAAAAATCAACACTTTTTTCTTTTTTTAAAATTTTAAAAAAATCATCTTTTTGATGAAATTTGATCCATTTTTTTTCCAAAAAGAAATTGATAATTCGATTTACTTTGTTGGTATCATT
The DNA here is from genome assembly GCF_014252275.1 of Blattabacterium cuenoti. Taxonomy (GTDB): domain Bacteria; phylum Bacteroidota; class Bacteroidia; order Flavobacteriales; family Blattabacteriaceae; genus Blattabacterium; species Blattabacterium cuenoti_O. The sequence goes on from NZ_CP059214.1 coordinate 336,591, forward strand.
TTCAGGGAAAATCCCTATAGAATCTCCTGGACAATAATTCACATAATACGGCATTAAAATTTCTATATGATAAACTTCTTTTTGAAATGTTTTATTTATATCACTCAAAGGAATTTTATTAGAAATTTTTCCTAATATTTTTGTTATATTTTTTTTCTTTTTTTTTTTTACGAAAAAATCTAATATGTTAGATAACCATTGATATGAACTTTCTTTATAATCTGCATCACATTTTTGTAATGGAATAATTCTTGATGCACCAACATCATTTAATCGTTTATCAATATCTTCTCCTGCTTTGCAAAAAAAAGAATGAGATCTATCTCCCAAAGCTAAAACACTATATTGAAGATTTTTTAAAAAAAATCTTTTATTTTCATGAATAAAATTATAAAAACCTTTTGCGGATTTAGGAGCATCTCCATATCCATAAGTGCTAATTACAATGAGTAAATACTTTTCTTTTTCCAAATCATTCAAATAATAATCAGATAAATTAAATAATCTTATATTCAATTTTTCTTTTATAAATCGATGATAAATTTCCAAAGATAATTTTTTTGCATTTCCTGATTCACTCCCATACACTAATGTAATATGATTGTTTTCATGAATTGAGAACTCATTATTTTTTCTTTTATCCAATAAATAACCGGAAATGTACCCATTCATCCATGCGATTTCTTCTTTGGTTGAAGTTTCGATCAAATGAATAAACGTTTTTTTTTTTGATTCAGATAATATATTCATTTTTTTTAATTAAAATAGATTTTCCACGGAAAAATATCTTTCTCCTGTATCATAATTAAAAGTAAGTATAATAGAATCTTTGGAGATGTCAGGTAGTTTTTTATGTATTGCAGATAGAGAAGATCCTGTAGAAATTCCTCCTAGAATTCCTTCTATTTTTGCTAATTTTCTTACAAATTGATAAGATTCTTCTTGAGAAACTAAAAGGGATCCATCTAATAAATTTACATCTAATACAGATGGAATAAAACCTGCTCCTAACCCTTGTAAAAAATGTGTATTCGGTTCTCCTCCAAATATCACTGGAGATTCTTCTGGTTCTACAGCAAAAATTTTCATATGTTTATATCTTTTTTTTAAGGACCTCCCTATTCCAGTTATATGTCCTCCTGTTCCAACTCCTGTAATAAAATAATCAATTCCATTCGGAAAAAAATTTATAATTTCTTTTGCTGTTTGTTTTTCGTGAATAGAAGGATTCGATCTATTTTCAAATTGTTTAGGCATCCAAGAATTTGGAATGGTATCAATCAACTCTTCAGATTTTTTAATTGCTCCTTTCATTCCTTTTTCTTTTGGAGTTAAAATACATTTTGCTCCAAAAATAGAAAATAATTTTCTTCTTTCAATACTCATCGATTCTGGCATAACTAAAATAAGACGATATTTCTTTACAGCCGCAACCATAGCAAGACCAATACCAGTATTTCCAGAAGTCGGTTCTATAATCACATGACCTTTTTCAAGAATTCCTTTCTTTTCTGCATCTTCTATCATAGACAAAGCTATTCTATCTTTAATGCTCCCTCCTGGATTATTTTTTTCTAATTTCATCCAAACTTTATGATCTGGAAATAATTGACTAAGATGTATATGGGGGGTATTTCCTATTGTTTTTAAAATGCTATTATCTATTTTCATAATTTTTATATCATATCATAAAATCAATAGAATTGGAATAAATACTTTTATTTTTTACTTTAATATTACTTCTTTGATAAACTACGGAAAAAGCAGGAATACTATTTGTAATCCATACATTTCCTCCAATAATGCTATCATGACCTATAATGGTATTACCTCCTAGAATAGTTGCTCCTGCATAAATGGTGACTTTATTTTCAATAGTTGGATGGCGTTTGACTTTGGATAATTTTTTATCCACATAAATTGCTCCTAATGTAACACCTTGATAAAGTTTGACTTCATCTCCTATCTTTGTACTTGATCCTATTACTATTCCTGTTCCATGATCAATAGCAAAGGATTTTCCTATATTAGCACCAGCATGGATATCTACACCAGTTTTACTATGTGCGTATTCTGTTATTAATCTTGGAATAATGGGAATGTTCTGATTCCATAATTGATGTGCGATTCGATATAATGCAGTAGCAAAAAATCCAGGATAAGAAAGAAAAATTTCTTCTATCGAAATTGCGGCAGGATCAGAATTTAATATAAAATTAGCATCTATGAGTAACATCCGATAAATACGAGGAATTTCTTCGAAAAAATCATGCAAAGATTTCTCAGAGATCTCTTTAGATAAATTCAAATCTTCAAAAATTTCCTTTAATAAAGTTCTTAATGTTTTATATTCCTTTAAAAGGATAAATTGATTAGTTAATAAGGATTTATCTGGCGTAAAAAGTATATAAAATAATTGTTCTACAAGAAATTCTATTTTTTTTTTGCTAAATGTTGTAATTTTTTTTTTTTTATAATTTTCAAATACAATTTTTAAAAAAATTTCATCCATCATTATTTTGTATTACGAAAAAAAAAGAACATCTACCTTTCGTTACAAGGATACATTATCTATTCAAAAATAGATATCAACATTGTTTGTTATTAAATGTTTTCTTTTCCTTTTTTTTGAATGAAAAAAATAAAAAGATTTTTTTCATATGAAGAACAAATCTATGAATAAAATAGGAAAATTCCTATATTTACCACTAACTATACAACAAATTTAAGCATTCTTTTTTATTATTTCGAATTTGTAACCATGAATTTATTATGAAAAAAATAAAAGTCACAAATCCTATTGTAGAAATAAACGGAGATGAAATGGCTAGGATCATGTGGGATAGGATTAAGGAGAATTTGATTTTACCTTATCTAGATATAAAAATTATCTATTTTGATCTAGGAATAAAAAATAGAGATGAAACAAATGATGATATTACCAAAGATGCAGCTCGTGCAATAAAAAAATATCAAGTTGGAATAAAATGTGCTACCATAACTCCTGACAAAAAAAGAATGAAAGAATTCCAATTAAAAAAAATATGGGATTCTCCAAATGCGACAATTCGAAATATTATTCATGGAACAATTTTTAGAGAACCCATTTTAGTAAAAAATATTCAAAAATTCATTCCAGGATGGAAAAAACCGATATGCATAGCTAGACATGCTTATGCAGATCAATATGCTGCTAAAGAATTTTCTATCAAAGAAAAAGGAAATCTATATTTTATTTTTTTACCAGAAAAAAAAAAAAGTAAAGGATTAAAAAAAATTAAAATCCATCATTTTCAAGGAAATGGAATCGCAATGGGAATGTTTAATACAGATGAATCAATCTATGGATTTGCTCGTTCCTGCTTTAATTATTCCATTTACAAAAAACTTCCACTTTTTTTATCTACAAAAAATACAATTTTAAAATCCTATGATGGTAGATACGTAGATATTTTTGATCATGTCTATAAACATGAATTTTACCAAATATTCAAAAGAATGAATATCACATACGAACATTGTTTAATAGATGATATGATTGCAAAAACTATCAAATCAGATGGTGGATTTATATGGGCATGTAAAAATTATGATGGAGATGTACAGTCTGATTGCATTGCTCAAGGATTTGGATCATTAGGAATGATGACGTCTGTATTACTTAATCCAGATGGAAAAATATTTGAATCTGAAGCGGCTCATGGTACTGTTACAAGACATTTTCGATCACATCAAAAAGGAGAAAAAACATCAACAAACCCGGTTGCATCTATTTTTGCTTGGACAAGAGGACTCAAACATCGTGCATTTTTAGACAAAAACAAAATTTTAGAAAAATTTTCCACAATACTTGAAAAAACATGTATAGATTTAGTGGAATCAGGAAAAGTAACGAAAGATCTTTTTTTTTATTTAAATAAAAAAAAAGAATGTTTTCTGGATACTGAAACTTTTATAAAAGAATTAAAAATAAATCTTGATAAAAAAACGAAATCTATGACTATTTTTTTATAATTTATAGATTTTTGAATAATGAATCTTTCATTTCTTTTTTCTTTATTTTTCCTAATAAATCCTCCAAAAAACGTTTTAAAAAAAATATTTTTCTTGGTTTTAAATATTTCATTTTTCCAAAAAAAATTTCTTTAGGAATAGAAAATAAAAAAGGAGGCCCTTCAATAACTAAAATGATTTTTTCTCCCAAAATTTTATCTGGAATGGAAGAAATAAAAAATCTTCTATTCATAATAAAAGGAGAAAGTAATTTTTCTATTAATTCAGGAATAATTTTAATTCCTCCACTATTAATTACATTATCATATCTTCCAATAAAAGAAAATTCATTATAAGATTTTATCGAAACGATATCATTTGTTTTTACAAAAAGATCCATAAAACGGATCCTTAAACAATTATATTTATTTACATAAAGAGTGACATCATTAAAGGATTTATAAAAATCGTTTCTGTAATTTCCATTAACTCTTTTTAATGCAATATGTCCTGAAGTTTCTGTCATTCCATATGTTGCATAACAATGAGTCGATACATGTTGTAACTTTCGTTCCAAAGAATTAGATACCTTGGATCCTCCAATTAATAAAACTTTTATATAATATAATTTCTTGATACTATATTCTACTTGCATAGGAGTCATTGAAGATATATCAAAAAAATTTTTAATATTTTTTAATGGTCTAGATGATGGATGATCACAAAAAATAATCCATTTAAAAATAACAGATCTTAACAAAAACATTTTTGCTGCTATGGTATGAATAGGTAAACATAATAACCCTTTGACACCTCTTTTATTTATTTTTAGTAATTGAGCAGATAGACAAGCTCTTTGATACATATGTTTTTTTTTTAAAAAACAAACTTTTGGATTTCCTTTTGTAGTTCCAGAAGTGAGTACAGTAATTGTATTTTTTTTTTGATCATACCAATCATTTAAAAAAGAACGAATAGAATGAGATAAGGTACATGAATTTTCTAACGATTGATCATCAATTTTATAATTGTAATGATTGAAATCTATCCACATAAATTTTATAAAAATTTGTTATTCAATACAATAAAAAGAAGGATTATATATACCAAATGAGTCCTTTTCTTTTTTCTATCAAAGAAAAGGACTCATTTTTATATACATTCAATGTATTTAGTCCGTGATGAACAATAAAATTATTAAAATATTTTTTTTGCATAACATAAGTCCACTGAGCAATTGCATTCATTCCTATGCTACTTTCAAAAGAAGAACTAACATACCATTTTATATTTCTTTTTTTTGATTCTATAATCCATTCTTCAGATTTCATAAATCCTCCATGTAAACTAGGTCTTATTACAAGATATTTGGGATTAACCAGATCTAAAAGTTTTTTCTTTTCTTTGAGGGATGTTACTCCTATTAACTCTTCATCTAAAGAAATAGGTAATTTTGATATTTTACATATCATCGATAATTCTTTCCAAGATCCAGGTAATATTGGTTGTTCTAATAAACTAACGATACGTAGATCATAAAGTTTATTTAAATAATATAATGCTTCTTTTATATTCTTAAAACATCCATTTGCATCCATACGAACGTTTATAAAAGGATACATCTTACTTATTTTTTTGATAATTTTATATTGAAAATCAAACAAATCCATGTGCATTTTTATCTTGAAACATGAAAATCCTTGAATAATTTTTTTCTCAATCTCTTTTATAATTTTATATTCATCGTATTCAATCCATAAATGAAGCCATAGAATGTCATTAATAGACAAACCTTCTTTTTTTTTTGTAAATGGTGAATGATATAAAATAGGAAAATGACTATTAAATCCGATTAACATCTGTTCCAATCCAAAAATAAATATGGGATGTAAAAAAGATCCTTTAAAATAAGGAAAAACATTAAAATTATTTATAATTTCCTCAAAAGGAATATTATTTAATATATGATTCATTCGATTTATCTCTTCGAATGAAATAAATAATGTATTACATTCTCCAATAGAAAAACGTTCTTTATCAAAAAGAAAAAGGTAAATTATCGAATGTTTATTAAACCATCGATATGCATTAGATATGTTCTTTTTAAAAAGAAGATCTTTTTTACAAAAACAAAATCTTTTCATGAAAAATTCTAAATAGTGATAGAATCCCAAGATTCTAATAATATCAAATCTTTTTTATTTTCCATAAAATCTTTGACAGATTTTTCTTTATGGATTTTAATTTCATTAAAAGTATTATAATGGACGCCTAAAACTCTTTCACATTTTAATAAATTTGAAGCTTGAATTGCTTCTTCAATATCCATTGTATATCTTCCTCCTATAGGAAGGATAGATAAATCAATTTTTCCAAATATGGGAAAAAGATTCATTTCCCATGTAATAGATGTATCTCCAGAAATATAAAGATTTCCTTCTTCTGTATGTAAAAGAAATCCTCCAGGATTCCCCCCATATATTCCATTATTAAAAACACTTGAATGACAAGCCCAAGTATATTTTAATTTTCCAAACGAAAAAGGTATAAAAGATCCATAATTGATTCCATATGTATTGATTCCCTTTTTCGAATAAAAATTGGATATTTCATAGTTAGCGATGATCAAAGCATTTGGATACTTTTTTGAAAAAAATTCTACATCACAAACATGATCATAATGAGCATGAGTGATTAGTATATAATGGATTGGTGAATACATATCCATATACGTATTTAACGATCTCTTGTCAAAAGAAGAATTTTCATATAAAAAAGGATCAATTAATAAATTTTTTTCATGGATTTGTATAATACATGTACTATGTGTTAAATAAATAACTTTCATCAATGATTATTTTTTATGATTTTTTTATAAATAGTTTTGCATTCCAATACTTAATACATATAAAAAAATAAGAAAAACAAGTTTTTTTAGTTCTAAATGTAATAGAAATTTATTATTATTAATTAACATAATATTTCTACAATGCATTATTAATAATACTGATACAATGGATAATGAGAACAATTGATAAATATTATTTTTCATCGATATAAATAAAAATCCTAAAAGGATTGCATTGAGAATCATTACAAAATGATACCACTTTGCAAAGTTTAATCCAAAACGTACCACGATTGTTTCTTTTCTATTTATAGAATCTTCATAAAGATCCCTCATATTATTGATATTCAATATAGCCGTATTTAAAAATCCCATAGATATAGATAATAAAATCACTTGAAAAGAAGGAACTAATCTGTTATACAAAAAAAAACTTCCTAGAACAGAAAAAATTCCAAAGAACAAAAATACGGATAAATCTCCCATCCCCCATTTCCAACCATAAGGGTTATTTCCACATGAATACTTGATAGCACTCAAAATACAAAAAATTAACCCTATTAGATAGGTAAAAAAAATTATAATATTTTCATATAAAATCGGATATATAAGAATAAAACCTAAAATAAAAGAGAGAATAAATAATATAAAAATTGCTTTTTTCATTTGTTTAGATGAAATGATTCCCTCATAAACAAATTTTTTTTTCATACTCATTTCATTATCATGAAAAATTAATTTTATACTATCTCCATAATCGTTAGAAAAATTTGCTAATATTTGCAAGGATAATGCCGTTAAAATAGAGAATACATATGTTTTTAAACACTTATACATCTCCATAATAGAATGAGTTGACAAAAAAAAACTTAAACTTATTCCATAAATAGAAAGAGGTAAAGTATATAAACGTGTAGCAAATATCCAATTTTTCAAGTTCATAAAAATTTTTTAAATTTTTTAAATTTAGGGATTCTTTTTTCTAGAAAAGCTCTTTTACCTTCTTGAGATTCTTCTGTTAAATAAAATAATAACGTTGCATCTCCAGCAAGTTGCATAATTCCATGCTGTCCATCCAATTCCGCGTTTAAACATCGTTTAATCATCCTCAAAGACATGGAACTTCGTTCTTGTATCTTTTTACACCATTCAATGGTTTCTTTTTCAAGAATATTTTTATTTACAACTTTATTGATCAATCCCATTGATAATGCTTCTTTTGCTGAATATTTTTTGCATAAAAACCACATTTCTCTTGCTCTTTTTTGTCCAATGTGACGAGCTAAATAAGAACTTCCAAATCCTCCATCAAATGATCCTACTCTTGGACCTGATTGACCAAAAATTGCATTATCAGATGCTATAGTTAAATCGCACACTACATGTAAAACGTGTCCTCCACCTATTGCAAATCCATTGACCATAGCTATAACTGGTTTTGGAATCTCACGTATCTTTTTATAGAAATCTAGAATATTCAATCTTGGTACTCCATCTTTTCCCAAATAACCACCTAACCCTCTTGTATGTTGATCTCCACCTGAACAAAATGACTTATTTCCAGATCCTGTGATAATGATTACATCAATATCTTCTCTTTTTCTACATATATCGATAGCATCAATCATTTCATCAACTGTCTCTACACGAAAAGCATTATGACACCAAGGTCTATTTATCTGTATTTTAGATATTCCTTTCCAAAAAAAAAATAAAATATCCTCGTATTTTTTTACCAACTTCCAATCAATTGATAGTTTCATAAAAAGTTTATGATTAATTATATTCAAATCACAATATAGTAGAAAAATTTTTATATTAAATGAAAAAATTAATCAACAAAATATCCAGTACTAATTTATTTTTTCTATAAATAATAAACAGATAAAACCAGAAATATATCCGATAAATGCAATCCAACTAATCTTTTTTAAATACCAAAAAAAATCAATTTTTTCTATACTCATAGCAGCAACTCCAGATGCAGATCCAATAATCAATAAACTTCCTCCTGTTCCTGATACGTAAGCAATAAAATGCCAAAAACTATGATCAATAGGATGAGAAAACATTGAAATAGTTGCAGCAACTAATGGAACATTATCAACAATAGATGATATAAATCCTAAAAGAATAGTTGTTATCTCCCAATTATAAACTATATGATTAATCCATTGGGACATTTTATACAAAATTCCTATTCCTTCAAGAGAAGAAATTGAAAGTAGGATTCCAAAGAAAAATAAAATACTAGTAACATCTACTTTTTTCAAAATGTTTTTACTTGAAAAAAGTAATATTTTTTTTTCGTAAAGTACCGAATATATAGTCAACATAATTCCCAAAGAAAACATCATTCCTATATATGGAGGAACTCCAATAATCGTTTTATATATAGGAACAAAAAACATTAATATCAATCCTATTAATAACATATAGAGTCCTATTTTTAGGTTTTTTTTTGATAATGGAGTTTTTTTCCATTTCATTTCTCCATTAAAAATTGACATATAGGATATAATTTGAGTGGAAATTAACATACAAATGATAGAAGGAAAAAATATTTTTTTTAAAAGACAAAAAGTTGTTACTTTTTTAGAAATCCACAACATAGTTGTAGTGATATCACCGATTGGTGACCAAACTCCCCCTGCATTTGCAGATATAATTGACAACCCTAAATAATATAAACGTTCTTTGTAATTATGAATGGTTTTTTTCAAAAGAGATATTAAGACAACAGTAGCAGTTAAATTATCTATTAAAGCAGATAACAAAAAAGAAATGATACTTATTTTCCATAAAAATTTTCTTTTTGTATCGGTATAAAGTAATTCACTCATTGCATCAAAAGCTGAAGATTTTTCTAAAATAGATATAATTAACATAGCTCCAAGTAGAAAAAATACAATTTCTGAAGCTTTTCCTAAATGAACTAATAATAAATGATGATTGTCTCTAACTTTTATTAAGTTATGATTTAATTCATAAACAGGAATGTTAAAAAACATTATTAAAGACCAACAAATAGTTGCCATTAATAACGAAGGAATTACCTTGTTTAGAGAAAAGTAGTCTTCAAAAATAATGAATAAATATCCGAAAACGAAAAATATGATTACTAACATCTATCGAATATTATATTCATTGAATGATAAAATAATAAAAACATTTTTATTCAAAAAATCCAATTTGGATATACAGAACGTTTTCCTAAATCTTCTTCTATACGCAATAATTGATTATATTTAGAAGTACGTTCAGAACGACAAATGGATCCAATTTTTATTTGTTCGATATTAAATGCTACAGATAAATCTGATATAAAATGATCTTCTGTTTCTCCAGAACGATGAGAAATTACGTTTTTGTATCCACTTTTTTTTGCAAAATCAATAGTGTTCATAGTTTCCGTTAATGTCCCCACCTGATTAATTTTTATTAAAATAGAGTTTGCAATTCCATTATTTACTCCTCTTCTTAAATTATCTATTTGAGTAACAAAAATATCATCACCTACTAACTGTATTTTATCTCCTAATTCATCAGTTAATAATTTCCATCCTTTCCAATCATTTTGATCCATTCCATCTTCAATAGATATAATAGGATATTTTCTTGATAGGAAAGATAAATATTGAACATGATCTTCACTTGATTTCAATAAAGGATCTTTTTTTTGATCTCTATTAAATTTTGAGTAATTATATTTTTTGTTTTCGTATAATTCAGATGCTGCACAATCAATAGCAATACCCACTTCATCATAAGGCTCATAACCAGAAAGATGAATATTTTCTAAAATGATATCCAAAATATTTTCTATTTTTTCAAAATTCGGTGAAAATCCTCCTTCATCACCAACATTTGTGGAATAACCTTTTTCATTCAAAAAATTTTTAAGATGATAAAAAATATTGTACACAATATGTAAAGATTCAAAAAAATTTTTTGCTTTTATAGGAACAATCATAAATTCTTGAAAAGCTATAGAAATATTTGAGTGTTTTCCTCCATTTACAACATTAACTAACGGAATAGGTAGGATATGACTGTATGAACCTCCTATATATTGATAAATAGGTAATCCTACTTCTTTGGATGCAGCTTTTGCATTAGCTAATGAAATCGCAAGTATTGCATTAGCACCCAATCTCTTTTTATTTTTTGTTCCATCTAATTCCAACATTAATCGATCTATATGAAATTGGTCTAATACAGATTTTCCTATTAATTCAGGAGCAATAATATTATTTACATTTTTAATTGCTTGAGAAACACTCATCCCTAAAAAACTATCTTTTTCATTATCCCGTAATTCAAAAGCTTCTTGTTCTCCTTTCGATGATCCAGATGGGACAGAAGCACGTCCAAGTATATTATTTGTTGTTAAAATATCTACTTCAACTGTTGGATGTCCTCTAGAATCTAATATTTGTCTTGCTTTTATGAATTTTATTTTGCTCATTACTCATTTTTTTTTCTTCTTGATTTCTCTTCTTTTTTCTTCCTCTTCTGGTATGATATTTTTTATTGGGATTATATATCTTATTAAAATCTACTAATTCGATTAAAGAAAAACGAGAATATTTACCAATACAAGATCCTATTTTTAATATCCTTGTATATCCTCCAGGACGTTTTCGAACCTGATCAAAATCTTTTTTAAATAGTTCAGCAACCGCATTTTTATCTCTTAAATATGAAAAAACCTTTCTCATAGAATGAGTTGATTTCAATTTTGATTTCGTAATAATAGGTTCTATATATTTTCTCAATGACTTTGCTTTAGCTAAAGTAGTAAAAATTCTTTTCTCTTTAATTAAAGATGATGCCATATTAGAAAGTAAAGAATTTCTATGTCCATACTTTCTTTTTAAATTATTATTTTTATCACCATGATTCATTAAAAAATATTTTATTCTTTATCTAGATTATATTCTGAAATATCCATTCCAAAATGCAATTCTTTTTCCTTCATTTTTCCTTCTAATTCATCTAATGATTTTTTTCCAAAATTGCGCATTTTTAATATAGAGCTTCTACTGCAAACTACCAAATCTGCAATCGTTTCTATCGAAGCAAATTTTAAACAATTTTTTGTTCGAACAGATAAATCCATATCATTTAATTTTGATTTTAATAAAGTACGCATTTTTAAAAATTCTTCATTATACTTTTTTCTATTATCTATCTTTTCTTTTTTTTCTTTTCCAATTTTATCATAAGAAAAAATAGAAAAATATTGAATTAATATATTAGATGCTTCCATTAATGCTATTTTTGGAGAAATAGACCCATCTGTTTTGATTTCTAAAGAAAGATTCTCAAAATCTGTTTTTTGTCCCACTCTACAATTTTCTATAAAATATTTTACATTTTTTATAGGAGTATAAATAGAATCTATTGGAATAGTTCCAACTAAATTTAAACTATCACTTTTTTTTTTATTCTCTTCTGCTGGGACATATCCTCTTCCTTCATCAATTGTGAAACTAAGTTCCATAGAAATCCCTTTTTTTTTATGAAAAAGAACCAAATCATGATTTAAAATTTGAAAACCGGAAATAAATTTATTTATAATTTCTCCATTTATGATTTCTTCTTCATTATTAATATATACATGAACCGTTTCTTGATGAATATCAGGAGTGATTCGTTTTAAACGAATCTTTTTAAAATTAAGAATAATTTCTGTAACATCTTCTAAAACTCCCTCTATAGAAGAAAACTCATATTGAACTCCTTTAATTCTTATGGATGTTATAGAAAATCCTTTTAGTGAACCTAAAAGAACTCTTCTTAATGCATTCCCTAATGTTACTCCATACCCAGGTTCTAAAGGTTGTAAATGAAATATTCCTTTATAATCGGAAAATTCTTTCATAGAAACCCTATCAGGTTTAACAAAATCTAAAATAGACATAAAAAATTATATTATAAAAATTATTTTGAATATAATTCAACAATTAATTGTTCTTTAATATTTTCAGGAATTTGTGATCTTTTCGGAATTGACATTAACATCCCATACATATTTTTCTCGTCTAATAATAACCAATCAACCAAGGTTCCTTTTTGATTTTTCATAGAATTATTTATAGCAGGATGATTTTTAGACTTATTTTTTATTTGTATTTTATCACCAGGGTTTAATCTAAAAGAAGGTATATTTACGATAACTCCATTTACTATTACATGTTTATGAGAAACAATTTGACGTGCAGCAGGTCTTGATAATGCAAAATTTAAACGAAAAACTATATTATCTAAACGTCTCTCACAAGATTGTAATAATAACTCTCCTGTAACTCCCTTTTTTTTTGAAGCATTTAAAAAAAGTTGTTTAAACTGATGTTCCAGTATACCATAAATATGTTTTGTTTTCTGCTTTTCCATTAATTGTGTAAAATATTCAGACTTTTTTCCTCTTCTTCTATTCACAATAATGTGAGAAATAGGAGGGTATTTTTTACGTCCAAAATATTTATCTTCTCCATAAATACATTGTCCAAATTTTCTTGAAATCTTAGTTTTCGGTCCTATATATCTTGCCATAAATATTTAATATTTTTTTAGTTTTATCAAACTCTCCTTCTTTTTGGAGGTCGACATCCATTATGAGGTAATGGGGTGATATCTTTAATCATCGTTACTATTAGTCCAGAATTACTTAATGCTCTTATAGCTGCATCTCTTCCAGCACCAGGACCCTTAACGTTAACTTCTATTTTTTTTAATCCAGCATTTATTCCTTTTTTTGCTACATTTTCAGCAGTCATCTGTGCGGCGTATGGAGTATTTTTTTTTGATCCTTTAAAATTCATTTTTCCAGCAGAAGACCAAGCAATAACATCTCCTTGTTTATTTGTTAAAGTAATAATGATATTATTGAAACTAGATTGTATATGTGCTTTTCCAATGGGATCTACTACTACGTTTCTTTTTTTTTTCCCTAAATGTGATTTATTCATAAAGGATTTTTATTTTTTTAATTTTTTCTTATTTGCTATAGTTTTTCTTCTTCCTTTTCTAGTTCTACAATTATTTTTTGTTTTTTGTCCTCTTAATGGAAGTCCTCTTTTATGTCTAATTCCTATATAACATCCTATATCTATTAATCTCTTAATGTTAAATTGAATTTCCGATCTTAATTCTCCTTCTACTTTAACATGATTCGATATATACTTTCTTATTTTTTTTATATCTTCATCTGTCCAATCTTGAACTTTTTTATTCTCATTTATTCCAATAGATTGTAATATATTTTTTGACAAACTTTTTCCGATTCCATACAAGTAAGTAAGCCCAATCAATCCTCTTTTTGAAGAGGGAAGATCAATTCCTGAAATTCTAACAGACATAAATTTATCCTTGTTTTTGTTTAAATTTTGGATTTTTTTTATTAATAATTCTCAAACATCCTTTTCGATGAACAATTATACAATCTTTTGTTCTTTTTTTTAAAGAAGCTCTAATTTTCATATCAATGAATTTTTATTATTTAATATCTATAAGTAATTCTACCACGTTCCAAATCATATGATGACATTTCCAATCTTACTTTATCTCCTGGCAGTATTTTTATATAGTGCATTCTCATTTTTCCAGATATATGAGCTTTTACTATACATCCATTATCCAATTTTACACGAAACATCGCATTTGGAGAAGATTCTATAATGACTCCATCCACTTCAATATGTTTTTGTTTTGACATAAAAAAATCAATATTTTGTATTAATACAAAATTACAACTTTTTGTTTATTTATTTTTTATATGCATTAATCCATCATAATAATAATTTAATAAATGAATACTAAATTGTTGATATATATCAAGAAATACTCCAACTACTATCAACAATGACGTCCCTCCATAAAATAAAGAAAAACTTTGATTGATCCCCATTTTAAAAACAATGGATGGTAAAATTGCAACGAAAGCTAAAGACATTGATCCTGGTAATGTAACATAAGACAAAATTTTATCTATATATTCAGAAGTTTCCTTTCCAGGTCTAATTTTAGGAATATGCCCACCATTTCTTTTTAATTCATCAGCAATCTGATTCACAGGCATTGTAATCGCAGTATAAAAAAATGTAAAAATAACAACTAATGTAAATATAGTTATATTGTACCAAAATCCATACACATTTTGAAAAACCCTTAAAAAATTTTTAAAAGATTCATTATTTGAATAATGAGAAAAAATTAATGGAAATAACATAATTGATTGAGAAAATATAATTGGCATAACACCAGCAGATGTTATCTTTAATGGAATATATTGATGTTTTTTATTACTAATGAATTTTGATTCTAATCCGAAAGATCTGTAATGAGATACATATTGAACAGGAATTTTTCGAACTGCTTGAATAATAAAAATAGTAAATAAAATAACGATTAACCACAAAAAAAATTCAAAAAATAAAATAATAATTCCTTTATTAATATTCTTTATTTTACTAAAAAATTCTTTCGAAATAGCCTCCGGAAAACGAGATATTATTCCAGACATAATGATAATAGATATGCCATTTCCTATTCCACGATCTGTTATATTATCTCCAATCCATACAGTAAACATAGTACCAGAAGTTAATAAAATTGTTCCCAAGATCAAAAATAAGAATTTTCCATAAAAAGAATTACTATTAAAAATAGGATGAGAATAAGGAACCAATTTTTGTATTAAAGAGAACAGATAAACCATAGATTGTATAATAGATATAACTATCGTTAAACATCTTGTAATAAAATTAATTTGTTCTCTTCCACTTTCTCCATCTCTTTGCAATTTTTGTAAAAATGGAATCATTATAGACATTAATTGCATTATGATTGAAGAAGATATATATGGCATGATTCCTAATGCAAAAATAGAAGCTCTGTTAAATGCACCTCCTGTAAAAGAGGATAATATTTGCATTAATCCCTTAGATCCTGAATAAAGGCTATCAAAAAAACTACTTACTCCTAATGAATTAATTCCAGGAATTGGAATATAAACACAAAAACGATATATCAATAAAAAACATATGGTGGATGCAATTTTATTACGTAGTTCATCCATCCTCCAAATGTTATGAATATTTTTTAAAAAATTTCCTATCATGAATTTTGTACTAAAAATGCTTCACCACCAACATTTTTAATCGCTTCATAAGCTTTTTTGCTAAATTTATTAGCATATATTTTAATAGAATCTTTTATCGATCCTCTTCCAAGTATTTTAATACACTTATTTTTTTTTAATAGATCTTTTTTTAGTAATACATCTTTATTAATAATTCGATTTTTATCAATCTTTTTATTATCAATATATAATTGAATAGTATCAAGATTAATAATTACAAATTTTTCTCGTTTATTTTTTTTTCTTACAAATCCAAATTTTGGTACTCTTCTTTGTAATGGCATTTGTCCTCCTTCAAATCCTATCTTTTTAGAAAATCCTGATCTTGATTTAGATCCTTTATGTCCTCTTCCACAAGTCCCTCCTTTTCCACTACCTTGCCCTCTTCCTAATCTTACCTTCTTTTTTTTGATCCATTTTTTTATATTTTCCTTTCGGAAAACTTTTCTTTTAATATCAACCTCTCCATTCTCCATTATAAACTTGTTTAATAGGAACACCTCGATGTTTTGATATAACTCTTGCATCTCTTATTTTACTTAATGCTTTAATAGCAGCTTTAATAAGATTATGATGATTAGAAGAACCTCGAGACTTTGATAAAATATTTCTTACTCCAGAAGCTTCAAAGACTGATCTTAATGGACCACCAGCAATAATTCCTGTTCCTTCAGAAGCAGGTTTTATAAAAATTCTAGCTCCTCTATATTTTGCTTTTTGTTCATGAGGAACAGTTCCATGTATAACACATATTTTTCTCACATCCCTTTTAGCCCTATCTCCTGCTTTTCTAATTGCCTCAGGAGCTTCTTGAGATTTTCCAAAACCATATCCAACTAATCCACTTTCGTTTCCTTTAATTACAATTGCACTAAAACTAAAATATCTTCTTCCTTTAGTCACTTTACAAACTCTTGTAACACCTACTAATTTTTCTTTTAATTCTAATCCTAAATATTTTTTTCTTTTATCCATAATTATTAATTTTATAAATCTAATCCAACTTTTCTTATTCCATCAGCTAATGACTTTATTCTTCCATGATACAAATATTTACCTCGGTCAAAAACCAGTTTAGTTATTTTTAATTTTTTTGCTCGATATCCCAAAAGCTTTCCTACTTCATAGGAAATATCAATTTTTGTTATTTTCTTAAAATTTTTTAATTCTTTCTCTATAGAAGAGGAGTAAGTTAATGTTTTTCCTTTCAAATCATCTATAATTTGTGCATAAATTGACTTATTACTTCTATATACAGACACTCTAGGACGATGCATGTTCCCAATAATTCTTCTCTTTTTCATAATAATGAAATTTGATAAATTATACAGATTTTCCAGTTTTTCTACGAATTTGTTCACCTACATATCGAATTCCCTTTCCTTTATAAGGTTCTGGAGGACGTAAAGATCGAATTTTATGAGCTATAATTCCTAATAATTGTTTGTCACAAGAACTCATAATAATAATTGGATTTTTTTCTTTTGAAAAATCGATGCTAATTTTTACCTTCTTAGGAAGTTTTATCATTACACTATGAGAAAATCCTAAATGCATTAATAAAATATTATTTTGATCACAATGGACTCTATATCCAATTCCAACTAATTCTAATTTTTTTTTAAATCCTTTTGATACACCAAAAATCATATTATAAATTAAAACATTATATAATCCATGTAAAGATTTAGAAATTTTATCATCAAGGAATCGTGTGATAAATAATTTATTATTAACAATATTTAATTTCAATTGATTTGAAATTTTTTGTTTTAAAGATCCTAAAATTCCCTTTACAAATATTTCTTTTTTAACAATTTTTACATGTACATTATCGGGAATGAAAATTTCCTTTTTTCCAATTCTTGACATACTTAATAATGTGATTTATAATTTATTCAAATATTTATTAATGAATATGACATATAACTTCTCCACCTATCCTTTTTTCTTTTGCAACTTTATCGGTTATTATTCCAATAGAAGTAGTCATAATTGCAATTCCTAATCCATTTAGTACACGTGGCAATTTTTTATATTTAGAATATCTTCTTAATCCAGGTTTACTAACTCTTATAGCTCCTTGAATAACAGAAATATCTTTTTTATAATATTTTAAAGCTACTTTAAGTTTCTTTTTATTATTTATTTTTTCTACTTTATATCCTATTATATATCCATTTTCTAATAGAATTCTAGAAATTTCTTGTTTAATTTTAGAATGAGAAATTGTTAAAACTTTATGTTTTACCAATGTAGCATTTCTAATTCTAGTCAAAAAATCTGCTATTGGATCCATATAACATATATTTTTTTTACCAACTTGCTTTTTTTACTCCTGGAATAAGTCCTTGTGAAACTAAATTTCTAAAAACAATTCGAGATACACCAAATTTCCTCATATATCCTCTACATCTTCCTGTTATAGAACATCGATTTCTCAAACGAACAGGAGAGGCATCCCTCGGTAATTTTTGAAGAAGATCGTATTTTTTAGACTTCTTTAAAAATTTTCTTATTTTTTCATACCTTTTCACAAGTTTTTCTCTTTTTTTTTGTCTTGCTAATACAGATTCTTTTGCCATATTTATTAATTTTATTATTAGTTTGTATTTTTATCAAAAGGCATTCCAAAAAGTGATAAAAGGGCTTTTGATTCTTTAATTTTTTTTACAGAAGTTACAAATGTAATATTCATACCCATATTTTTTCTAACCTCATCAATATTAATTTCTGGATAAACTATTTGTTCAAAAATTCCTAGATTATAATTTCCATTTTTATCAAATCCATTATTTTTTATTCCATTAAAATCTCTTACTCTAGGTAAAACAATAAAGATTAATCTTTCCAAAAATTCATACATTTTATTCTTTCGTAAAGTTACCTTTACACCAATAGGCATTCCTTTTCTTAATTTAAAACCAGATTCATCATGTTTTGAATAACAAAAAATAGATTTTTGACCAGTAATATTTGTAATTTCTTTTATAGAAGATTCTAAAATTTTTTTATCTAAAATAGAATTTCCAATTCCTTGATGAACCACTATTTTAATTAGTTTAGGTACTTCCATAATAGAAGAATAATTAAATTTATTGATCAATTGTTTGACTATATTTTCTTTATAAAATTTCTTTAGTCTTGGAAAATAAATATCCTTATTTATCTCTATCATCTCTATCTTCTGTTCCTTCTGTTCCTTCTGTTCCTTCTGTTCCTTCTGTTCCTTCTGTTCCTTCTGTTCCTTCTGTTCCTTCTGTTCCTTCTGTTCCTTCTGTTCCTTCTGTTCCTTCAAATTCTTCAAATTCTTCAAATTCTTCAAATTCTTCAAATTTTTTAATATTAGAAATATGTATAGGTGATTCTTGTTCTAAAATACCCCCTTTAGGATGAAGAGCACTTGGTTTAATATGTTTTTTAGCCATATTTATCCCTTTCAAAAGAACTTTATAAGTTTTTGTAAATACTTTAATGACAGTTGCTTTTTTCCCTTTATTGTTTCCTGACAATATATAAACTATATCGTTTTTTTTTATTCTTATTTTCATAATTATAAGACTTCTTGTGCTAAAGAAACAATTTTCATATACTCTTTTTCTCTTAATTCTCTTGCAACTGGACCAAATACTCTTGTCCCCATAATTTCCCCAGAAGTCGTCATAAGAACACAAGCATTATCATCAAAACTAATATAAGATCCATCCTTTCTTCTAATACTCTTTTTTGTTCTTATAATTACAGCTTTGGTAACTTGCCCTTTTTTTATTGATCCTCCTTTGTTTGTAGAGATAGATGATTTTACCGTAATAATTACAGAATCTCCTATAGAAGCATATCGTTTTCCAGTTCCACCAAGAACTCTTATAATTAATACTTCTTTTGCTCCCGTATTATCCGCAACTTTACATACAGATTCTTGTTGCAACATAAATAAATTATTTGAATTTTTCTATAACGGATATTAGTCTCCAAGTTTTTCTTTTACTTATTGGTCGAGATTCCATAATCATAACTTTATCTCCTATTTTAGATAAACTCTTTTCATCATGTACCATGTATCTTTTTTTTCTTATGATACTTTTCCCATAATATTTATGTTGTACTTTTCTTATTTCTGAAACAATGATTGTTTTTTGCATTTTATCACTTACAACAATTCCTTGTCTCTTTTTTCTATGTCCCCTTTTAGAGATATTCATTTTTTTCATTTAATTTTTTTATTCAATTCTGTTTGTAATTTAGCAATAAATTTCCTCAAATGTTTTATGAACATCCAATTTTCTTGTTTTTTCACAGAATGATTAAATTTTATTTTTTTATAATCATTTCTGAAAATCTTAATTCTTCTAATTAATTCATCTAACGATAAATTTTTTATATCCGAGTTTTTCATATAAAAAATCATTTATTTGATTTAACTAATTTTAGAAAAAAAAGGAAGAAATAAACTTCGTTTTAATAGAAAATTTTTGAGAGGCTAATCTTAATGCTTCTTTAGCAATTTTCATTGTTACACCATCTACTTCTAATAAAATTCTTCCTGGCTTCACAACCGCCACCCAAAATTCAACTGGTCCTTTTCCTTTTCCCATACGAACTTCTTGAGGTTTTTTTGTTGCTGGTTTATCAGGAAAAATATTTATCCATAGTTTTCCTTCTCTTTTCATATAACG
Source organism: Blattabacterium cuenoti (assembly GCF_014252275.1). Classification (GTDB taxonomy): domain Bacteria; phylum Bacteroidota; class Bacteroidia; order Flavobacteriales; family Blattabacteriaceae; genus Blattabacterium; species Blattabacterium cuenoti_O. The sequence goes on from NZ_CP059214.1 coordinate 357,253, forward strand.
ATTTGCTGCAATACGTGCAGCTTCTATCTGTTTTGAAGAAATCCATGCTGGTTCTAAAGCTTTTATTCCATATAAACCTCTAGTTAAACGTGTTCCTTTTTTAGAATTTCCACGAATTCTCCCTTTTTGTTCTTTTTTATATTTCCTTTTTTTAGGTTGCAACATTATGTAAATACTTTAATAAATATGTTTTTTCGAAATATGTTTTTTCTTTCTACTAAAGAATCCTCTTGTCTTTTTATGAATTCCTAATAATGGAGATAAATCTTTTTTTCCATATACTTCTCCTTTCATAATCCATACTTTTATTCCAATACTTCCATATCCTGTATGGGCCTCTTCCATGTAATAGTCAACATCCGCACGAAAAGTTCCTAAAGAGATTCTTCCATCTTTATATGTTTCTTTTCTAGCCATTTCAGCTCCATTTAACCTTCCAGAAACTTGAATTTTTATACCTTGAGCATTCATTCTCATAGCAGATATAATCGATAACTTTATAGTTTTTTTATAAGCCATTCTATTTTCTAATTGTTTGACCAAATTTTTGGATACTAAAGGAGCATCTAATTCGGGTCTTTTAACTTCAGAAATATTTATCTGAACTTCTTTTTTAGTGATTTTTTTTAATTCTTTTCTAACAGTATCAACTTCATCACCTCCTTTCCCAATAACTATCGCCGGCCTTGAAGTACGAATCGTAATAGTTATAAATTTTAATGTTCGTTCTATAAAAATACGAGATATAATTCCTTTTGGAAATCTAGCTTCGATATATCGCCTTACTTCAAAATCTTCTTTTAAACGATCTTTGTAATTATTACACCAACTTGATTGCCAACCCATTATAATTCCTAATCTATTAATTATTGGATTTGTTTTTTGTCCCATATAATTGATTAAATTTGAATGTTTATATTTTACTTTCTAAATAAATGATAATTTTACTTGTTCTTTTTCGTATTCTATGTCCCCTTCCTTGAGGAACTGGTTGAATTCTTTTTAATGTTAATCCTTGATTAACACGAACATCTTTAATATACAAAAAGTGATCTTCAGAAGAATAATTCTTATTATTCTTTTTCTTCCAATTTGATAATAAAGACAATAATAATTTGCTTATTATAATAGATTTTTTATTATTTATTTTTCCATAAGAAAGGATATCTAAAGCATTGTTTATTTCTTTATTTCGAATGAGATCAATAATTTTTTTTATTTTTCTTGGAGAACTTTTAATTTTCCTTAAAGAAGCTGAAACTCGATTGATATTTTCCCCATTTTTTTTCATTTTTTAATTTTTATCAACTATTTTTTTTTATTTTAATTTTACTTTTAGATCCTGAATGTCCTTTAAAACTACGTGTAGGAGAAAATTCACCTAATTTTCTTCCTATCATATCCTCTGTAACATATACATTAATGAATTTTTTACCATTATGAACAGCAAATGTTTGTCCGACAAAATCAGGTAATATTGTCGAAGGACGTGACCATGTTTTGATAATTTTTCTTTTGTTGTTTTTTATATTATCTAAAACTTTTTTATATAATGCATGTGATACATATGGACCTTTTTTTAAAGATCTTACCATAATAAACGTTTATTTTTTTCTTTTTTGTAATATAAATTTATTGGATTTTTTTCGTTTAGAACGAGTTTTAAATCCTTTAGATGGATAACCCTTTCTATTTCTTGGAATTCCTCCGGAAGCTTTTCCTTCTCCTCCACCCATTGGATGATCTACAGGATTCATAGCAACCCCTCTAGTTCTTGGTTTTCTTCCTAAATGTCTTTTTTTTCCTGCTTTACCATACATTATGAGTTGATGGTCGACATTAGAAACTATTCCTATAGTTGCCATACAAGTATTCAAAACTAGACGAACTTCTCCAGATGGAAATTTAATTGTTGAATATTTTTCATCTCTTGAAAATAATTGTGCAAATGCTCCTGCACTTCTTGCAATTTTAGCACCTTGACCTGGATTTATTTCTATACAAGAAATGATAGTTCCCAATGGAATTTTTTCCAAAAAAGTAGAATTACCTAATTTAAAAGATATATTTTTTCCAGAAACTATTTTTTGTCCAACTTCTAATCCGTCTATAGATAGAATATATCTTTTTTCACCATCCTCATAATAAACTAGTGATATAAAAGAAGATCTATTAGGATCATATTCTATAGATTTTATAATACCAGATATATTAAATTTCCTTCTTTTAAAATCAATTATTCTGTATTTTTTTTTATGTCCACCTCCAATATATCGAATTGTTCTTCTTCCACTATTGTTTCTTCCTCCAGTTCTTTTTATTCCTTTCGTTAATTTTTTATTGGGAAATCTACAAGTTATTTTATCAAAGCTATTTACTGTTCTAAATCTTTGACTAGGTGTTGTCGGTTTTAACTTCTTTATTGCCATTTGATTCTATTTTACTTTTTTTATTTTTTTTAATACTAAATTCCTTTTCCATTTGAAAAAAATCAATAAATTTTTTTCCAGAAAATTGAACAACGATTTTTTTGATTTTTTTATTTTGAGTTTTAGACAGAACTTTTTTTTTCCCAAAGCAATTTTTTCCTTTTTTTAGAAAAACTGATGTATGAACATATTTGATAGGAACACCAAAAAAATTAGTTAATTTGGATTTAATACATCTTCTATTCCAATAAAGAGAAACAAAAAAATGATATCTATTCAATGTTCTACCTTCTTTTATAGATTTATCTGTAACAATTAATTTTATAAACATAACGAAAGTTATTCGGATAAATATTTTTGAACTGTGTCAATAGAATTTTCAAAAAATATAACATATGGAAAATTCATTAAAGAAAAACAATCCAGCTCATTAATATGGATAGTTTTAAAGTTTTTTAAATTTCTAGATGATAAATAAAAATTATTATTATATTTTCCGAAGACTATAAGAAATTTATTATAATTAATTTTTAAAGATTTAACAAATTTTATAACTAGTTTTGTTTTTGGAGATTTGAATTGGATATTTTCTACAATAATTATTTTTTTTTCAATAATCTTTTGTTCAATAAGAAATCTTTTTACTTTTTTTTTTGTACGTTTATTTAATTTTATCGAATATTTTTTTGGTTTGGGGCCAAAAACTCGACCACCACCTTTGAATATAGGATTTTTACAATCCCCTTTCCTTGAACTTCCTGTTCCTTTTTGTCTATACAATTTTTTATTACTTCCAGTTATTTCTCCTTTTTCCTTAGATTTATGTGTTCCTTGACGTTGAGAAAATAAATATCTTTTCATTTCTAAATATATAGGATATCCATAAAATTTTTTCAAAAAGAACTCGTTTTTAAATTCTACAAATCTAGAAGTAGACATTCCATTAATATCTAAAATTTCTAATTTCATATTCTATGCTTTATTAATTATTAAATATGAATTCTTATTCCCAGGAATGGATCCTTTCAACAACAAAATATTACGAGTCATATCAATTTTTAATATTTGAATATTTTTAATTGTTACATATTTATTTCCCATTCTTCCAGCCATTTTCTTACCTTTAAAAACACGTGATGGATTAGATCCAGCACCAATTGAACCAGGAGATCTTAGACGATTATGTTGTCCATGACTTCTTTCTCCAACTCCAGAAAAATTATGCCTTTTTACTACGCCTTGGAATCCCTTTCCTTTAGATATTCCTCTAACATTAACTAAATCACCAACTTTTAAAAAAAAATCAATCATTAAAAAATTTCCTAATCGAAAATTCGATATATTATCGACTTTAAATTCCGATAATTTTTTCTTTGGATGAACTCCTGATTTTTTAAAATGTCCTAATAAAGGATTATTTGTTTTACTATGTTTTTTATCATCTACTCCTAATTGAATAGAGTTATATCCATCTTTTTTAAATGTTTTTATTTGAGTTATATAACATTTATTTATTTGTACAATAGAACAAGCAACATTTCTACCATCATTTAAATAAATATTAGTCATACCCATATTTTTCCCTATTAATCCACTCATTGTCTTATACTTTTATTTCCGCATCAACTCCACTAGGAAGTTCTAACTTCATCAATGCATCTACTGTTTTTGAAGAAGCATTATGAATTTGTAAAAGTCTTTTATGAGTAGGAAGTAAAAATTGTTCTCTAGATTTTTTATTGACATGTGGAGATCGTAAAACTGTAAATATTTTCTTATCAGTAGGTAATGGAATTGGTCCATTCAATACCACTCCGGTTGGAAGTACGGAATTTACAATTTTTTCTGCTGATTTGTCTAACAAATTATGATCATAAGACTTCAATTTGATTTTTATGTTATATCCCATATATTATCTTTTTATTTTTTTTTTTTGTTTTTGATTTTTATTTAGAAGAATATTCTCCGTAATAAGATTTGGAACCATATCATAATGAGAAAATTCCATAATAGATGTTCCTCTTCCTGAAGACAAAGTACGTAATGCAGTAACATATCCAAACATTTCAGACATTGGTACAATAGCTTGTATAACTTTTATATTATTTTTTTCAATCATATTCTGAATTGTCCCTCTCCTTCTATTTAAATCTCCGATAACATCTCCCATGTTTTCTTCTGGAATAAGAACCTCTAATTTCATAATCGGTTCTAAAAGAACTGGCTTTGCTTTTTTTGCTGCTTCTCTAAAACCTAATTTACCTGCTAATTCAAATGAAAGTTGGTCAGAATCAACAGGATGATATGAACCATCAATAATCGTAATTTTTGCATTTTCTATTTCATATCCCGATAAAGGACCATTTTTCATCATTTCTTTACATCCTTTTTCAATAGAAGGTATATATTCCTTAGGAATATTCCCCCCTTTTATCTTATTAATAAATAAAAGACCAGTATCTTTTTTATTTCCAGGTTCCAAAATAAAAAAGATATCGGCAAACTTTCCTTTTCCACCTGTTTGTTTCTTATATATTTCTCTGTGTTTTACTAAATCGGTTAAAGCTTCTTTATATTCTACCTGTGGATTTCCTTTATTTATCTCAACTTTAAATTCTCTTTTTATACGATCCAAAATAATTTCTAAATGTAATTCTCCCATTCCAGAAATGATCGTTTGTCCAGTATATTGATCAATTCTAACTTGAAATGTTGGATCTTCTTCCATTAATTTAGATAAAGCTAAACTCATTTTATCAATATCAGATTTGTATTTTGGTTCAACAGCTAATCCAATTACTGGTTCAGGAAATGAAATATTTTCTAATAAAATAGGATGTTTTTCATCACATAAAGTATCTCCTGTTTTAATATCCTTAAATCCTACTATAGCTGCTATATCTCCTGCTCCTACTTTATTGATGGGGTTTTGTTTATTAGCATGCATTTGATATATTCTTGATATACGTTCTTTATTTCCTGAACGAGCATTGAAACTATAGGATCCAGATTCAATTTTTCCAGAATAAACTCGAAAAAAAGCTAATCGACCAACAAACGGATCACTTGCTATTTTAAAAGCTAATGCAGAAAAATGTTCATTTTCATCAGGTTTTCTATACTCATTTTTTTTACTTATTGGATTAATCCCAACTACATTTTTAACATCTAATGGAGATGGCAAATATCTACAAATAGCATCTAGTATAGCTTGTACTCCTTTATTTTTAAATGAAGAACCACATAATATAGGAATGATATTCATCTTTATTGTATTTTTTTGCAAAGATTGAATTATTTCATCTTCAGAAATAGAATCTTCATCATATAAAAACTTTTCCATAATAACATCATCATATTCTGATAAAGTTTCTATTATCTTGTTATGATAATCTTTGGTGATGTTTTTCATATTATCTGGAATAGGCATTTTTTTATATGTCATTCCATAATTTTTTTCATCCCATATTACTAATTGATTATAAATTAAATCAATAACTCCTACAAAATCTTCTCCAGAACCCATAGGGATTTGTAAAGGGACAGGCCTTGCTCCTAAATCCTTATTTATTTGAAAACAAACATCTAAAAAATCTGCTCCCTGTCGATCCATTTTATTTACAAAAGCTATACGAGGAATTCCATATTTATCAGCTTGTCTCCAAACTGTTTCAGATTGCGGTTCTACACCATCTACTGCACTAAAAAGTACTACCATACCATCCAACACTCTCATAGAACGTTCCACTTCAACAGTAAAATCTACGTGACCTGGAGTATCTATAAGATTAATAAAATATTTGTTGTTATTATATTTCCATTCACATCTTGTTGACGCAGATGTAATTGTTATTCCACGCTCTTGTTCTTGTAACATCCAATCCATGGTTGCTGCTCCATCATGGACTTCTCCCATTTTATGATTTATTCCTGTATAAAATAAAATTCTTTCTGTCGTTGTTGTTTTTCCAGCGTCTATATGAGCCGCAATTCCTATATTTCTTGTATATTTTAAATTCCTTTCCATATTTAAAATCTAAAATGAGAAAAAGCTTTATTTGCTTCCGCCATTTTATGAATATTCTCCTTTCTCTTTATGGTTTCTCCTTGTTCATTATAAGCATCCCATATTTCTAATGCTAACTTTTTTTCCATCGTATTCTCTTTTCTTAAAGAAGCACATTTAATTAATAGTTTCATGGCTTTTGTTACTTTATTTTTAGAAGATATAGGGACAGGAATTTGAATATTCGAACCACCCATTCTACGACTTTTTACTTCAACATGAGGCATTACATTTTTCAATCCATGTTTCCATATATCTAAAGATGATTTTTCTTCTTCTTTTTTAATGATATCAATACGTTCCATTGCACCATAAAATATTCGATATGCAACATTTTTTTTACCATTCTTCATAAGATTATTTACAAATCTTGTAACAAGTGGATCATTAAACAGAGGATCAGGCATATATACTTTTTCTTTTTTTCTTCTCTGTCTCATTAATTATTTGATTTTTTATTTACTTTCGTACCATATTTGCTCCTACTTTTTTTTCTTCCACTTACACCTGCGGTATCACGTGCACCACGAACTATTTTATATTTTACTCCAGGTAAATCTTTTACTCTTCCTCCTTTAACTAAAACAATAGAATGTTCTTGTAGGTTGTGTCCTTCTCCAGTAATATAACTAATGACTTCTTTTCCATTTGTAAATCGAACACGTGCAACTTTACGCATAGCAGAATTCGGTTTTTTTGGAGTTGTGGTATATACTCTCGTACAGACTCCTCTTTTTTGTGGACAAAAATTTAAAGCAATAGACTTTCTTTTTTTTTTAATAGATAATCTTCCTTTTCTTATTAATTGTTGTACTGTAGGCATAAAACTTTTTATTTTAAAATTCAAACAAATAAAAACAATATTAAATAATTATTTTTTTATTTTGATACTTTTTTTCTTCTAAAGATTTAATATTAAGTTCCTTGTAAATGTAACGAAAAGTAGACAATAAACAAGGTTTTCCGTCTACGATCGCAATATTGTGTTCATAATGTGCAGATTTTTTTCCATCTGACGTTTTTATATTCCATTCATTATTTTTATATAATACTTCAGAAGTTCCGAAATTTACCATAGGTTCAATAGAAAGTACATATCCATTATTTAATAAAGGACCCTTTCCTTTTTTTCCAAAATTTGGAATATGTGGATTTTCATGCATTTTTTTTCCAATTCCGTGACCTACAAAATCTTTTACTATATAAAATCCATTTTTTTTAATAAAGGATTCTATTCCATATCCTATATCTCCTACATGATTTCCGCTTATACATTTACTAATTCCAATATATAACGATTTTTTAGTACATTCAATGAATGATTTTATTTCTTTTGAAACATTTCCTACTTCAAATGTATAGGCATGTTCTCCATAAAATTTATTCATATACACACCGCAATCTATAGAAACTATGTCTCCTTCTTGAAGAGGTTGATCATTAGGAAATCCGTGAACTATTTGATCATTAGGAGAAGCACATATAGTATATGGAAAATCATACAATCCTAAAAATGCTGGGACCCCACCGTGATCACGTATGAAATTTTCTGCCATTTTATCTAGATATAGGGTCGTAATACCTGGTTTAATTTCTTTTGCTAACATTCCTAATGTTTTAGAAGCTAACCATGCACTTTTTTTTATTAGAATTATTTCTTCAATAGTTTTTCTATATATCACAATTTGATTAATGTTTTGTAATTTTTAATAATAGATTTTCCATTCATAATCTCAGGAATTGGTATATTCATTAATTCAAGAATAGTTGGAGCTACATCTGATAAAACTGCTTTATCTTTTAAAAAAAAATTGTTTTTTTTTATCGATTCATCTATTAATATAAAAGGGACTAAAGACATTGTATGTGATGTATGTGGAGTACCATCATAATTAACCATACAATCTGCATTTCCATGATCTCCAACTATAATAATTGAATAAGAATTTCTGATAGCTTCTTCAACACATAATTTCATACATTTATCAACAAATTCACAAGCCTTTATAGTAGCATTTATATTTCCACTATGTCCTACCATATCGGGATTCGCAAAGTTTAAACAAATAAAATCAGAATTTCTTCTTTTTAATTCAGGAATAATTTTTTTAGTAATTAAAAAAGCACTCATTTCAGGTTTTCTATCATAAGTAGATACTTTAGGAGATGGACATAAAATTCGTGTTTCTTTTTCAAATGGATTTTCTCTTCCTCCGGAAAAAAAATAAGTTACATGAGGATATTTTTCTGTTTCTGCTATACGTATTTGATTTTTTCCTATACTTTCTAAAATTCCACCTATAGTATCTGATAAAATTTCCTTTTTAAAAAGAGAATCAATATTTTTTTGATTTTTTTTTAGATTAAAACATGTCATTGTAATATATTGATGTATGTTTAATCTTCTTTTATAAGAATTCTTTGAGCTTTTTGTGAGAAGTTCTGTAATTTGTTTGGATCGATCTGAACGAAAATTAAAGCAAAACACAACATCTTCGTTTTCAATTTTAGCAATTGGATGATTATGTTGATCTACAATAATAAAAGGACGAAAAAATTCGTCTGTTATTCCTTGTTCATAGGATTTTTCTATAGCATTAAAAATATTACTTGTAAAAACTCCATTTGAATAAACCATTGCATTATATGCTATTTCTGTTCTATCCCATCTTAAATCACGATCCATTGAATAATATCGACCAATGACAGTAGATAAACGTCCAACATATTTTTGTGAAGTTTGAATAAGTTTTTTGATATATGAAATACTACTTTTTTGTATAGTATCTCGTCCATCAGTAAAGGCATGGATAAATACATTTTTCATCTTTTTCTCATAAGCCATTTTAAGAAGATAAAAAAGATGATTTATATGAGAATGTACACCTCCATCAGATAACAATCCAATAAAATGAATTCTTCTTTTTCTAATTTTTTCAAAAAGAATATCAATTTGTTTTCTAAATATTCCTGTTTGAATTGCAGTATTGATTTTTTTTAAATTTTGTATGATTTTTCTTCCAGATCCTAAACTCATATGTCCTACTTCAGAATTTCCAAATTGTTTTTCTGGTAATCCCACATGTTTACCTGAAGCAAATAATCTACTAGTAAGATAGTTTTTATAACAAAAATCAAAAAATGGAGTATGAGCATGATGGATTGCAGATAAATTAAGATCATGTTCAGAAGCAATTCCCCAACCATCTAGAATAATTAAAATAATTTTTTTCATTCAAAATAACTATTGAATTGTTCTTCTTCTAAAAAAAAGAATATTTACGTGATTATTATGTGTATGTAAGTAATCTTTAACAGAAAATTTATGATTTTTAATAAATTTCTGATGAAGAAGGGAGTGTTCTTCTACAAGTTTCTGCTTTTTACCATCAAGAATTCTTTTGATAACTTGTTCAGACTTGTTTTTATATTCTATCTGGTTTTTCATAATTTCCATTTCCTCTTTTAAGAAAGTTTCTGGAAGATCTTCTATTGAAATAGGATCCATTGCAGTTACATGCATTGCAATATCTTTTGCAATATTTAGATCCAATGAAGATGAAAACCCTACTAATGTCGCAATTTTATAATTATGAGTGTATTGAATAGTAAAAGGAGAACAAATTTTTTCAAAAATTTTTAATTCAATTTTTTCTCTAAAAACGCCCATGTAATAATCAATCATTTCTTGGATACATTGATATCCATATTGTTTACATGAAAAATTTAAAAATTCTTTTTTATCATATCCATGATATAATAATGATTGTTTAGAAATAGTACGTAAAAATTTTAAAAAATCTAAACTTCTAGATAAAAAATCAGTTTCACAACTTATTCCTACAATGGTTCCCATTGAATAATCAAGATTCAAAGATGATAGAATAGCTCCTTCTTTAAGATGAAAATTAGATCGTTTTAAAGAAATGTTTTTAAATTTTTTTCTCAAAAAAAAAACTGCCTTATTTATATCACCATTTGAAATTTCCAATGCATTTTTACAATCTATAATTCCTATTCCTGTTTTTTTTCTAAGTTCATTGATTTTAGATATAGATATTTTCTTCATAAAAATCGATTTTTCAAGTATTTTTATATTTATTATTTCTGTAGATCGATGTAGCTTCTGTTATAGATTTTGTAAAAATTTTTAATATCGCATCTATAGATTTTGAAGAATCATCATTGGATGGAATTGGATAATGTACTTCATTAGGATTAGTATTAGTATCTACCATAGCGAAAATAGGGATTTTTAATTTCTTTGATTCATCTAATGCAATTCTTTCATGATTTGGATCAACCAAAAAAATAGCTCCAGGAATATGGTTCATATTTGAAATACTTCCTAAATCTTTATATAATTTATTGTACATTCTATTAATCAATAATTTTTCTTTTTTAGATAAAGTATCGAATGTTCCATTTTTTTTCATTTTTTCTATTCCCTTCATTTTTTTTATAGATTTACGAATAGTAACAAAATTTGTAAGAAATCCTCCTAACCACCTTTCTGTTACATATGGCATTTCAACGATTTTTGAGTAAAAAGATATTCTTTCTTTTGCTTGATCTTTCGTTCCAACTAATAATATCTTTTTCCCATTAATAATGATTTGCTTTACTGCATCGCATGCCTGTTTTAGTTTCAATATCGTTTTAGATAAATCTATAATATGCATCCCCTTTTTTTTCATGAAAATAAAAGGTTTCATCTTTGGATTCCACTTTCTAGTAAGATGTCCTAAATGAACTTTTGCTTTTAAAAAATCTTTTGTATTTACTTCCATATATAATAAAAATTTTTAACGTTTTGAAAACTGATATTTTTTACGTGCCTTTTTTTGACCAAATTTTTTTCTTTCTACTTCTCTAGGATCACGTGTTAAAAGTCCTGTATCTCTGAGAATTTTTCGATAATCTGAATTATAAAGACATAATGCACGAGAAATAGCAAGACAAATTGCTTCAGCTTGACCATTAAATCCTCCACCAACAACTTTAATATCAATATCAAAGTTGTTATTTTCGTTAATTATATACATTGGATATAGAATTTTTTGTCGAACATATTTTGGAAAATATTCTTCAAATTTCTTAGAATTTATTATAATTGATCCTAATCCTTTTTTTAGATAAATTCGTGCTAAGGATCTCTTCCTTCTTCCTATAGAATGGATTTTCATTATTTTATTTTTATGATGATTGGTTTTTGAGCTTCGTGTTTATGATATGAATCGGGATATATATGTAGACTTTTTTTTAAAAGCAAACGTCCTAAACGGTTTTTTGGAAGCATTCTCTTTACAGATTTAAAAATAATTTTTCTTGAATCTTTATAAAATAAATCTTTAAAAGTAGTTATTTTTCTTCCTCCAGGATATCCTGTATGTCGAATATATATTTTATTATTCCATTTTTTTCCAGAGATTTTAATATGATTAGAATTAATTACAATCACACGATCTCCGCACATAAGATGTGGAGAAAAAAAAGGTTTATGTTTTCCTATCATAATCGAAGCTACTGTTGAAGAAAATCGTCCAAGCATTTGATTTGTTGCATCCAAAATAATCCACGATCTAATCAATGAGTCTTTCTTAGGAAAAGAAGTTTTAAAGCTTAAAAAATCCATATTAATTATTTTAGATTTCTAAAGATAAGAATTTTTCAAAAAATATTATATATACAAATGACTTTTTGTCATAACTTATTTAAAAAGAATCATTTTTATTGTCATATCACCTTTACATTTATGTGTAAAGGTTTGATTTATATTATGGCATAATGATTGAATAAATTTATTGAATAATGAAAACATATTATAAAAATGAGTAAAATAATAGGAATAGATTTAGGAACAACGAATTCTTGTGTAGCTGTAATGGAAATAAATGATCCAGTCGTAATACCAAATGCAGAAGGAAAAAGAACAACTCCGTCTATTGTTGCTTTTATAGATGGAGGAGAAAGAAAAATTGGAGATCCGGCAAAAAGACAAGCAGTGACAAATCCACAAAAAACCATTTTTTCAATAAAAAGATTTATGGGAAGAATGTATTCAGAAGTTTCTGAAGAATTAAAACACATCCCTTATAAAGTTACAAAAGGAAGTAATAATACTCCTCGTGTTAACATAGGTAATCGATTATATGCTCCTCAAGAAATATCAGCAATGATATTACAAAAAATGAAAAAAACAGCGGAGGATTATATTGGACAAGAAATTAACAGAGCAGTGATAACTGTACCTGCTTATTTCAATGATGCTCAAAGACAAGCAACAAAAGAATCTGGAGAAATTGCAGGATTAAAAGTAGAAAGAATTATTAATGAACCTACGGCAGCAGCTTTAGCTTATGGATTAGATAAGGACAAACAAAATAAAAAAATAGTTGTTTATGATTTAGGAGGAGGAACTTTTGATGTATCTATTTTGGAATTAGGAGATGGTGTTTTTGAAGTATTATCTACAAATGGAGATACCCATTTAGGTGGAGATAATTTTGATCAAGTTATAATAGATTATTTTGCTAATACATTTCAATCTCAAGAAGGGTTGGATTTGAGAAGAGACCCGATGGCATTGCAAAGACTTAAAGAAGCATCTGAAAAAGCAAAAATAGAATTATCCTCATCAAATCAAACAGAAATAAATTTACCATATATAACAGCAACCGAATCTGGACCTAAACATTTAGTTATCACTCTTACTAAATCAAAATTTGAACAACTTGCAGAATCACTTATTAAACGTTCGATAGAGCCTTGTGATAAAGCATTAAGTGATGCTCATTTGAGTACAAAAGATATTGACGAAGTTATTTTAGTTGGAGGATCTACTCGAATTCCTAAAGTACAAGAAGAAGTTGAAAAATTTTTTCAAAAAAAACCTTCCAAAGGGGTAAATCCTGATGAAGTGGTAGCTATTGGTGCAGCAATACAAGGTGGAGTATTAACAGGAGATGTGAGAAATGTATTGTTATTAGATGTGACTCCTTTATCATTAGGTATTGAAACATTAGGAGGAGTGTTTACTAAATTAATTGACTCCAACACAACAATCCCTACAAAAAAATCGGAAATATTTTCTACCGCAGCAGATAATCAATCTGCAGTGACTATACGTGTTGGTCAAGGAGAACGATCAATGTTTAATGATAATAAAGAAATTGGAAGATTTGATTTAATTGATATTCCACCAGCACCAAGGGGTGTTCCACAGATAGAAGTAACTTTTGATATAGATGCAAATGGCATTTTAAATGTTTCAGCAAAAGAAAAAGGAACAGGAAAAAAACAATTTATCAGAATTGAAACGTCTTCAGGTCTGAATCAAGATGAAATAGAAAAAATGAAAAGAGAAGCTAAAGAAAATGCAAAAAAAGATGAACAAATAAAAAAAGAGATCAATACATTAAATAATGTGGATAATCAAATTTTTCATACTGAAAAACAATTGAAAGAATATGGAGATAAATTATCAAGTGAAAATAAAAAAAATATAGAAAATGCTTTAAAAAAATTAAAAGATTCCTATGCTAAAAAAGATATTTCTTCTATGAAAAAATATATAAAAGAAGTTAATGAATGTTGGAATCTTGCTTCAAAAGAAATTTATAATTATAAAAATAAAAAAGACAAATATGCAAAAAAAGATGATAAAAATGAAAAAGGAAACGAAAATGTACAAGATGTAGATTATGAAGAAGTAAAATAAAGTGATTGTAAATAAAAGGAAAAAGATAATTGGATGCATAAAATAAATAAAAAAAGAACATTCAATAAATAGTAAGTAAAATTAGTGATAATGTTAATTAGTTTTATCAAAAATCCAATAAACTTTTTCCTATTTTTTAAACGATAATTATTAAATTATGTTTTATTTTCTACATTTTTTAATATATTATCTGTTTCATCAGGAAATGGTCGTTCCCCAAAAATTTTCATTAAATCATTTCTAAAAATTACTTCTTTCTCTAGTAAATTTTTTGCGAGAGTAGACAATTCGTTTTTATGTTTTTTTAATATTTCTTTTGAACGTTTGTATTGTTTTGAAATAATTTTTGATATTTCTTCATCTATAATTTGAGCAGTTTTTTCACTATAAGGTTTAGAAAAATTGAACTCATTTTGTCCTTGAGAATCATAATATGATACATTTCCAATTCTTTCATTTAATCCAAAAATAACAACCATAGATTGAGCTTGTTTAGTTACTCGTTCTAAATCATTTAATGCTCCAGTTGAAAAAGATTTAAAAATGATTTCTTCTGCAGATCTTCCAGATAATAAAGCGCATATCTCATCTTCCATTTGTTCCTGAGTTGTTATTTGTCTTTCTTCAGGAAGATACCATGCAGATCCTAAAGATTTTCCTCTTGGAATGATAGTTACCTTCACTAAAGGAGCCGCATGTTCTAATAACCAACTGACTGTTGCATGTCCAGCTTCATGATAAGCAATTCTTTTTTTTTCATTCGGTTTTATGATCTTATTTTTTTTTTCCAATCCACCTACAATACGATCAATTGCATCTAAAAAATCATTATTTCCTATTTTTGATCTATTTTTTCTTGCGGCAATTAATGCAGATTCATTACAAACGTTTGCAATATCTGCTCCACTAAATCCTGGAGTTTGTCTTGCCAAAAAATCTATATCAACATTTTTAGATAAAACTAATCTTTTTAAATGAACATGAAAGATTTCTTTTCTTTCATTTAACTCTGGAGAATCAACAGATATTGTTCGATCAAATCGACCTGGACGAAGTAAGGCTTTATCCAAAATATCAGATCTATTTGTTGCTGCTAAAACAATCACATGATTATTTGTATCAAATCCATCCATTTCCGTTAATAGTTGATTTAATGTATTTTCTCTTTCATCATTTGATCCAGCAATACTGCTTTTTCCTCTAGATCTTCCAATAGCATCAATTTCATCAATAAATATTATACAAGGAGATCGCTCCTTTGCTTTTTCAAATAAATCTCTTACTCTTGAAGCTCCTACACCAACAAACATTTCAACAAAATCAGATCCTGATAATGAAAAAAAAGGAACCTTTGCTTCTCCAGCTACTGCTTTTGCTAATAACGTTTTTCCTGTTCCTGGAGGTCCAATCAACAATGCTCCTTTTGGAATTTTTCCTCCGAGTTTAGTATACTTATTTGGATTTTTCAAGAATTCTACTATTTCTTGAACTTCTTCTTTAGCACCTTCCAATCCAGCTACATCTTTAAAAGTAGTTTTTACATTATCATTTTCATCAAATAATTTTGCTTTCGATTTTCCAATATTAAATATTTGTCCTCCGGGCCCACCTCCAGTAGTTCCGATTCTCTTGAAAATAAAAAACCAAAATATAATGAGCAATATAAAAAATATTCCATAGTCAAAAAAAAATTTTGTTGCAGTATATTCTTGTTGATTTTTAAAATCGATAATAGTGTCTAAATGATATTTTTTTTTATACTTTTCAAATTTTATCTGAAAAAATTGTAAATCACCTATCTCAAATTCATATTTTAATGAAGAGGGGATAATAAGTCTTCCTTTTTCGAGGAGAATTCTTTTTTTATTATTTAAAATCGATATTTGTTTTATATAAACATGTACTAACTCTTTGTGTTGTACTATAATTTTTTGAACTATTCCTTTGGATAAGATTTCGAAAAAAGTGTCTTGATCTATTTTTTTAGGATTGGAAAAAGTAGATTTTAAAAAAAATATTCCAAGAAATATAGCAAATATTACTGCATAAACCCAAAAAAAATTATTTTTATTTTTTATTTTTCTTTTTATCATATTATAGGTTTCCTTCATTATTTAATGAGTTACATTTGATGATAATTTTTTCAAAATTTTAACTCCAAATATTTTCTATATTATAATATAATCTTGTTTTTTTTTGAAAAATATGAACGATAATAGATTCATAATCTATTAAGATCCATTCTCTATTTCTTTTTCCTTCTACACGGATAGGTTTTTTTTTAAAGGTTTCAATTACAATTTGTTCTATAGAATGAAATATAGCAAATACTTGATTTTTAGAATATCCATTACAAATTACAAAATAATCACATATAAAATTTTCTTTATTTTTTAAGTTTAAAATGGAAATATCTGATCCTTTTACTATTTTTATTCCTTCTACAATTTTTTTTAATAACAAAATATTAGTTACTTTTTATTAGCAAAAATAATCTTTTCACTTTAAAGAAATTAAATTTTTTTATTACATAAACGTTTTGAAAAAATATATTTGGCCAATAAATTTCATCTTTCTTCAAGAAGTTGATTCAACAAATACATATGCAAAAAAACATTGTTCAAATTACCATCAGGAAAATGAAATTTGGTATATTATTTTATCTAATTATCAAACAAGAGGATTAGGATATGGAAAAAATATTTGGTATGCAGAAAAAAGAAAAAACTTAACATTTAGTATAATTTTAAATTTTTTTAAAAATTTTTCTGCTGAAAAACTATATATCATAAACATTATCGTAAGTAATGCCATACATAAAACATTATCAATTTTCTCAAAAAAAAAGATGTTTTGGATTAAATGGCCAAATGATATTATCTCCATAGATAACAAAAAAATAGGAGGTATTCTAACAGAAAATAATATTCTAATAAATAAAATTTATAAAACTATTATTGGAATCGGATTAAATATTAACCAAATAAAATTTGATAATGAATGGAACGCAACTTCTTTAAAAAAGATTTTTAATAAACATTTTCAATTACATTATATTTTTAGACATATTGTTTTCTCTATTCAAGAAGAATTATTTTATTTTACAAAATATGGAGAAAATTTTATAAAACATTACTATACTGAAAATTTATATTTAAAAAATAAAATATCTTCCTTTTATTTTTATAAATCAGAAACCTTAAAAAAAGGAATAATCAGATCTGTTGATCAGCATGGATTTCTTATTATAGAAATTGATAATGAATTATTAACATTTTCACAAAAAGAAATCAAATTTTTAATTTGATCTTGCAAATTTAACGATTTATTTAATAATAACTATTTTTTTATTTTCATAATTAACAATTTTTTTCATAAAAAATAGAAAAATAATATTAATAATATTTGAAGTAAAATAATATAAAGATAATGCAGATGCATAACTATTGATAAATAATAGCATCATGAAAGGCATTAAATATGATAATAAATGCAAATGCATCGAATTTTCTTGAAATGAATCCTCCTTATTATCATTCTCACTCATTTTTGTATAAACTAACAAAGCAATAGAGTATAATAATGTAAGAAGACTGACATGATTTCCATAAAATGGAATAAAAAATGGTAATTCCCATATTGAATCATATGAAGTTAAATCATTAACCCATAAAAAATGTTTTCCTCTTAAATTAAGAAGGGTTGGAAAAAACTTAAATAATGAATAAAAAATAGGAATTTGAAACAAAGCCGATAAACATCCAGACATTGGATTTACTCCATTTTTTTTATATAAACTCATAATAGCTTGCTGTTTTCTAATTACATCTTCATTTTGATATGTTTTATTTATTTTTTCGATATCTGGTCGAATTAATCTCATAACAGCACCCAATTTATATTGTTTATAAGTAATTGGCATAAAAATCAATTTTACTACTATTGTCATGAGAATGATAATAATTCCATAATTCAAATCTGTTTTTTCTAAGAGTTGAAAAATGTTTAAGAAAAAATAAGTATTAATCCATTTTAAAAATCCCCATCCAAATGGAATAATATTTTCAAAATCATTATGATAACTTTTAAGAGAATAATAATCTAGTGGTCCAAAATAAAATGTAAAAGAAAAATTGACATCTGATTTTTTATTATTCATCCACGAATGAAAATAAACCTTTTTCAAAAATTTTTTTGAAGAAAAAATTTTTGAAGAAATAAAAACATTTTTCATTATTTTGCTTGGAATAACAATAGTAGAAAAAAATTGCTGTTTTAAAGCAATCCACTTAATATTATTTATATTTTTTTTATCCTCCTTTTTTGAAGACAAATAATGAATGGAAGAACTCAATTTATTTTGATTAAAAATTGAATAATATACTTGAGTATACGAATTTTCCCAATTTTTATCTTTTTCTAAAGATAAAATATTTTGTTCTGTATTGAATGAAACAAATTTATTAAAAGGGTACATATTAACAATACGAACAAAAAATCTAATATCATAACGTTTATTATTATTTATTTTATAAATAAAATCTATTAATCCATTGCCATGAGGATTTTTTGCACGCATTACAATAGTAGTATACAAATGGTTTCTTTTTATAAAAAAAGGATGAAATATCAAATCACTTGTATGAATGATGATTCCCTTTTTATTAGATAATAAAATTTCGTGAAAAAAACTGGAATTTAATGATAAATAAAGTTTTCGATTTTTATAAGATGAAAATTGGTTATAATCCTTATAATTTTTTAAATATATATCATGAATTACACCACCTATATTAGAAATTCTTATTTTCATTACATTATTTTCTAATGAAAAGAATTGTTCTTTTTTATTGTTTTTTTTCTTATAAAAAAAAGATAATCTATCCTGATTAAAAGGATTTTCTTTTTTTGATATTTGTTTTTTAGAAAAAAGGGTAAAACATGTTAAAACTAACAATATCAAAAATAAACCGATAATATAATGATAATCCAAATTTTTATCCTTCATACAAAAGAAGTTTTCTTTTTTTCAAAAGATTGATTATTATAATCGTTAGAAACTTTTACAAAAGAAACAAATAATGGATGTGGATTTATAATTGAACTATTGTATTCCGGATGATATTGTACCCCCAAAAAAAAATCATTTCCTTTTAATTCTATTGCTTCAACTAATCCAGTATCTGGATTTATTCCAACAAATTCCATTTCTGTGTTTGAAAAATATTCTAGATAGTTATTATTAAATTCATACCTATGACGATGTCTTTCAAAGATTTCCTTTAAACCACCATAAATAGAAAATATTTTAGAATTTTCTTTAAATATACACTTCCAATTTCCTAAACGCATCGTTCCTCCTTTATGGATAATTTTTTTTTGCGATTCCATTAAACTAATAACTGGATGAAATGCATTTTGATTTGTTTCATGACTTTCTGCGGTTTCAATTCCTAAAACATTTCGGGAAAATTCTATTATAGCAATTTGCATTCCTAAACAAATACCAAAAAAAGGAATTTTATTCTCTCTAGCATATTTTGTTGCTAGTATTTTTCCTTCTATTCCTCTATTTCCAAATCCTGGAGCAATTAAAATTCCAGATATTCCATAAAATATATTTTTAACATTATTTTCTCTAATTAATCCAGAATCAACCCATTTAATATGAACAAGAATATTATTGGTAGTTCCTCCATGAATTAATGCTTCTTCAATAGATTTATAAGAATCATGTAATGATACATATTTACCAACCAAAGCAATGGTTATTTCGTATTTTGGATTTTTATATTTCTTTATGAAAAAATTCCACTTTCTCAAATTAGGATGAACAATTGTTTTGAGTTTTAAGTACGTTAAAACAAGGTTATCAAATTGTTGTTGATTCAACAAATAAGGAATCTCATATATAATCTTTGTATCAATAGATTCAATAACATTATTTATTTGGACATTACAAAACAATGCTATTTTTTTTTTAATTTCTTGAGAGATATGTTTTTTAGTTCTACATACAATAATATCGGACTGTATTCCATTTTCCATGAGTTTTCTAACAGAATGTTGAGTAGGTTTTGTTTTAATTTCTCCAGTTACTGAAATATATGGTAAAAGTGTGAGATGAATTGATAATCCATTAAATTTTCCCAATTCCCATTTTAATTGACGTACGGACTCAATATAAGGAAGAACTTCGATATCTCCAACAGTTCCTCCAATTTCTGTAATAATTATATCATAATTACCAGATTCACCTAGAATTTTTATACGTCTTTTAATTTCATCAGTAATATGTGGAATTACTTGTACCGTTTTTCCTAAATATTTTCCTTTTCTTTCATTTTGTAAAACCGTTTTATAAATTAATCCAGATGTAACATTATTTCTTTTGGTTGTTTCTTGATTCAAAAAACGTTCATAATGTCCTAAATCTAAATCTGTTTCAGCACCATCTTTCGTAACAAAACATTCTCCATGTTCATAAGGATTCATAGTTCCAGAATCAACATTAAAATAGGGATCCAATTTTAAAATTGTTACTCTATATCCTCTAGATTTTAATAAAATTCCTAAAGAAGCAGAAATAATTCCTTTTCCTAAAGAAGAAGTAACACCTCCAGTAATAAAAATATACTTTGTTTCCATTAATTCATTAAATAGATATTTGGTAGTGTATCAGAAGATAGCAATGTAATTTTTTTCTTCAAGAATGAAAATTTATGATTTTTTTTTTATATTTACCAAAATATGGAGCAAGTCCTACACAATCAGCTCCCTATTAATCCCCCAGGATGGGAACATAGCAAGGGTAAGTATGGTCGTAGCGATGTGATGTAGTTACGCTTGCTCCTTTTCTCCCCATAATTTTCTATGATATGAATGATTTATTAATATGTAATTTTTGTGGAAGAAAAAAAAAAGAAGCAGACTTATTTGTATCAGGAATAAGTGGGCATATTTGTAATGTTTGTATTGAAAAGACTTATTATATATTACATGATCGAAAATGTAATCATAAACAAAAATATATGGAAAAAGAATATATACAAGTTAAAAAACCAAAAGAAATTAAATTTTTTCTTGATCAATATGTTATAGGACAAGATCATACAAAAAAAATTATATCTGTTGCAGTCTATAATCATTATAAAAGAGTTTTTAATCTAAAAGAAGATGATGAAGAAATACAAATTGAAAAATCTAATATTTTACTCATAGGAGAAACAGGAACGGGAAAAACGCTTATTGCTAAAAATATTGCAAAATTATTGGAAGTCCCTTTTGCTATTGCTGATGCTACTTCATTAACAGAAGCAGGATATGTGGGTGAAGATGTCGAATCCGTATTAACAAGACTATTACAGTCTGCAGACTATAATATTCGTTCTGCAGAAAGAGGAATAGTATTTTTAGATGAAATAGATAAAATTTCAAGGAAAAGTCAAAATCCTTCTATTACAAGAGACGTTTCCGGAGAAGGTGTTCAACAAGCACTTTTAAAAATATTAGAAGGATCAATTATTCATGTTCCTCCACAAGGAGGAAGAAAGCATCCAGATCAAAAAACAATTCCAATAAATACTGAAAATATTCTTTTTATAGGAGGTGGGACGTTCGATGGAATCGAACAAATCATGGAGGAAAGACAAAACCCTTTTTCTATCGGATTTCTTTGTAAAAGAATAAAAAAAAAAAACATAAGAAAAAACATTTCGGCTATTGATCTCAAAAAATTTGGTTTAATCCCAGAATTAACAGGAAGATTTCCAATCATCAATTTTCTCAATCCACTAGATAAAAAATTATTAAAAAGGATCTTAACGGAACCAAAAAACGCTTTAATAAAACAATATAAAAAATTATTCTATTTAGACAATGTAATATTAAATGTTACGGATGATGCTTTAGATTATATCGTAGATAAAACATTCCATTTAGGATTAGGAGCAAGAGGTTTACGATCATGTTGCGAAAAAATTTTTGTTGATTATATATTTAATATTGAAAGAATGAAACCTGTACTGAGTATAGATAGAAATATAGTAATAAAAAAATTAAATTATTTTTGAATCAAAGAAAAAAGTCTATATCTCAATTTATCTAATCCTTCTTTTTTTAAAGAAGAAATAAAAATAATATTTTTTTCAATATTTTCAAATTTCTCTTTTATTTTTTCCTTTTCTTTTTTATCAATCAAATCCGATTTTGAAATCACCAATAGACGTTTTTTATTTAAAAGATTTTTATTAAATTTTTTTAGTTCCAAGAGCAAATCAAAATATCTTTTTTTTTTATTTTTAAAATCTGAAGATATTAAAATTAATAAAACTGAATTCTTTTCTATATGTCTTAAGAAATAATGACCTAAACCCTTCCCTTCTGATGCTTTATTTACAATACCTGGTATATCGGATACCAAAAAATTTTCAAAACCCATTTTTACTACCCCTAAATATGGAATCTTATTACTAAAAGAATAGTTTCCTATTTTTGGTTTTGCATTTGTTATCTTAGAAAGTAATGTAGATTTTCCTACATTAGGGGGACCTATGATCCCTACATCTGATAACATTTTCATTTCAAAATACATCCAGTATCCTTTTGTTTTTTTACCATTCTTATCATGATTGTAAAAGTACATAGATTTTTTATTTTTTAAAAATGAATTTCCTATTCCTCCTTTTCCTCCTTGCAATAAAATCTTTTTTTGTAAATTTTCATGAATTTCTATTAATATATTTTTTTTTTCATCTTTTATTAAAGTTCCAATCGGAACTTCTATTACTAAATTTTTTCCTTTAGCCCCTGTTATTTTTTTCCTATCTCCTGGATATCCAGATTGAGCAATACAATGTTTTTTATATCTTAAATGAAATAAATTACTAATATGAGAATTTCCTTGTATAATAATATCACCTCCTTTTCCTCCTGAACCTCCATCAGGAATTTTTCTTGATTTACGTTTTTTTTTTTGAAAGTGAATACATCCATCACCACCATCTCCACTTTTGCAAAAAATTTTTATAAAATCTATAAAACAATCTTCCATAAAAAATTTCAGTTTTTCATTAAATCATATATTTTTTTTTCTATAAATACAGAAATTTTCTTTATAGAAAGAGATGCATTTAGCATAATAATATTATTATTTTTTAATAAAGAATTTTTCCAAATTAAAGAAGTTTCTTTATTATATTCCTCTATTCTACGATTAACTGTATTAATATTAATATCATCATTTCTATTACTAGTTTTTCCTCTTTGCAATAATCTTTTAATGATTAAATCTTTTTGCAGATTAAAATAGAAAATTAAATTGATTTTTCCTAAAGAAAATCTATTTAAAATTTTTTTTAAGGATAAAATTTGATTTTTTGTCCTTGGATATCCATCATAAATAATTCCTTTATATTGAAAAAGTTCTTTTACTTTATCAACTAAAATTTTTGTTGTAATCTGATCAGGTACTAATTTTCCTTTATTTATATAAAAATTCACAAGTTTTCCTAAACTTGTTTTTCTTTTTATATGATCTCTGAATATCATTCCTGTTGATAAATGAAAAAATCCAAATTTTTTTTCTATTATTTTAGATTGTGTTCCCTTTCCACATCCAGGTGGTCCAAACAATATAATATGTATCATAAAAAAAATAAGAATTGTAAATTCTATCTTAAAAAGAAAAAAAACAATATTTATAAATAAATGGATCTGCCATAAGCAGATGATACAGATTCCGAAATTAATTCACTTAATGAAGGATGTGGTATAGTATTGTTAAATAATTCATAACTAGTTGTTTCTAATTTTCTTGCAATAACAACTTCTGAAATAAGATTAGTAGCGTTATTTCCTACAATATGACATCCTAACCATTCATCATATTTTTTATCAAAAAGAACCTTAACAAATCCATCAATTTCTTCATCAACTATTGATTGTATCGAAGATTTAAATGGAAATTTAGCAATTTGCAACTGAAACCCCTTTTTTTTTGATTCTTTTTCAGTATACCCTACACATGAAACTTCCGGATGGGAATAAATACATGTTGGTATGTTTTTATAGTCTATTTTCTGAAAATTTAATCCTTTAATTCCTTCAATACAGTTCATAGCTTCGCATGAAGCAACATGAGATAAGGAAGGTGTATTAATCACGTTTCCAATTGCATAATATCCATCTATATTAGTACGATAATTTTCATTTACTACTATAAATTTATTATCAGTTTGAATTCCTAATTCTTCTAAATTAATATTTTCAGTATTCGGAATAAACCCTATTGAATAAAGAATTTTATCAGATATTAAAGTCAATTTTTTATCATGATTTCTTTTTTTTATATATAATATTACTTTTTCTTTTTCTTTTTGTACTTTTTCTATCGAATAATCTGTCAATACATCAATTCCCATTTTCTTCAAAGATGCTTCCAAATAATCTGATATATCATGATCTCCATTTGGAAATATTTTTTTACAATTTTCAATAATAGTAACTTTCGTCCCCATACAATGATAAAAATAAGCTAATTCTAGTCCTATTTCATTTGATCCTACAACAATCATGTTTTTTGGATTTTTTATAAGAGAAAGAGCTTCTTTATAAGTTATTATTTTTTCTCCATCGTA
This sequence comes from Blattabacterium cuenoti, assembly GCF_014252275.1. Taxonomy (GTDB): domain Bacteria; phylum Bacteroidota; class Bacteroidia; order Flavobacteriales; family Blattabacteriaceae; genus Blattabacterium; species Blattabacterium cuenoti_O. Next base: position 382,105 of record NZ_CP059214.1, read on the forward strand.
TAGTGGAATTTCATCTTTATTAAGAATAGATCCAGTAGCAATAATAATATTTGAAGCTGAATATTCTTCAAAACCTTTTTCATCTTTAAAAATTTCAATTTTTTTTCCTTTTTTCAATTGTGCTTTTCCATAAATAACTGATACGTTATTTTTTTTCATGATAAATGAAATCCTTTTTCTTACTTTTTCTGATGCATTCCTACTCTTCTCCATAATAGATGAAAAACTAATTTGTAGTTTTTTATTATTTACTCCAAATAAACATCCATGATTTTTAATAATTTGTAAAATTTTTGCACTTTTTAATAAAGATATTTTTTGAATGATTCCATTATTTATAAACATTCCACCTAGAGAATCCTTTTCTATCAATGCTGTTTTCATTCCAAGTTTAGAGGAACGAATAGAAGCAACATATCCTCCTGGACCACCCCCTAAAATAACTACATCAAAATGCATAAATTGTTTATTTCTTTATATAAAATTACAGAATTTTTTTTCAGTTATATTGAAAATTTTATAAATATTAATAAATATGTTTAAAAAAATATTTTAAATTGTGCATTTTATATTTTATTAATAATGAAGTTTTTTCTAGATACTGCAAATTTAAGGGAAATTAATGAAGCGAAATCTATGGGATTTCTTGATGGAATTACAACAAATCCTACTTTAATTTCCAAGGAAAATCTTTTTCATAAAGAGGAGATTGAAAATCATTATATTTCTATATGTAAAATAATAGGAAATAATAAATCTGTTAGTGCTGAAGTGATTAGTACTAAATATGAAGATATTCTTAAAGAAGGAATGAAACTTTCCTCTTTACATAAAAATATTGTAGTGAAAATACCTGCAACAAGAGATGGAATAAAGTCTATCAATTTTTTTCATGAAAGAGGAGTATCTACAAATTGTACTCTTGTCTTTTCTATAGGTCAATCCATATTAGCCGCAAAAGCAGGAGCTACTTACATATCTCCATTTTTGGGAAGATTAGATGATATTTCATATAATGGAATAAAATTAATTCAAGAAATTAAATATATATATGATGAATATAATTTTCATACAAAAATTATAGCAGCATCGATTAGAAACTCTATTCATATTTTAGAGTGTTCTAAATCTAGAATATTCGCAATAACATCTCCAATAAATATATATTATTCATTATTAAATCATCCATTAACAAATAAAGGTTTAAAAAAATTTATAGAAGATTATAAAAAGAAAATTAATTTAACTTGATTTTATCATCAAGTAAATATTTTATGGATAAAGAAGTAGGTTTCGGAAGTCTTTCATAAAATTTCGATAATTCAATTTGTTCCTTATTTTCATTAACTTCTTCTAAATCATTTTTATTTAAAATATCAAACTCTTGAAGTTTTTTATCCATATCATTTTTTATGATTTTTCCTATTTTTTGACTTATCTTTTCTAAAACACAAACAGTTTGATAAATATTTTTTCCTGATTTTTTTTGTATTAAAATTCGGTCAACAGTTTCTGTATTAATTGGTGCATTAAAATTTAATTTCATTACTAAAATGATTTATTTATTAGTATTTATTAGATAGATATAATGGTATTTAAGAATCAAAACTTTATGTTTCTTTTTTTTCCACAATGTTTCTTATATTTTCATTAAATAAGTATAAACCGAACTTATTGGATCCTAATAATTTAATTTTATCTAAATTTTTTTTACTTATTTCTTCCTCTTCTATCTGCTCTTTTACATACCATTGTAAAAAATGATGTGTAGCATAATCTTTTTCATTCATTGTTAATTCAACTAAATAATCAATTTCTTTAGAGATCTCTATTTCTTGTTCAAATAAAATCAAAAATATTTCTTCTAGAGAAGTATTCCGATGTATTTTTCTAAATAAAATAGAATGATTGATTTCTGTATTTCCTCCTCTTTTATTAATATATCTAATTAATTTAATCATATGTAATCTTTCTTCATTGGAATGATTATATAAAAATTGACATACTCCATCGAATCCTTTCCTTTCGACAAAAGAAGCCATTATTAAATATAATTGAGAGGAGTAAAATTCTCTATTTAACTGTTGATTTAATCCGATTTGTACTTTTTTATTTAACATTTTGATGATAAATAATAACTATCCATTTCTTTCAATGCAATAAATCTTTTCATTTTATTTTCTAATGAATGACTTCCGTATAATAATGGTAATCGAACATAAGAATGACATATTTTCATGATTTTTAATAAAGTTTTGATTCCTGTTGGATTCCCTTCTTCATAAATTAAATTAATTATATCAAATATTTTATAAAAAATAGAATAAGATTCTTTTACTTTATGTTTTCTTGCTAAGGATATCATTTGAGAAACAATATAAGGAAATCCTTGTGCTATCACAGATATTACACCATCTCCTCCTCCAAAAATAATAGGTAAAGTAATGAAATCATCTCCAGATATAACAGAAAAATTTTCTGGTTTTTTATTTATAATTTGATAAGATTGTAATATATTTCCAGAAGCTTCCTTAATTCCTATGATATTTTCAAAATCATTAGCTAAACGTAATACAGTGTCAGGAAGAATGTTTAATCCAGTTCTTTTAGGTACGTTATAAATAATAATCTTAGATTCTGTACAATGAGTTATTGATTTATAATGTTGATAAATTCCTTCTTGAGAAGGTCTATTATAATAAGGACAAACCGATAATATTGCATGATAACGATCTAATTCTTCTATTGAATTAATTTCTGCTATAATAGATTTTGTATTATTCCCCCCTATTCCAATAACTAAAGGTAGTTTTTCACTATTTGCATGTAATACACAAGAAAGAATCTCCTTTTTTTCTTCTTTTTCTAAAGTAGATATTTCTGCTGTTGTACCTAATAATACAAGATAGTCTACTCCATTTTTTCCTACATATTTTACTAATTTTTCAAGCCCATTAAAATCTACCTTTCCATTTACCTTGAAAGGTGTGACTAACGCTACACCTGTTCCATATAATTTTTTCATAGATTATTTTACTTTATTTTGAAATATATTTATTTAAAATTATTGTATTTGTTAAAACAGATGTAAGCGATAAAACATTTTAAAAGTTAAGAATCTTTTTTTCCTCTAGGTCTAGCTACAGAAACAATGATTTTCCTACCCATGAATTCTGTTCCATTTAACTTTTCTATAGCCTTCTTAGCACTTTCTTCATCAGACATCTCTATAAATCCAAAACCTTTACTTCTTCTATTTGAACTATATTCGTCAAAAATAATTTTTACATTAGAAACTTCTCCTACATCTTCAAAGTATTTTTTTAATTCTTGTTCTGTTATATTATATGATAAGTTTCCTATGTATAATTTTGTATTGTTATTATCCATTATTAAATTATTTATAAAAGCAAATTTAGAAAAATATTTTTTCTATTAAAAGAAAAATATAATATTAATTATTCTTGAATAAGAAAGAATATTTTTTTTGAATAATTATTGAATTATATTATTATTATTAGATAATGATTTTTGTAAATTTACAATGATTAATGAAGTAATTCAATTATTTTTTTAATGGATAGAAACATTTGTTTAAAACATTTGTAAATGCTATCATTATAAATGATAATTGTATATGTATTATTTCAAATTTTCTTATAATTATATGGAAATGACATATACAACCGTATATCAAATCATATAGATTAAAAAAATGAACCAAAAATATTTTTTGATAAAAAAATGAAATTTTCAATTTCTGAATATGAGATTATTCAGTTAGATATCACAAACTTCAAAAAGTGAGTATTAAAAATTCTTCTTATATAAAGAAGGATTTATTTATTTTATCGTTAATTGTAGGGGAGATCTTTATCATATTTTTTATAAATCCTAAAATTAGAAATTAATTTATCCGTAATACATCCAATATTCATTAAAAAAAATTATTAAACTTTTTTAATGAAATAAAATATAATGGTAGTAGAAATTCTATTCATTTCATTACAAAGAATATAATCAAACACAATGATAAATTTTAAAATAAATCATAAAAAAACCATTTTTTATGAAAGTTTAGATACAAAAAATAAAAAGTATATTTTATATTTTTGTAATAAAAAAAATTGAATTTTCTTTATATAGAAGAACTTATTTTACCAATGATATTGATCAATATTTCCATGAACATTATTATAAATATAATCTTATAAAAAAAATGGAAATCAGTTATAAAATTATTTTAATATTGATAAAGAATTTATGTAGAAGAAAAAAATAGAATTTTTTTCGAAAAAAAAATCTTCATATATAAATTTGTATATGTCATAAACGATGAAAAATTCATAATTCATGGAAGAAAAAAAAAAAAACAAATCAGAAAATTTTTTTTATATAGAAAATTTTGGATGTCAAATGAATCTTTCAGATAGTGAAATTGTTGCTTCTATTTTATTAAAATGTGGATATCAACTATCACAAAAAGTAGAAAATGCAAATCTTATTCTTTTTAATTCTTGTTCTATACGAAAAAAAGCTGAAATAAGTTTAAAAAAAAAAATAGATGAACTAGAATATCTTAGAAAAAAAAATGGAATTTTTTTTGGAATTATAGGATGCATTTCGAAATCCAATCGAGAATTACTAGATAAAAAAATCGACTTTTTTTTAAATCCAAATGCATACAAAAAAATACCATATATTATTAGGTCCTTGAATCAGGGAGAACTGATAAAAAAAAATAATATTTTAAGTCAAAAAGAAACTTATGAAGACATTCTTCCCTTTCGTTTTTTAAATCAAGAAAAAATAAAAACTTTTTTAAGTATAACAAGAGGATGTAACAATATGTGTACTTTTTGTATTGTTCCTTTTACGAGAGGTAGAGAAATCAGCAGAAGTCCTAATTCTATTCTTCATGAATGTCATCTTTTGTACAAAGAAGGATATAAAGAAATCACTTTATTAGGACAAAACGTTGATTCATATAAATGGATTGAACCCAATTCAAATCATAAAAAAAAAATTATAGATTTTTCTAATCTTTTAAGAATCATAGCAGAAAATCTTCCTTTCATGAGAATTAGATTTTCAACATCTAATCCCCATGATATGTCAGAACAAGTTTTAAAGGTGATTGCTCAAAATAAAAATATATGCAAACATATTCATTTACCAGTTCAATCTGGTAGTAATAAAATATTAAAATTAATGAATAGAAAATATACACGTGAAGAATATCTTTTTTTGATTGAAAAAATTAAAAGTATTATTCCTGAATGTTCTATTTCTCACGATATTATGACAGGATTTTGTAATGAAAACGAAAAAGATCATCTAGATACTATTGATTTAATGAATCAAGTAAAATATAATTATGGATACATGTTTTCTTATTCTCCTAGACCTGGAACTTATGCATATAGAAATTTGAAAAATAATGTTCCTGATCATATCAAAAAAAGGCGTTTAGAAGAAATTATATCCTTACAAAGGAAACATTCACTTTTTCGAATGAAAGAATATTTAGGAAAACTTCAAGAAGTATTAATTGAAAGAATATCAAAAAAAAGTGATCAATATTGGTATGGAAAAAATTCACAAAATCTTGGAGTTGTTTTCCCAAAAAAAAATTTTAAAGTAGGAGATATAGTACATGTAAAAATCAAGACCGTTACATCTGCAACATTAATAGGAAATATTGTGTAATGGAAAGTAAGTTTAAGAAATAGCAAATAAAACATGGAATCTATTCAAAGAATAAAACAACAATTTCAAATTGTTGGAAATGACGCAGTTTTACAAAGGGCATTAGAAAAAGCTTTACAAGTTTCTTCAACAGATATTTCTGTATTAGTTCTCGGAGAAAGCGGTGTGGGAAAGGAGTTTATTCCAAAAATAATCCATCAATATTCTTTCAGAAAACATCATTCTTATATTGCAGTTAATTGTGGTGCTATTCCAGAAGGAACAATAGATAGTGAATTATTTGGACATGAAAAAGGATCATTTACTGGTGCAACTAGTATGAGAAAAGGCTACTTTGAAGTAGCGAATGGAGGAACTATTTTTTTAGATGAAGTAGGTGAGTTACCTCTCACAACACAAGTACGTTTATTGAGGATATTAGAATCTGGAGAATTTATTAAAGTAGGTTCTTCTAAAATACAAAAAACCAATGTACGTATTGTTGCTGCTACAAATTTAAATATGACAGAATCTATAAAAATAGGAAAATTTAGAGAAGATCTTTATTATCGATTAAATACCGTACAAATTAATATTCCCCCTTTAAGACTTAGAAAAAACGATATAAAATTTTTATTTCATAAATTTTCTCATGAATTTGCAGAAAAATATCATATGCCTCCAATTATATTAAATGAACAATCATTAAAGTATTTAGAAAATTATCCTTGGCCAGGAAATATTAGACAATTAAAAAATCTAATTGAACAAATATCTGTAGTAGAAACAGAACGTGAAATTAAGATAGAAAAACTACAAGAATACATTCCTAATAATATTCCATCTTTATCTTATTCATCAAATAAACATCATATAAATAATGAAAATTTTATTCAACGTGATTTTTCAAGAGATATAGATTTTATTTATAAAATATTATTTGATATGAAAAAAAATTTTGATGACTTAAAAAATATTACATATCAATTAATCAAAAATAATCCAAATATTCACTTTAATAGAAAAGAAATAAAATCTATCAATGATTTTTTTGGAAAAATGATAATATATAATAAAAAAAAATCAATTTTCCAATTAGAAGACTCCTCAAAAAGTGAGGAAGATTTAGACTATATAGAAATAGAAGAAGATAAAGAGTTAGAAACATCCAACTCTTTAGAAAAACAAGAAATTGAATTTATACAAAAAGCTTTAAAAAAAAATAAGGGAAAAAGGAAAAAAACTGCAAAAGAACTTGGAATCTCAGAAAGAACATTATATAGAAAAATTAAACAATATGGATTATGAAATTGTTATTTTTTCATAATTCTTTTTCATTTTTTATTATTATGAAAAAAATATGAATAATAAAACATATATCATTGGATTTATTCTTATGATTTTATGCATTTTTATTATCTTTCTCATTTTAATACAAAATCCTAAAAAAGATCAAACTATCAATCAGTTTTTTACAGAAAAAAATTTTAGATTTTTTGGAATCAAAAGAACTAATACATTATTAGAAAATATTACATGGATATTGTCTATTATTATGTTATTATTGATTATCCTTCTTAATCATTTTTTAATATTGAAAAGTTAAAATGTATTCTGTCACATTGACACTTAACTATAAAAAGTATCAATATTTTTCATATATTTTTGATTTGGCATGTTTTTGGCTTTTTATAGATTAAATCTTATAAACTATTTAAAATTATGATGGAAGTAAAAATAAAACCTTTATCGGATCGTGTACTCGTAAAACCTGATCCTGCTGAAACTAAAACTTCTTCAGGAATTATTATCCCTGATACTGCAAAAGAAAAACCTCAAAAAGGTACTGTTATAGCAGTAGGAAAAGGAAAAAAAAATGATCCTATGATTTTAAAAGAAGGAGATAGAGTTTTGTATGGAAAATATTCCGGAACAGAATTAAAATGGGAAGATGAGGAATATCTCATTATGAGAGAATCCGATGTCATTGCTATTATATAGTTCATTGTCATCTTTATAAATTGATGAAAAATTTGTTTAAAAAATTTTAAAAATTATGGCAAAAGATATTAAATTTGATATTGAAGCAAGAGATAAACTAAAAAAAGGAGTAGATGCATTAGCTAATGCAGTAAAAGTCACCTTGGGACCAAAAGGAAGAAATGTAGTTTTACAAAAATCTTTTGGTGGACCACAAGTAACAAAAGATGGTGTAACTGTTGCAAAAGAAATTGAGTTAGATGATCCTATCGAAAATCTAGGTGCACAAATGGTTAAAGAAGTAGCATCAAAAACTAATGATGTTGCTGGAGATGGAACTACCACAGCTACTGTTTTAGCACAGGCTATCGTTCGAGAAGGATTAAAAAACGTTGCAGCTGGAGCTAACCCAATGGATTTAAAAAGAGGAATTGACAGAGCATTAGAAGTTGTTATTTCTGATTTAAAAAAACAATCTAGAGAAGTAGGAGGAAATACAGAAAAAATACAACAAGTAGCTTCTATTTCTGCAAATAATGATGAAAAAACAGGATCATTAATAGCAGATGCTTTTGAACGAGTTGGAAAAGAAGGTGTAATTACTGTAGAAGAAGCGAAAGGAACTGATACATCTGTTGATGTTGTAGAAGGAATGCAGTTTGATAGAGGATACCAATCCCCATATTTTGTAACAAATACTGAAAAAATGATTACAGAATTTGATCAACCTCGTATTCTTTTATCTGATAAAAAGATTGCAGCAATGAAAGATCTTCTTCCTATATTAGAACCTGTAGCTCAATCCGGAAAACCTTTACTTATCATTTCTGAAGAAGTAGAAGGGGAAGCATTAGCTACATTGGTAGTAAATAAAATCAGAGGAACACTAAAAGTAGCTGCAATAAAAGCTCCTGGATTTGGTGATCGAAGAAAAGCTATGTTAGAAGATATTGCTATCTTAACCGGTGGAACTGTAGTTTCTGAAGAAACAGGAAGTAAACTGGAAGATGTAAAAATTAATATGCTAGGAAAAGCAGAGAGAGTAATTATAGATAAAGATAATACAACTATTGTTAATGGAGGAGGAAATAAAAAAGATATTCGAGCAAGAGTAGAACAGATTAAAGCGCAAATCGAAACAACAACTTCTGATTATGATAAAGAAAAATTGCAAGAAAGACTAGCAAAACTTGCTGGAGGTGTTGCCGTACTTTATGTAGGTGCAGCTTCAGAAGTAGAGATGAAAGAAAAAAAAGATCGAGTTGATGATGCTTTAAATGCAACTAGAGCAGCAGTTGAAGAAGGAATCGTTGCTGGAGGAGGTGTTGCTTTAGTTCGTGCTGTTGATGCATTAAAAAATACAAAAGGGGATAATTCAGATCAAGATACTGGAATACAAATAGTAAGAAGGTCTTTAGAAGAACCTTTACGTCAAATTGTTGCTAATGCAGGTGGAGAAGGATCAGTTGTAGTAGCTAAAGTTTCTGAAGGAGTAGGAGATTTTGGTTATGATGCAAAAATGGGTGAATATAAAAATATGATCGTTGAAGGAATTATTGATCCGACAAAAGTAGCTAGAGTAGCATTAGAAAATGCTGCTTCAGTATCTGGTATGTTATTAACAACAGAATGTGTTGTAACAGAAATTAAAAAAGAAGAGAATAATTCTGTTCCTCCAATGCCAGGTGCTGGTGGAATGGGAGGAGGAGGTATGATGTAAAAGTTTTTTATCATTTTTCCTCTTTATTATTTTTTAATATTTAAATCACTCATATCATAAAAAGAGTCAACATTTTCTCAATGTTGACTCTTTTTTATTGATAAAGGATTTGTTGGAAACAAAGAGGAAAGACAAGAGAGAAAGGAATCTTTTGAAGGATTTGTTGGAAACAAAGAGGAAAGACAAGAGAGAAAGGAATCTTTTGAAGGATTTGTTGGAAACAAAGAGGAAAGACAAGAGAGAAAGGAATCTTTTGAAGGATGGGATAACTAAAAATAATAAAAGAACCAAACAAATGTTGATTCTTTTATTCAAGAATATTATCCATCTTTTTTAAAACCTTGGATAATATAAAAATTTTTCAAAAACTTAAAATCAGGACCAATTATTTTGTATTTTCAACGTTTTTTCAATCACATCTCTTACACAACCTCTACCTCCCTTTTTTGGAGAAATATATTTCGAAACATCTTTTACTTCTTGTACTGCATCGATAGGAGAACATGGAAGAGCAACAGATTTCATTATTTCAATATCAGGAATATCATCGCCCATATAAAGAATTTTTCTTTTTTCGATATTTAATATTTTGCAATATTCATCAAAATATTTTTTCTTATTATTGACGCCCTGATAAATATAACGAATGTTCAAACCTCTTAATCTTCGAAAAACCATTAAATCTGTTCCCCTTGTAATAATACACAAATTATACCCCATGTCCTTTGCGCGTTGCATTGCATATCCATCTTTTACAAACATTTGTCGAACCATATTTCCATCAGGAAATAAATGTAAAGAACAATTTGTAAGAACTCCATCAACATCGAATATAAAAGTGTTAATATCATTCATTATATTCATATAGTTCTTCATAAACCATCTATTTACATATACATTTATTAAAAATCGATGATGATACAATCATAATCAATCATACATCTTCAAAATTAATGTTTGTTAATTGTTTCTTATCTGAGTCCTTTTTTTGATCATTTCGATTTTTATCTTTCATCTTCATTTTTTGATTGTAAGAGGAATGATTTTTAAAATCTTTTTGGTGACGTTCTGAAATAACTTCCTTTCCTTTCTCATGGATGATAAATCGAATTATATCATCTAAAATATTCTGAAACTTGGAAAAATCTTCTTTATACAAATAAATTTTGTGTTTCTTATATGAAACTTCTCCTATTTCATTGTAATATTTTTTACTTTCGGTAATAGTTAAATAGTAATCACCGGCTCTTGTTTCTCTTGCATCAAAAAAATATGTACGACTTCCTGTTTTTAATGTTTTTGAACAAATCTCATTTCTTTCTTTATGACTTAACAGACCGTCCATTCCATTGCGAATTAAAAATTATAAACCTAATAGGACAAATCTAAATAAAAAAAATGTTTTAAACCATTTTTAATGAAAAATTAATGAAATTTTTTTCAATTTTTTTTTACAATTCTAATTTTTTTTATCATCATAGAACATTATTATTAATTTTAATATTATTATAAATCATTATATATCAATTATATACAAATTATTTATCATATTAAAATAATTAAAAAAATAGAATAATAATATTAAAATTTGTCATATAAAATTTTTTTTTTTTTAGGAGATTATCCAAATTTTTTATTAAAAAAAATGATTTTTCTTGTTTTTTGATCAAAAATTTAGATTATATCCTTATAATAAAAGTTCAACACTTGTATTTTTATTTGATATTTTTTAGACTTCAATAATAAAATAGTTTATTTTTTATTTTATGGAACATAAAACTTTATAAGTTCTTTAAAAACTACAAAAATTTGTTTTAGGACAAATTTTTTATTTATATAATTGTAAAAGCAAATTTTTTATTCATAAAAAATGTCAATAAGAAGATACTTGAGAATACAGTGTATGAAATTTTTATATGCTCAATATTTATCGAAAATAGATTTATATAAAGTTGAAAAAAATTTACTTGAAAACATAAAATCATTAAACAATTTCTATGTACATTTTTTTTGTTTAATGATCACAATACAAGAAAATTCGTTAAACATTAAAAAACAATTGAATAGAAAAGAAGAAAAATTCAATTACATAGATAATTTTTCATGTAATTCCGTAATTAAAATATTATCTAACCATCAATATTTAGTAGATCAATATAATGACAGAAAAATATTTTTTAAAAATAAAAAAGAAAGTATTTTTTTCTTTCTTCAGGAATTGAAAAAAAAATCAAAAAAATATAAATTTTTTGAAGTTCCTTGCTCTTCTTTTGAAGAAGAGAAAAAATTTTTATTAAAATGTTATCAATTTCTTTTCATATCAAGTGAAACTTGGATAGAATCTTTAGTTCAAGATTCCTATATTCTCTATGAAAAAGAAAATATTGATTTCGTTCATCAAATGGTTAAAAAAACTTTACAATTAATCAATAATTCTAATAACGATTTTAAATTATATAATATTTATAATAAAGAAAATAAAAAATTCATATTAAATTTATATAGAAATACTATTTTTCATAAAGAAAAATTTAATCATTTAATCAATAAAATATCCGATAATTGGAATGTAGAAAGGATATCTATTATAGATTTAATTCTTTTGCAAATGGCTATTTGCGAATTTCTATATTTTCCTCACATTCCTCCTAAAGTAACTATAAATGAATATATAGAAATCGCAAAAATATTTTGTATGAAAAAGAGTACAATGTTTGTTAATGGAATTTTAGATAAGGCTCTTAAGTATCTTCAAGAAAAAAATAAGATATATAAAAAAATTCTATTCAAATAACTTTAATTAATAATTAATTACACTATGAATCCTTCAATATTACAACAAAGCACTATTGTGAATACTTTATGGATGTTTGCATTAATTTTCATTATATTTTACTTTTTTATGATAAGACCTCAAATAAAAAAACAAAAAGATGATAAAGAATTTCATCAAAGTTTAAAAAAAGGAAAATATGTTGTAACAAATTCAGGAATACATGGAAAAATTTCAGAAGTAACTAATGATTATTGTATTATAGAATCAATATTAGGACAAATCAAAATTGAGAAAAATACAATATCTAAAGATTTAACAAAACTTCGTTATGAACATTCCAATCATAATAGTTTAGAAAAAAAACAAAAAATTAATAAAAAATGAAATGTGTATTAATAGGAGTAACAGGAAAAATGGGATCTGGGAAAAGTTTATTTTCTTATCACCTAAAAAAAAAAGGAATCCCTGTGTACTCATCAGACGAAAGATGTAGAATACTAATGAATAAAATGAGTCTTATCAAAAAAAAAATAATAAAATTTTTTGGAAAAAATTCTTATACAAAAGAAAAAAAAATAAATAAGTTTTTTTTATCAAAAATTTTGTTCAATAATTATGATGCGTTAAAATTATTATCTTCTATTATTCATCCATGGATAAAAATAGATTTTAAAAAATGGATGATTGCTATTGTCAATTCCAACATTGATAAAAAAAGGTTTTATCTTATTAAGGAATCAGCTTTGTTATTCGAAAGTGGAAGCTATAAGGATTGCGATATGATTATCAATTTATCTTCTCCTTTAAAAAACAAAATCGAAAGAATTATAAAAAGAGATAATTTAAATGAAATAGAAATTATAAATCGTTTAAAAAATCAAATTTCAAATAAAATGAGAGAAAAAGCATCGGATATTTTAGTAAACAATAATTGTTCGAGACAATATTTAGAAGAAAAATCTCATGTTATACATGAAAAAATAATAAAAAAAATAGAAAAATATGGGAAAAGGAGATAAAAAAACTCGAAGAGGTAAAATACGAAACAAAACGTACGGAAAACTTAGACCTAGTCCAAAAAATCAAAAAAATAGAAAAAAAAAGATTTCCAATAAATAATGAATAATAAAAATGCATTATCTATTGTCTTCTTTTTCAATGGAAAAAAATAAAATTTTTATCATTCCTTATCAGAATGACGATTATGAAAAAATGAAATAAAATAGGTAAACTCAATTATACTTCCTAAAGTAGATATAACATAAGTCATTGCCGCCCATGTTAAATACTCTTTAATTTTCATATCTTCTTTGGAATTAGCTATTTTTTTATTTCTAATCCAAAACAAAGCTCTTTTACTAGCATTAAACTCAATAGGTAATGTAATTAATGAAAATAAGATAACAAGAAAAAATAATCCTATTCCTAATTTAAGAATCATTGATTCTCTCCCACTGGAATGATAAAATATCGATAAACCCGATAAAATAGCTAAATTAACAAACCTTGAACTAAAATTTAAAATAGGTACCAAATGATTTCTCATTTTAAGTAATTCATATCCATTTTTATGTTGTATTGCATGTGCAGATTCATGTGATGCAATCGCAAGAGAAGTTAAATCTTTACTATAAAAAACTTTTTGACTTAAGTTTATTGTTTTATCTAAAGGATTATAATGATCAGAAAATTCTTCTTCTGTACATAAAACGTTAACATCGTCAATCGAATAATCATTCAACATTTTTTTAGCAATTTCTTCTCCACTCATATGAGAGCTTGAAATAATTTTAGATCCATTCCTTAATTTATTTTTCAACGTTCTATGAACAAAAAGACTTAATAAAAAAAATATAATAACAGATAAATAATATGACATAAAATCTATTTTTTAATTAAAAATATTAATTTACAATTAAAAATAAAATATACATAAATTAGCTTTTTCATCAAATTTCTTACTATGAATATTCCAAAAAGAAAAAATTTGAAAAGAGTAATTATTATTGGTGCTGGATTCTCTGGATTACAAATAGCAAAAAAATTAAGAAGAGATAAATATCAAGTTATACTTATAGATAAAAATAATTATCATACATTTCAACCTTTACTATATCAAGTAGCAACAGCTGGTTTAGAACCAGATTCAATTGCACATTCCATTAGAAATATAGTAAAAAATACAAAAAATTTCTTTTTTAGATTAGCCAATGTATATTCTATAAACACCTGTAAACGAATGATTTATACAAACATTGGAGAATTAGATTACGATTATCTCGTTATCGCTACGGGATCTATAACAAACTATTTTGGAAATAAAAATATTGAATTTTATTCATTTCCTATGAAATCTATTCCAGAAGCATTAAATCTAAGAAGTCTAATATTACAAAATTTTGAATCCGCATTATTAAAAAAAGATATAAAAGAAAGACAAAGACTGATGAATTTTGTTATTGTTGGAGGTGGCCCTACAGGAGTAGAATTAGCTGGAGCTTTAGCAGAAATGAAAAGATATGTATTGCCTAATGATTATCCCGATTTAGATGTACAACATATGAATATACACTTACTACAAGCATCAAAAAGATTATTAGATGGAATGTCTGAAGAATCTGCAAAACAAGCTTATAAAAACTTAAAAGAATTAGGGGTAACCATTTGGTTAAATTGTTTAGTAAAAGACTATAATGGAAAAGAAGTATTTACAGAAAAAAATAAAAAAATAGATACCGTCAATGTAATATGGGCTGCGGGAGTTAAAGGTGCACTGATTCAAGGATTCTTAAAGGATGATATTAAAAAAAATAGAATTTTGGTTAATCATTACATGCAGACAATCAGATATAAAAATATTTTTGCTATTGGAGATGTTGCATTAATGAATATGAATCCATCTTATCCAAATGGATATCCTATGACTGCTCCTCCAGCAATACAACAAGGAAATTATTTAGTTAATAATTTTAATAATATGAATTTCTTTTTAGACAAAAAGAATATTTCTCCTTTTCTTTTTAAGAATTTAGGATCCATGGCTACAATTGGAAGAAATAAGGCGGTTTGTGATTTTTCTTGTTTTAAATTAAAAGGATTTTTAGCTTGGATTATTTGGATGTTTGTTCATCTTGTAAGTTTAGTAGGATTTAGAAATCGCGCAATTGCTTTAACAAATTGGATTATACAATATTTTCATTATAATAAAAGTGTTCGACTCATTATACGACCTTTTCACAGAAAAAAAATTATATAAAATGCAAATATGATAGTACGTTTATTATTTTTTGTTCTGTTTCTATATATTCTTGATAAACATTACTCTCATAAGTAACTCCGCTTCCAGCATATAATGTTATTTTTTTTTTATAAACCTTCGCACACCTTAGGTTTACATATAATTCCATACTAATATTATCAATGATTCCAATACTTCCCGTATAAAATTCTCTATGAAATGGTTCATTTTTTTTTATAAAATACATAGATTGATTTTTAGGAAATCCACAGATAGAAGGAGTAGGATGTAGAAGATTTAATATTTCATAATAATCTGGCTTTTCTAAAAAATCAAAGGAAATAATAGTTTTTAAATGTTTTATAGATCCAATTTTTAAAGGAATTGTTGGATAAACAAATAATTTACCTTGATAATATTGAAGTAATAAATCAATGATGTATCGAATAACAATTTTATGTTCTCTTAATTCCTTTTTTCCCCATGTATTAGAATCCCATATGGTTCCTGCTAAGGCTATTGTTTTTAATTTTTTTCCTATACATTCCATTAATAACTCTGGAGTATTCCCAATCCATGTGCCATACAATGGATCATACCAAATACTTATTAAAGTATTAGAATAGTTCAGAATTAAATGTTGAAAAGTTTTTTTAAAAAAAAACTTTTCAAACGGAATTTTAACAGTACGAGAAACAACAACTTTATCAAAAAGTTTTTTTTTTATAAAAAAAATTGATTTTTTTATCAATTTAAGATAGTCTGAGGAATTTGGAATTAAATACGAAAAATTTTTTTTTAAAAAATCTTTTTTATTATCCTCTACATTTAGATCCGTATAATAAATTGTTTTATAGAAAATTTTTATTGTTTTTTCATGATAAAAATCTTGTATAAAAAAATATTTTAATCCTTGGGATTGATGCTCATAATAAAAATAAATTTTATTTTCAAAAGGTTTTTTTAAAATCACAAATTTATTTTTATTATGATAGTTTTTTATTATTTTTCGATATAATTGAAATAATTTAATTTTTTTTAACATGAAACATCTTTTTTTATTATGAGATTTGTCATTTTACAAAAACTAATAGGAATTTTTTTTTCATTAAAAATATTAATTCTTAAAAAATGAGTAGTTTTTCCTTTATGTAAAATTTTTGCCATAGCAAATAATATCCCACTTTTCATACTTCGAATATGATTGATTGAATTTTCAATGTTAAAAACATATGATTTATTTTTTTTACTTTTCTCTATATTCAAAATATTCAAAAAAGATAACGAACTTCCTACGCTTTCAGATAAGGTTGAGGTTGCACCTCCATGGAGATATCCAAATGGTTGAGTAATTCTTTTGTTAATCGGCATTTTTGCAACAAGAATATCTAATTTTTCGGATAAAAAAATGAACTTTATTTTCATAATTTCTAAAAAAGTAGATTTTCCCAAATGATTTAATTTTATTAAAAGATTTTGAATTTTTTTATTCATTGTTATGAATACACAAATAACGATCCATAAAATTACATTATAATTTTATTAAAAAATGAATAATAATAAAGAAATATTAAATAAGTTTAATGAAACAAAAGAACATAATCTTATTCCCATTATAGGAAAAAAAAATCAAATTATTGGATTTGAAAGCAAAGAAAAAATTCATAAAAAAGGATTATTTCATAGGGCTGTTTCTGTATTTATTTTCAATAAAAAAAATGATTTAATGATACAAAAAAGATCCCATAAAAAATATCATTCTTCTTTATTATGGACTAATACATGTTGTAGTCATCCTAAAAAATATGAATCTCTTATCAATGCAGCACATCGTTGTTTATTACAAGAAATGGGATTTGATTGTTTTTTAGAACAAAAATTTTTTTTTATTTATCATGAATTATTAAAAAATGGATTAATTGAATATGAATTAGATCATGTATTTATAGGAAACTACAACAAATATCCTATTATAAATAAGGAAGAAGTTGATAATTGGAAGTGGATATCATTAAAAAAATTAATTAAAAGTATTCGAATTTTTCCTCATTTATATACAATATGGTTTAAAATAATTATAAATAACTATATAGATAAACTCATGAATTAATTTTTAATAAAAAAATATAAAGAATTAAAATATTAAAGAATAATAAAAAATTTTTACATTTTTTATAAATCCCTATTCATTGCATAAATTTGTTATAATTCAAAGTAAAAATATTCTGTAATGAGCAATATAAAAAAGGATTTTAAAAAAACCAAATTATATAATAAGCATCTTCAATTAGGAGCAAATATGTGTGTTTTTGCGGGATTTTATATGCCTTTACAATATATTTCTTCTTTAAAAGAACATCTTTTTGTAAGAAAAAATATCGGAATTTTTGATGTAAGTCATATGGGAAAACTATTAATTAAAGGAGAAAAATCGAGAGAATTAATTCAATTTTTGACGACAAATGATATTAATAAAATTAGAATAGGACAAGCACAATATACATGCCTTGTGAATGAACTAGGAGGGATTATGGATGATTTAGTTATTTATAAAATTTCTGATATAGAATTTTTGTTAATAGTAAATGCAATAAACATTGAAAAAAATAAAAATTGGATCAATGAAAATAAGAAAAAATGGAAAAGGATAGATCTAATAGATTTTTCTATAGAATACGCACTTTTATCTATACAAGGTCCTCAATCATACTTTTATATACAAAAACTTACAAATATTTTATTACATCAAATTCCTTTTTATCATTTTTCGATTGGAGAATTATCAGGAGTAAAAAATATTTTAATATCTAATACAGGATATACGGGATCTCAGGGGTTAGAATTATATATTCCAAACAAATATGTAGAAAAAATATGGGATGATATTTTTCATATAGGAAATGGAAAAATTCATCCTTGTGGCATTGCTAGTAGAGATTCTTTAAGATTAGAAATGGGATATCGTCTATATGGAAAGGATATTTCAGAATTTACCACCCCAATAGAAGCAGGATTATCTTGGATAGTTGATTTCAATAAACCATTTATTGCAAAAAATGTTTTAAAAAAACAAATAAAAGAAAAAAAATACAAAAAATTTTTTCCATTTTCTTTGCAAGATAAAAATTCGCATTGCATCCCAAGAGAAGGATCTTTTCTATTAAATCAAAAACATGATAAGATTGGATATGTTACTTCTGGAAATTATTCCCCTATTTTAAATCAAGGAATAGGATTAGGATATATATATAATGATAAAATAAATGAAATTCCTTTCTTAAAAAGAAAAAACAAATTATTTCCTGTTTTAAAAAAACAATTACCATTTATCGAAATATCTTCTTTTTCAAAAAAAATTTGAAACACTTCTTTTTTTGAAAAAATATTTAAAAAATTTTAAGAAAAATACAGAATTAGCTTTACCCATATTTTTTTCTCAATTAGGAGCCCTTTCTGTAAATTTTTTTGACAATTTTATGATTGGATTGTTAGGAAAAAAATCTTTAGCTTCTGTATCACTAGCAACATCAACATTTTTTATTGTAATCATTTTTGGATTAGGAATATCAACAGCAATATCTCCATTAATTACTTATGTAGATGCCAAAAAAGAGTATAAAAAAGGTGCAATAATCCTTTTTCATGGTCTTATTATGAACACGTTTTTATCTATTATCATGTATATTATGGTTTATATATTTTCTTATATTCTTCCATATTTAGGACAACCTAAAGAAGTTTTACATGATTCGATTTCTTTTTTAAGAATTATATCTATTACATTTGTTCCATGGATGATATTCGAAGTCTTTAGAAAATTTTCGGAAGGATTATCTCTCAATTATCCAAGTATTATTGTAGTATGGTCTTCATCTATTCTCAACATAATTCTAAATTATGTTTTAATTAAAGGAAGTTTTGGTTTTCCTAAAATGGGTGTATTAGGAGTTGCGTATTCTACTTTAATATCTCGTATTTTTATGTTATTTGTGATGATTCTTTTATTAAGAAAACAAAAAAAAGTACATAATTATTATTGTAATATTCAATTTTTTTTTAAAAAAAAATATTTTGCGGAAATTTTGCGAATAGGAATTCCTTCCGGATTTCAAATGTTATTCGAATTCAGTACGTTTGCTGTATCTTCTTTTATATCTGGTAGATGTGGATTAAAAATTTTAACTGCACATCAAATTGTTCTTAATTTAGTATCATCATCCTATTTGCTAAGTACAGGATTATCTATTGCCGCTACAGTTAGAATGGGACAACAAGTTGCGTTAAAAAATTATCATAAATTAAAAACAATTGGAACATCAATTTTTTTAATGGGAATTTTTTTTATGTTAATATGCAGTTTCTTTTTTTTGTTCTTTAGAAAAGAAATTCCTCGTATGTACATTAAAAATGATGAGGAGTTATTTTCAATAACAGAAAAAATGATAATAATTTCTAGTATATTTCAGATATTTGATGGATTACAAGGAATACTGATGGGAGCATTGAGAGGGTTACAAGATGTTCAAATTCCTATGTATATTATTTTTTTTTCTTATTGGATTATAGCTATTCCATTAGCTTTTCTTTTATCTAATTATATGGATGGTTCAGGAGTATGGATGGGATTGGGAATAGGAATGACTATATCATCAATTTTATTATTCATAAGATATGATTTTATCATTAATCAAATATGTAAAAAAAATATAAAAAAAAACATTTAAAGATATTAATAAATTTATTATAAAAACTTTTCAATATATTCTGTATGTTACAAATATGAAAACATATTGTTTTTTATTTATCTTATGAAAACATTTAAAGAATACTGTTTTTTTAATGACAACATTATTAAAGCATTAGAATCAATTGGATTTAAGTATCCAACACCTATTCAGGAAAAAGTAATTCCTATATTTTTATCTTCGAACGAAGATATCATTGCTTTAGCTCAAACAGGAACCGGAAAAACCGCTGCGTTTGGATTACCAATGATTCAAAGAATTAATTATCAATTGAATTATATTCAGTCTTTGATTTTATGTCCTACAAGAGAGTTATGTCTGCAAATTACTAATGATTTGTTATTATTTGCAAAATATTCTCCTCTTATCAAAATTTTATCTATATATGGAGGTACTAGTATAGAAAGACAAATTCAATCTTTAAAGAAAAATATTCACATTATTGTAGGAACTCCAGGAAGGATCTATGATCTTATTAGACGCAAGAAATTAAGTTTTTCCAATATAAAAAATTTAATTATTGATGAAGCAGATGAAATGATGAGTATGGGATTTAAAGAAGAATTAGACTGTATCATTAATTTTCTTCCTAAGAAAAAACGTACATTATTATTTTCTGCAACTATGAATAGTTATATCCATCAAATTGCACAAAGTTATTTAACAAATCCTAAAGAAGTTACTGTAGGTAAAAAAAATATCGGATGTAATAATGTAAAACACGTCTATTATACAGTAAATAATTCAAACAAAAAATATTTAGTTTTAAAAAAAATTATGGATATGAACTATGAAATATATGGAATTATATTTTGTAGGACAAAAAAAGAAACTAAAATCATAAATGATTATTTAAATCAAGATGGATACAATACAGAATCTTTACATGGAGATATGACTCAAATACAAAGAGAACGTGTAATGAATAAATTTAGAAAAAAAAAATTACAATTTCTCGTTGCAACAGATGTTGCTTCTAGAGGAATAGATGTAAAAAATATTACACATATTATTAATTATGATATTCCAAGAGAATATGATATTTATATTCATAGAAGTGGTCGTACTGGTAGAGCAGGAAATAAAGGAATATCTATTTGTATTATAAATAATAGAGAAAAAAAGACCGTTAAACTATTTGAAAAAAAAATCAAGAAAAATTTTCATCACGTTACCATTCCTACGGAAATCGAAATATATGAAAAAAAAATTTCACATATTTTACAAAAAATACAACAAACCATTGTTGATGAAAAAAATATGAAAAAGTTTCTTCCTGAAATACAAAAAAAATTAAGCATTTTCGACAAAAATGAAATAATCAAACGATTCTTTTGGATTGAATTAAAACGATTTATGAATCACTATAAACATAATAAGAATGNAAACACGAAAAACAAATATTAGAAAATAATTTTATTTTTTATCTTAATTAAGATTTTTGCTATGGCAGGTAATATTTTTGGAAAATTATTTAGAGTAAGCACGTTTGGAGAAAGTCATGGATTAGCTTTAGGAGGAGTCATTGATGGATGTCCTTCAGGAATAACAATTAACATAGATAAAATTCAATTTGATCTCAACAGAAGAAAACCGGGACAATCATCAATCGTTACTCAACGAAAAGAAAAAGATAGAGTACAGATTCTATCTGGTATATTTGAAAATAAAACTACTGGAACTCCTATTGGATTTCTAATATATAATAAAGATCAAAAATCAAAAGATTATGATCATATAAAACATGCTTATAGACCTTCTCATTCTGATTTTACTTATGAAAAAAAATATGGAATAAGAGATTATAGAGGAGGAGGAAGATCTTCAGCTAGAGAAACTGTTTGTAGAGTTGTAGCAGGATCAATTGCAAAACAATTATTAAAAAATGTAAGCATAATATCTTATGTGTCTAGTGTTGGAAATATTTCTATTGAAAAATCTTATGAAGAATTGGATTTATCTTTAACGTCAATTGAAAGAAGTCCTTTAAGATGTCCTGATTCAAAAACATCCAATAAAATGATTAGCGAAGTGGAAAAAATAAAAAAAAATGGAGATTCTATTGGTGGAATTATCACATGTGTGATAAAAAATCTTCCTGCAGGAATAGGAGAACCAGTATTTGAAAAATTACATGCTGAATTAGGAAAGGCGATGCTTTCTATTAATGCTGTAAAAGGATTTGAATATGGAAGTGGTTTTGATGGTACAAAACTTTTAGGATCACAACATAACGACTTATTTTATTCAAATGGAACTACATCAACAAATTTTTCTGGAGGTATCCAAGGAGGAATATCCAATGGAATGGATATTTATTTTAGAATAGCTTTTAAACCAGTAGCAACAATTATGAAAAAACAACGTACTATTAATAAAAAGGGAGAAACTATATATATAGAAGGAAAAGGTAGACATGATCCATGTGTATTGCCAAGAGCTGTTCCTATTGTAGAATCTATGACTGCACTAGTATTGGTTGATTATTGTATGTATTCCAATTTATCAAAATATTTTCCTCTTTTTAAAGAATGAAAAAAAAACTTCTTGTTATGATTTTAGGCCCAACTTGTGTGGGAAAAACTTATCTATCTATTTTTTTAGCAAAAAGGATTAAAACTGAAATTCTTTCTTTAGATTCTAGGCAATTTTATAGAGAATTAAAAATAGGAACTTCAATGCCAAATGAAAAAGATCTTATTTCCATTCCCCATCATTTTATAGGACACTTAGGCATTAATCAATATTATAATGCTAAATGTTTTGAGAGAGATTTTTTAAAAAAGTCTCATGAATTATTCATGAAATACTCTATTCTTATTTCTGTTGGTGGATCTAGTTTGTATCAAAAAGCAATATCAGAAGGATTATCTGAAATTCCTGAAATTGATTTAAAAGTCCGTAATAATCTAAATAATCAATTAAAAGAAAGAGGGATTGAATTTTTACAGAAAGAATTTAAAAAAATAAAAAAAAAGGAAGATGTTTTAGATATAAAAAACCCTAGGCGTATCATTCGATATTTAGAAATATTTCAGTCAACAGGGTATCATCCATCTTTTTTTTTTAAAAAAAAAAATAAAAAAAGACCATTTTCAATCTTAAAAATTGGAATCACTTTATCTAAAGAAGAAATTTCTGATAGAATCCATAAAAGAGTAGAAACTATGATGGAAAAAGGATTATTACTTGAAGCAAAAAATTATTATCCTTATAGAACATTAAATAGCTTAAAAACTATCGGATATCAAGAATTATTTTCATTTTTAGAAAAAAAAGGAAATAATCTTAAAACATCTATAGAAAATATAAAAATCAATACTATGAAATATGCAAAGAAACAAATGAAATGGTATAAAAATGAAAAGGATATCATTTGGTTCCATCCAAAAGAAAAAGATAAAATTCTTAATTTTATATTAGAAAATATAAAGAAAATGGGCAATACTGGATTTGAACCAGTGACC
This sequence comes from Blattabacterium cuenoti, assembly GCF_014252275.1. GTDB lineage: Bacteria > Bacteroidota > Bacteroidia > Flavobacteriales > Blattabacteriaceae > Blattabacterium > Blattabacterium cuenoti_O. The sequence continues at coordinate 405,719 of NZ_CP059214.1, forward strand.
TCCTGCGTGTAAAACAGATGCTCTAAACCAAACTGAGCTAATTGCCCATGAGAAATAAACTATTCAAATTTATGAAAAAAAAGAACTTCAGATACGACAAAAGTACTTCCGCTAATTAAAATTAAATCATTTTTTTTAGATTTTTTCCTTGCGTATAAAAAAGCATCTTTTACAGTAACATGAAAACTTATTGTTTTTCTATTGAAAAAAAAATTATTAGCTATAATCTTTAAACATTCAATAGGATATTTTCGTTTTATATTAGGCTGACAAAAATAAATATATGATTTATCAGGTAAATACTTAAAAAAATCTTTAACATTTTTTTCTTTTACAAAACCTAAAACTAAATGTAATTGTTTATAGAATTCTTTTTTCAGTTGTTTATTTATCATACAAAATCCTTTTTCGTTGTGAGCAATATCACAAATAATTTTTGGATCCTTCTCTTTAAGAATATGCCAACGACCTCTAAAACTTGTATTTTTTATTACATTTTTAAATCCTTCTTTTATTGATTTATTAGAAATTATAAATCTTTTTTTCTTGTTTATAATATTTATAACATTTATTACCGTATCCCTATTAATAGATTGATAATCTACTTGAAAAGGAATTTTATATTTTATATTTTTTTCATTACTATCTGTAAAATAGATAGGAGAATGTTTTTTAAAAGCTTCTTTTAAAAAAAAATATTTTAATTGTTTTGATTTTATTCGTCCTATAACAACTGGTACCGTATTTTTAATAATTCCTGCTTTTTCATAAGCAATTTGAATTGTTTTTTCTCCAAGAATTTCTGTATGATCTTTACTAACATTCGTAATTACGGATAATTCAGGATGGATAATATTTGTTGAATCTAATCTTCCTCCCAATCCTACCTCAATTATAGCAATATTTATTTTTTTTTCTTTAAAATATTGAAAAGCTAAAGCAGTATTCATTTCAAAAAATGAAATACTTTTTTTTTCTATAAATTGTTTATGTTCTTCAATGAAATGTACTATAAATTTTTTTTCTATTAAAATTCCATTATAAATAATCCTTTCTCTAAAATCTATTAAATGAGGAGAAATAAAAAGTCCTGTATTATATCCCTCTTCTTGAAAAATAGAAGACAACATATGTGCAGTAGATCCTTTTCCATTTGTTCCTCCTATATGAATACTTTTGAAATATTTTTGAGGATTTCCTAAATATGAACAAAAATCTTTTATTCTTTCTAAACCAGGTTTATAAAATTTTATTCCATTATCCTGATCAATCGGAGTATATTCCAATATCCATTGAATAATATTTGAATAATTCAATTTTTAACTGATTAACTATTGTAACATTAATTAAAATTAAATAAAAGTATTTTTTTAAAAAAAATTAATTGTATTATATTACAATAATTGATTAAAATTTTTTTCGTATTACTCATTTTAATTTCATTGAAAAAATTATAGAGAAAGACATCAAAGATGGATTTCCTTTAGAAAAAATAAAATTTCGTTTTCCTCCGGAACCAAATGGATATTTACATATTGGTCACGTTAAAGCAATATGTTTAAATTTCGAATTAGGAAGAAAATATAAAGCTCCAGTTTATTTACGATTTGATGATACCAATCCTACTGTAGAAAATGAAAAATATGTAAAATCAATAAAAAAAGATTTGTTATTTTTAGGATTTCGGTGGAATAAGGAAAGTTATGCTTCTGATTATTTTCAAAATCTTTATGAATGGGCAATAAAATTAATCAAAAAAGGATTTGCATATATTGATACGCAATCAAAATATGATATAAAATTTCAAAGAAAAGATTCTTTTGAATCTGGAATTAATAGTATTAATAGAAAAAGATCTATAAATGAAAACTTAGATCTTTTTGAAAAAATGAAAAATGGATTTTTTCGAGAAGGAACATGTGTTTTGAGAGCTAAAATAGATATGAGTTCTCCAAACATAAATATGAGGGATCCAATAATGTATAGAATTCTTTATAAAACACATCACAAAACCGGATCAAAATGGTGTATTTATCCTACATATGATTGGACACATGGTCAATGTGATTATATTGAACAAATATCACATTCTTTATGTTCATTAGAATTTGAAAATAAAAGACCTTTGTATAATTGGTTTTTAGAGAAAATTAATCTTAATACATCAAAAATAAGACCAAAACAAATAGAATTTTCAAGACTTAATATAAGTAATACTGTAACAAGTAAAAGAAAAATTCAATATTTAATTAAAAAAAATATTATCTATTCTTGGGATGATCCACGTATACTAACAATATGCGGATTAAAAAAAAGAGGATATCCCTCTATTGCTTTAAAAGATTTCATTCATAAAATAGGAATTACAAAAAGAAATAGTATGATTGATATCTCTTTATTGGAATATTGGGGAAGAAAACATTTAAACAAAATTTCTACAAGAGTAATGGTAGTATTAAACCCTGTTAAAATCATTATTGATAATTATTGTTCAAATAAAATAGAATGGATCAAATTAAAAAATAATCCTGAGGATAAACATTCAGGAATACGAAATGTTCCATTTTCTAAAAATATATATATTGAAGAATCAGATTTTTTAGAAGAAAAAAAAGACAATTTTTTTCGTTTATTTATTGGGAATAAGGTAAGATTAAAAGGATCTTATGTTATTGAAGCAAAATATGTTGTAAAAAATGAAAAAGGAAAAATTAAAGAAATCCACTGTAATTATTTTTCAAAAACAGAATCTATAAAAAAAATTAGAAGTACTTTACATTGGGTTTCGATTCCTCATATTTTTCCTATAAAAATAAATATATATAAAACATTATTTTTGAAAAAAAAAAATAATAAACTACTCGATGAGTATGAAATCAATCCAAATTCCAAAAAAACTATTATAGGATATGCAGAACCATTTTTAAAAAAAGTTAAAAAAGGAGATTATTTACAATTTCAACGAATCGGATATTTCTGTGTAGAAGAAGTACATAATGGAAAAATCATTTTAAATAAAACATTATCTATCAAAAATAAATGGGAATAAAAAATTTTATTCTAAAAGATCTACATGAATATTTTCATACTCTTTTATTCCTGTTCCTGCAGGAATTTTATGACCGACAATAACGTTTTCTTTTAATCCATGCAATGCATCAGTTTTTCCACTTATTGCCGCTTCACTCAATACCTTAGTAGTTTCTTGAAAAGAAGCTGCAGATATAAATGATTTTGTTTGAAGAGCAGATCTCGTAATTCCTTGCAATATCGGTCTACCTGTAGCAGGGATAGCATTCCTTACTTTCATTAAAATCTTATGATTATATTTTAATATAGTATTTTCATTAATAAAATCTCTATTACTAATCAGATCTCCATTATTAAAATTAGAATCTCCAGAATGTTCTACTATTTTCATATTAGATACTCGATCATTTTCTTCCATAAAATCATCTTTATATTCAATATTTCCTTCCAAAAACTTTGTATCGCCAACATCTATTACTTCTACTTTTCTCATCATTTGTAAGACAATCACTTCAAAATGTTTATCATTAATCTTTACACCTTGTAAACGGTATACTTCTTGTATTTCTTGAATAAGATATTCTTGTACAGCTCTAGGACCTCTGATATTAAGAATATCATTAGGTGTAATTGCTCCATCTGATAAAGGCATTCCAGCTTTTACATAATCATTTTCTTGAACCAAGATTTGACTAGATAATTTAACTAGATATTTTCTAATTTCTCCTGTTCTAGATTCTACAATTATCTCTCTATTCCCTCTTTTTATTTTTCCATGGCTTACAATACCATCCATTTCAGAAACAACAGCAGGATTTGATGGATTGCGTGCTTCGAATAATTCAGATAATCTAGGTAATCCACCAGTAATATCTCCAGATTTAGCTGATTTTCTAGGAATTTTTACTAGTGTTTGACCCTTTTCTATTTTATCTCCATCTTCCACTATTAAATGTGCACCTACAGGTAGGTTATATGTTTTTAAAACTTCTTGAGAATCATCAATAATTTGTAATGTAGGAATTAAATTTTTATTTCTTACTTCTGTAATTACCTTTTCTTGAAAACCTGTTTGTTCGTCTGTTTCAACCTGAAATGTTGTTCCTTTTTCTATATGTTTATAAGAAACATATCCATCAAATTCAGAAATAATAATTGCATTATATAAATCCCATTTACAAATAATGGTATCTTTTTTTAATTTTGTTCCATCCTTTACATATAAAGAAGATCCATAGGGAATATTATTAATCATTAAAATAGAAGATTTATCTTCATTCAATAATTTCATTTCTGCAGTTCTTGATACAACTATTCCAATTTTTTTATCGTCTTTTTTTGTCTCTACAAATTTCAAATCATCAAATACTATCCATCCATCATATTTTGCTTTTATTTGTGATGATTCAGCAATATTTCCTGCTGTTCCACCAACATGAAATGTACGTAAAGTTAACTGTGTTCCTGGTTCTCCTATAGATTGTGCGGCAATAACACCTACTGCTTCTCCTTTATGAGCCATTTCTCCTGTAGATAAATTTCTTCCATAACACTTAGAACAAATTCCCATTTTTGCTTCACATGTAAGAGGAGAACGTACCATAACCATTTCAATATTACATGATTCAATAGTTTTTGCAATTTCTTCATCTATCATTTCACCAGAAGAAATAATTAAATTATTCGTTTCCGTATGATAAATATCATATAAAGATGTTCGTCCTAAAATTCTGTTAAACAATGTTTCAATGACTTCTTCATTTTTTTTTAATGCGACCATTTCTAATCCTCTCAAGGTATTACAGTCTTCCATTTTAATAATTACATCTTGTGCTGCGTCGACTAATCTCCTTGTAAGATATCCAGCATCTGCTGTTTTTAGAGCAGTATCAGCTAACCCTTTTCTTGCTCCATGAGTAGAAATAAAATACTCTAAAATAGATAGACCTTCTCTAAAATTAGATAAAATAGGATTCTCAATTATCTCACCTCCAGAAGCACCTGTTTTTTGAGGTTTTGCCATTAAACCACGCATTCCTGAAAGTTGTCGAATTTGTTCCTTTGAACCTCTTGCTCCAGAATCTAACATCATATAAACAGGATTAAACCCTTTTCGATCTTCAGACATATGTTTCATTACTTGTTCCGTTAACATAGTATTTGCATTAGTCCATATATCAATCACTTGATTATAACGTTCATTATTCGTGATCAATCCCATATTATAATGATTTTTTACATTATCAACTTTATTTATGGCATCTTCAACCATTTCTTTTTTATTATTAGGTGTTATAATATCTCCTAATCCAAACGAAAGACCACCTTTAAAAGCATTATAAAAACCTAATTCTTTGATATCATCTAAAAAATTTGAAGTAGTAGGAACATCGGTTAAATACAATATTTTTCCTATAATTTCTCTTAAAGATTTTTTAGTAAGTGATTCATTGATATATCCTACTTTTTTAGGAACTACTTGATTAAATAAAACTCTTCCAACTGTAGTTTCTATAATTTTTTTATACAAGGTTTTATTTTTACGTATGTTTACTTTTACCTTGATTAAGGCATGTAAATCTACTATTTTTTGATTATATGCTATTTCTACTTCTTCAGGAGAATAAAAAATTTTACCTTCTCCTTTTATTTTTTTATTATCATCAGATAAAAGTGGTTTTGTCATGTAATATAAACCTAGTACCATATCTTGAGAAGGGACTGTTATAGGTGATCCATTTGCAGGATTTAAAATGTTTTGAGATGCTAACATTAATAATTGTGCTTCTAATATAGAAGCATAAGATAATGGTAAATGAACGGCCATTTGATCTCCATCAAAATCTGCATTGAATGCAGCACAAACTAGAGGATGTAATTGAATTGCTTTTCCTTCTATCATTTTAGGTTGAAAAGCTTGAATTCCGAGTCTATGTAAAGTAGGTGCTCGATTTAATAAAACAGGATGCCCCTTTAAAACATTTTCCAAAATATCCCATATAACAGGATTTCTTTTATCGATAATTTTTTTAGCTGATTTTACCGTTTTAACTATACCTCTTTCAATTAATTTCCTTATTACAAAAGGTTTATATAATTCTGCAGCCATTTCTTTAGGTAAACCACATTCATGTAGTTTTAAATGAGGACCTACTACAATAACAGATCTTGCAGAATAATCAACTCTCTTACCAAGTAGATTCTGTCTAAAACGTCCTTGTTTTCCTTTTAAAGAATCTGATAACGATTTTAATGGTCTATTTGCCTCTGATTTTACTGCAGATACTTTCCTTGAATTATCAAATAAAGAATCTACAGATTCTTGTAACATTCTTTTTTCATTTCGAAGAATAACTTCTGGAGCTTTAATTTCTATAAGCCTTTTTAAACGATTATTTCTTATCAGAACTCTTCGATATAAATCAGTCATGTCCGAAGCTGCATACCTTCCCCCATCTAAAGGAACTAAAGGCCTTAGTTCTGGAGGAATGACTGATAAGACATGAACAATCATCCAAGATGGATCTCCACCATTTTTTTTTCCCTCTCTAAAAGATTCCACGATTTGTAATCGTTTTAATGCCTCTATTCTTCTTTGTTTAGACGTTTCATTTTTCGATTGATCTCTTAATTCAAAAGATAATTTATCCAAATCAATACGATTTAATAAATCTTTAATACATTCCCCTCCCATCTTAGCAATGAATTTATTAGGATCATTATCTTCTAAATCTTGATTATTGTTCGGCAATCTATCTAAAAAATATAAATACTCTTCTTCTGTTAAAAAATCTCCTTTTTTTAAAAAACTTCCATCTGAACGTTTTGCAAGACCTCCTTGAATAACAACATATCTTTCATAATAAATAATCATTTCAAGTTTTTTTGATGGAAATCCTAATAAATATCCTATTTTATTAGGAGAAGAACGAAAACACCAAATATGTACTACAGGAACAACAAGACTAATATGTCCCATACGTTCCCTTCTTACTTTTTTTTCAGTAACTTCTACCCCACATCTATCACATACAATTCCTTTATAACGAATTCTTTTATATTTACCACAAGCACATTCATAATCTTTTACTGGTCCAAAAATACGCTCACAAAATAATCCATCACGTTCTGGTTTGTGAGTACGATAATTTATTGTTTCTGGCTTTAATACTTCTCCATGAGATTGTTTTAAAATGACTTCTGGAGATGCTAATCTAATAGTAATTTTATTAAATTTGGTAGTTTTTTTTCTATTCATTTTTTACAAAAAATTCATTATTGTTCTAAATTGATATCCAATCCTAGACCTTTTAACTCATAACAAAGAACATTAAAAGATTCTGGATTATTAGGTTCTGGCATTTCTATCCCCTTTACTATAGATTCATATGTTTTTGATCGTCCTACAACATCATCTGACTTTACAGTTAAAATTTCTCTCAAAATGTTGGATGCACCAAAAGCTTCCAATGCCCAAACTTCCATTTCACCAAAACGTTGTCCTCCAAATTGTGATTTTCCACCTAAAGGTTGTTGAGTAATCAATGAATAAGGACCTATTGAACGAGAATGCATTTTATCGTCGACCATATGACCTAATTTCAACATATATATAACTCCAACCGTAGCAGGTTGATCAAATTTTTCTCCTGTTGATCCATCAAATAAATGTGTAGTACCGAAATTTGGTATTTTTGCTTTTTTAGTATATTCTGATATTTTTTTTAATGTAGCACCATCAAATATAGGAGTAGAAAATTTTATATTTAATTCTTTTCCTGCCCAACCTAATACAGTTTCATAGATTTGTCCTATATTCATTCTTGATGGTACTCCTAATGGATTTAATACGATATCTACTGGACTTCCATCTTCTAAAAAAGGCATATCTTCTTCTCTTAAAATTCTTGCTACTACACCTTTATTGCCATGTCTTCCTGCCATTTTATCTCCTACCTTCAATTTTCTTTTTTTCGCTACGTATACTTTAGCCATTTTTACAATACCTGAAGGCAATTCATCTCCAATTGTTATGGAAAATTTTTTGTGTTTTAATTCACTATTCAAATTATTTAATAAGACTTTATAATTGTGCAATATTTTCAATATTAAATCATTGATTTTTTGATCTTCCGTCCAATGATAGAAAAAAATGTTAGAATAGTCAATAATAGTTGAAAGTAAAATTTTATTAAATTTTATTCCTTTTTGTATGACTTTTACTTTTTTTTCATTAAAAATGTCATAATGACAACTCTTATTCTTCAAAAGAAAAGATAATTTATTAATTAAGATGCTTCTTATTAAAGAAAATTTTTCTTTATATTTTTTCTCTAAAATTTCTATGCTAACTTTATCTTTTTCTCTAGTATTTTTATCCTTAATACTTCTTGTAAATAATTTAGTATCAATTACTACACCAAATAAAGATGGTTCTGCTCTCAATGAAGCATCTTTAACATTTCCTGCTTTATCTCCAAAAATTGCTCTTAATAATTTTTCTTCTGGAGTAGGATCCGATTCTCCTTTTGGAGTAATTTTACCAATTAAAATATCTCCGGGTTTCACTTCCGCTCCAACACGGATAATTCCATTTTCATCCAAATCTTTTGTTGCTTCTTCACTAACATTAGGAATGTCATTGGTAAGTTCTTCCATTCCCAATTTTGTATCACGTACTTCTAAAGAATATTCTTCTATATGTATAGAGGTAAACCAATCTTCAGTAACTACTTTTTCAGAAATTAAAACAGCATCTTCAAAATTATATCCATTGCATGGAATAAATGCAGCTTTTAAATTTCTCCCTAATGCTAATTCTCCATTTTCTGTTCCATACCCTTCACACAATATTTGTCCTTTATGAATTTTCATTCCTTTTTTGACTATAGGTCTTAAATTAATACATGTATTTTGATTTGTTTTTCTAAATTTAATAAGATTATATATACGAGTATTCGATTCAAAATTCACTAGTAATTCTTCTTCTGTTTGATGATACTTTATAACTATTTTTTTAGCATCTACATAATCTACAACACCATCTTTTTCTGCATTAATTAAAATTCTTGAATCTATAGCAACTTGACTTTCTAATCCTGTCCCAATAATAGGTGATTCAGGTTGTAAAAGTGGTACTGCTTGTCTCATCATATTAGAACCCATAAGTGCTCTATTTGCATCATCATGTTCTAAAAAAGGAATTAAAGAAGCAGATATTGAAGCTATTTGATTAGGTGCAACATCAATATAATCAACTTGAGTAGGATTGACAACAGGAAAATCTCCATCTTTACGTGAAATAATTCTTTCAGAAATAAATCTACCAAATTTATCTATGGAATTTGATTGAGCAATTGATTTTCCTTCCTCTTCTTCAGCACTTAAATATCTCACAGAAGATGGGTCTAATCTAACTATTCCATTCGTTACCATTCTATAAGGAGTTTCTACAAATCCCATATTGTTAATTTTAGCGAAGACAGAAAGTGAAGAGATTAAACCAATATTTGGACCTTCAGGAGTTTCTATAGGACATAATCTACCATAATGAGAATAGTTAACATCTCTTACTTCAAATCCTGCTCTCTCTCTAGATAATCCACCTGGTCCCAAAGCAGAAAGTCTCCTTTTATGAGTAATTTCAGATAAGGGATTTGTCTGATCCATAAATTGAGATAACTGATTAGTACCAAAAAAAGTATTTATAACAGAAGAAAGAGTTTTCGCATTAATAAGATCTGAAGGCATAAAAACTTCATTATCACGAACATTCATTCTTTCTTTTATAGTACGAGACATCCTCGCTAGTCCTATATTAAATTGAGTATATAATTGTTCACCTACAGATCGTACTCTACGATTAGATAAATGATCAATATCGTCAACTTCTCTTTTTGAATTGAATAAATCGTTTAAATGTTCAATAATAGCAATAATATCTTCTTTACTAAGAACTAAATGATTAGGATCGATCTTTAATCCAAGACGTTTGTTTAAACGATATCTTCCAACAGGTCCCAAACTATATCGAGTATCGGAGAAAAAAAGTTTTTCTATAATCCCCTTTGCTGTTTCTTCGTCTGGAGGTTCTGTATTTCTCATTTGTTTATATATATATTCTACAGCTTCTTTTTCAGAATTAGTAGGATCTTTGTGGAGAGTATTATAAATAATAGAGTAATCTTTTTGAATTCCACTTGTTTTATGAAGTAAAATACTAGTAATTTCATAATTATTTATAATATCTATATGTTCTTGTTTTAAAAGGACATCTCTATCAATAAGAATTTCATTTTTTTCCATTGAAATGACTTCTCCTGTATCTTCATCTACAAAATCTTCATGCCAAATTCTCAATATTCTTTCAGCCAATGTCCTACCTAAAATATTTCTATTATTAGTATGATCCATTTGAATTTCTTCTGCTAGATTGAATATTTTTAATATATCCTTATCTCTTTCATATCCTATTGCACGTAATAAAGTAGTCATTGGAAGCTTTTTTTTACGGTCAATATATGCATACATCACATTATTAATATCCGTTGCAAATTCTATCCATGATCCTTTAAAGGGAATAATCCTTGCGGAATAAAGTTTTGTTCCATTTGCATGATGCGATTGACCGAAGAATACACCAGGAGAACGGTGTAATTGTGATACGATTACCCTTTCAGATCCATTGAAAATAAAAGATCCGGAAGGAGTCATATATGGATATGTACCTAAATATACATCTTGATAAACTGTTTCAAAATCTTCATGTTCTGGATCCGTACAATATAATTTTAATTTTGCCTTTAATGGTACACTATATGTTAATCCTCTTTCAAGACATTCTTCTATTGAATATCTAGGAGAATCTATAGAATAACCTTTAAATTCTAAAACAAAAGAATTCCTTGCATCAGAAATAGGAAAATTATCTGAAAAAGCTTTAAACAATCCTTCATTTTTTCTATTTTCCGGTTTTGTATCTAATTGAAAAAATTCTTTAAAAGATTCAATCTGAACATCTAAAAAATCAGGATACTTATATTTTTTTGCTACTGAAGAAAACGTAATTCTTTCTGAAATATTGTTGGTATTCACGAATTCATCCAATTATTAAAATTATTACTTTAATTCAATTTCTGCACCAAGATCTTCAAATTTCTTTTTGATGTCTTCCGCTTCTTTTTTATCTACCGATTCTTTAATAATGCTTGGAATATTGTCAACTAAATTTTTCGAATCTTTTAATCCTTTTCCTGTTATTTCTTTTACTAACTTTACTACAGATAATTTAGAATTTCCTGAAGATTTTAGAGAAATATTAAAGATACTTTGTTCTTTTTTTTCAGAAGTTTTTTCTTTTTCAGAAGTTTCTTCTAAACGATATGATGAACTTTGAGGTTGTATTCCATATTTTTCTTTCAGAATAGAAGATAATTCATTTACTTGTTTTACCGTTAAATTCACCAATTGTTCTGCTAATTTTTCGATCATTTTATTTTATTTTATTTTTTAATCCTGTTCCTTTATTTGTAGAATTAAGGGAAAAAATATTTAAAATTTTAAATATTTTATTTTTTGTTGATTCTTCTAAAGAAAGAATTAGATTTTGTATAGGATTTTTTAAATTTGACAAAATGTATACAATCATATCTTCCTTAGATTTCATACTCATGAGTAATTCTAAACTTTTATTTCCAAAATAAAATAAGTCATGAACATATGCTGCTTTTAAATATGGTTTTTCCATATCTTCTTTAAGATGAAATTTTTTAATTATTTTCGACATTATATTCCACGAATTTTCATTTGAAAACAAAATAGTTGTATTTCCACGCAAAATAGAAAAAAATGAACGAAATTTATTTTTTTCAACTTTTTCCATAGCTTTCTTGAGAATGGTATTTTTCACTAGTTTCATATGAATGAAATTCTTGTAAAAAGATTTTCGTAAAAAAAATATTTGATTGGAATTTAATCCAGAAATATCAATCAAATATATTACTTTATTATTAGATAATATTTTGAACAAACTTAATAATTCTTTTTGCTTTTGTGATTTTTCTTTTTTCATTTACTCAAAAAACTTTTAGATCTATTGATATAGAACGACTCATAGTAGTGGATAAATATATATTCTTTATATAATCTCCTTTGTAAGAATTAGGTTTATTTTTTATGATAGTTTTTACAAAAACTATTATATTTTCTAATAAATGTTCATTTGAATATGATTTTCTTCCTATCGAAGAATGAATGGATCCAAAACGATCCGTTTTGAAAAATATTTTTCCAGACCTAATTTCTTTTACAGATATTTCTGGATGAATAGATATGGTATCAAGATTTGAATTGGGCATCAATCCTTTAGGTCCTAAAATTTTTCCTAAATCGACTAATTGATTCATCATACTAGGCATTGTTACAATAATGTCAAAATCTATCCAACCAGATTGTATTTTTTCAATATAATCCATTCCTCCTGCATAATCAGCTCCTGCTTTTTTCAATTCTTCTTCTTTTTCTTTCGATACGATAGCTAAAATACGTATTTTTTTCCCTGTACCATAAGGTAATTTCACAGATCCTCGCAGGTTTTCATTAGAAGAATGATTTTTATTTTTTCCTAAATGAATAGAGATATCTACAGATTCATCAAATTTTGCAAAACTTAATTCCTTAAGAATCGGAATTCCTTCTTTTAAAAGATAAGAACTTTTTAATACTTTAGAAAGATTTTTTTTTTTATTTCTGGTTAGTTTTCTTTTAAACATATTTATTAGTTATCTAATCTATCTCAATCCCCATTGATCTCGCTGTACCACACACCATAGATATTGCAGATTTAATGGAAAAACAATTCAAATCTTCCATTTTATTACTTGCAATTTTCTTAATATTATTCATACTTATTTTTCCAATTTTCGTACGGTTAGATTCTTTAGACCCTTTTTTTTTATTTATTGCATTTAATAGTTGTATAGATACAGGAGGATTTTTAATAATAAAAGAAAAAGATTTATCCTCATACACTGTAATCAATACAGGACATAATTGATCAATTTTATCTTTTGTTTTAATATTGTATTGTTTACAAAATTCCATAATATTTACTCCGGAACTTCCTAAGATTGGACCTATAGGAGGAGATGGATTCGCTTTTCCTCCATATATTTTACAAATTTTTATTTTTTTTATTATTCTTTTTTTTATCATATTTTTTAATAAAAATAAATCTTAAATTTTTTCTATCTGTGTAAAATTTAATTCTAGTGGAGTTTTTCTACCAAAAATTAAAACAGCTAATTCTATTTTTCTTTTTTCTTCATGTATCTTTTCAATAGTTCCATTAAATCCACTAAATGGACCATCGATTACTTTAATTGTTTCTCCTACAACAAATGGAAGATGTAATGGATCAACTTTCTCATAAAGTTGATCCATTTTTCCTAACATTCGATTGACTTCTTCTTTTCTCATTGGAGTAGGATGAGCCGTATTTCCTTTTCCTTCACTTAAGACAGTAATAACTCCAGAAACATTTTTTATTTTATGATAAGTTTCTCCTTCTAGATTTGCTTCAATCATAACGTAACCAGGATAATGGACTTTATCTCTATAAATTTTTTTTCCTTTTCTCATTTGAACTATTTTTTCAATAGGAACTAAAATTTTTCCTATAGAATTTTGAAATCCATTATCTCTAATTTCATTTTCAATATACGACTTTACTTTATTCTCCTGACCACTCATGGTTTTTATCACATACCATTTTTTTTTTAAATCTTCCATACTTTATAAAGAAAATAATATTTTTACTATTAAAATAAATATTCCATCGATAACATATAAAAATATTGACAAAAATATAGAAAGAAAAAAAATTAATATTGTTTTATCTTTTAATTCTTTCCATTTTGGCCAACTAATACAATGAAAAAATTCATAGTATAATTCTAAAAAAATAGAACGTTTTTTCATATTATATTTTAAAAAATACACACGGATGGTAAGAATCGAACTTACGACCTTCGGTTTTGGAGACCGATGCTCTACCTAACTAAGCTACATCCGTTTGTTAAAAAACATGATAATAAAATCTTTTTATGAAATAATATTTACTACTTGTCCAGCACCTACTGTTTTCCCTCCTTCACGAATAGCAAAACGTAACTTTTCACTTAATGCAACAGGTTGATGTAATTGTACCTCCATTGATACATTATCACCTGGCATCACCATCTCTATTCCTTTTGAAAGATGTATTTCCCCTGTTACGTCGGTAGTTCTTAAATAAAATTGAGGACGATATTTATTATGAAAAGGAGTATGTCTACCACCTTCCTCTTTAGTGAGAATATAAACTTCTGCATTAAATTTTTTATAAGACTTTACAGAACCTGGAGAAGAAATTACCATTCCTCTACGAATATCTTTTTTTTCTATTCCTCGTAATAATAAACCAACATTATCACCAGCTTGTCCTTGATCTAATATTTTTCGAAACATTTCTACTCCTGTAATAGTTGATGATAATTTTTTTTCTATCATTCCAATAATATCTACTACATCTCCAGTATGAATTATTCCACTTTCGATACGTCCAGTAGCTACTGTTCCTCTCCCTGTTATAGTAAAAACGTCTTCTACAGGCATTAAAAATGGTTTATCCATTTCTCTTACTGGTTCTGGAATATACTCATCTAAAACATTCATCAATTCTTTTATTTTTTCAATCCATTTCTTATCTCCATTTAATGCACCCAATGCCGATCCTTGTACAATGGGAATATTTTCTCCATCATATTCATATTTAGAAAGTAAATCTCTTATTTCCATTTCTACTAATTCTAATAGTTCTGGATCATCAACTTGATCAACTTTATTCATAAAAACTATTATTTTTGGAACTCCTACTTGACGTGCTAATAAAATATGTTCTCTAGTTTGAGGCATTGGACCATCTGTAGCCGCAACAACTAGAATAGCACCGTCCATTTGTGCCGCTCCAGTAATCATATTTTTAATATAATCTGCATGACCAGGACAATCCACATGAGCATAATGCCTTTTTATAGTTTCATATTCCACATGAGAAGTATTAATAGTAATTCCTCTTTCTTTTTCTTCTGGTGCATTATCGATTGCATCAAAACTTTTTTCCTCAGCTAACCCGTCTTGGGATAATACTTTCGTTATTGCTGCAGTAAGAGTTGTTTTTCCATGATCTACGTGTCCAGTAGTTCCTATGTTTAAATGTGGTTTGTCTCTTTTAAATTTTTCTTTTGCCATTATAAAATATTATAGATTTTCACAAAAAAGCCAATGGCGGGAATTGAACCCGTGACCTCTTCCTTACCAAGGAAGTACTCTACCACTGAGCTACATTGGCCATATACTTATGATGTTATGCAGAGCGGAAGACGGGATTCGAACCCGCGACATTCAACTTGGAAGGCTGATACTCTAAAACCAACTGAGTTACTTCCGCTTCAATTTCAATGGGGAGAGCAGGATTCGAACCTGCGAAGGTAAATACCAACAGATTTACAGTCTGTCCTCGTTAACCAGACTTGAGTATCTCCCCAAAAAAAAGCCGGTAGAGGGATTCGAACCCACGACTTCGAGATTACAAATCACGTGCTCTGACCAACTGAGCTACACCGGCTTATATTTCATTCGTAATAATGAAAATCAGATTGATACAAATCTATAGAGATTTTTATAATTATCAAAAAATAATGCAAACATCAAAAAAATTTCCCATAACATTGAATTTTTGTTTTAAAAAAAATTAACAAAATGATTCCAATAAATATTATAACATCAGAAAAATTAAAAACCGTTTGAAAAAATTGCACTTGATCTCCTCCAAAAAAAGGGATATATCCAGGAATATGGAAATTTTTTATATGAAAAAAAAATAAATCGACAACACAGCCTTCCATAAAAGTAGCATATCCACTTTCTTTTCCAAAAATTATTCTAGATATTCCAGAATAAGGCATCCATTTTTGATTTTCTTTATTATAAATAGTTCCTTTATCAAAAAAGGATCCATACAAAGCACTATCTAAAAAATTTCCTATAGCACCTGATAAAATTAAACTAGTAGGAATAATAAGATATTCTTTTTTTTTTTTCTCTTTCTCAAGTTTTTTAATAATTTTAAAATGAAAAAAAGAAATAATAATAATCAAAAAAAAACGAATTACACTAAGTAATATTTTCCCATAATATCCTTTTCCTAAAAGCATTCCATATGCCATTCCAGGATTTTCTATAAAAACAATCCAAAAAAAAGAAAATAATGGAAATATTCCTCCTAGTTTAAAATGAGTTTTTACATATATTTTTAAAATATGATCAATTAACAGAGTAAATAAAATAATAAAAAAAGTCTTTCGAAAAAGATTCATAATTTTTAATGTTATCAATTTATTGATGGATTTTAAAAACTTTTTATTATTAACTTTTCAATTTGTTTATTTTTATGTAAAAGATATGATTATTCATGGAAATTTTTTTCATATCTTTTTGAAAATCAAAAAGAATTTTTTTTGCAAGAATTTCTTTACAAATAAGAGGTTGATTCTGTTTTATAAAAGATTTATAAGTAAAATCCTTGACTTGAACAAAAAGTACGATTCTATCAACTACATGGTAGTTATTTTGTTTTCTCAAAATTTGTATATTTCTTATAAATTCTCTAATAAATCCTTCTTCTTCAAGATGATGAGAAATACGTAAATCTAAAGCAACTGTCATGTTTTTTCCTTTTAAAATAGACCAATTTTTATAAGGAGTTGAAATAATTATTACGTCTTCTAATGAAATAGAAATTTTTTCTCCTTCCAAAGGAATAAAAATGGATTGATTTTTCTCTATTTTTTCAATTTCTTTTTGAGTAAATTGATTAATAATTTTAGATATTTTATTTGTTTTATTTCTAAATTTAGGTCCTAAAACTTTATAATTAGGTTTTATATTTTTTTCCATTTCTAATTTTTGAAAATTAGTAATAAAATCTATTTTTTTTACATTAGATTCTTTTAAAAGAATTCCTTCTAACTCATTTAATTCTTTTTTTTTAGGAAGATGATTTGGATTATAGATAAATATTAGTCCCTTTTTTATAGGTTGTTTAATTTTTATATTATTTTTTTTTCTTAACGAAAAAATCATTCCAACTATTTGTTGAATAAATAACATATTTTTTTCTAATCTTTTATTGATAAATTGATTATCATACTTTGGAAAATCACTTAAATGAACACTAATTAATTCTTTTTCCTCATATGGAATACGTAAATCTACGTACATTCTTTCTGAAAAAAAGGGAATTATTGGAGAAGATATTTTTGATATATTAATCAAACAATAATAAAGGATCCGATAGGCACATTCTTTATTTTTTGAATATTCTTCTTTCCAAAATCTTCTTCTACATAATCTTACATACCAATTACTTAATTGATTTAAAACAAAATAGAAAATTAATCGAGCAGATTGGTGTGGATTAAATATTTTATAGGATTCATTGGTTTTCTTGATCATTGTATTCAATTCGGAAAGTATCCATAAATCTAAAATTGTACAATCCTTAAGTATTATTTGTTTTTCTTTTTTATGAGAAAATCCATCTATATTGGCATATAAAGAAAAAAATTTATAAACATTAAACCATGTAACAAAAAACTTTTTAATTGATGAATCAATTCCATCCAAATTAAATTTTAAATTTTCCCATTGAGGAGAATTGTAAACAATATACCAACGAATAGCATCAGGACCGTACTTTTCAAGTAAATCAAAAGGATTAATTGAATTTCCCTTACTTTTTGACATTTTTTGTCCATATTTATCCAATACAAGTCCTGTACAAACCACATTTTTATAGGCAATAGTATCAAATACCATACTACTTATTGTATGTAAGGTAAAAAACCATCCTCTAGTCTGATCTATTCCTTCTGATATAAAATCACATGGAAATAATAATTTATTATCTATCATTTCTTTATTTTCAAAAGGATAATGAATTTGTGCATAAGGCATCGATCCAGAATCAAACCATACATCTATTACATCTGACTCTCTTTTCATTGGTTTTCCTTTTGAAGAAACTAAAATAATTTTATCTACAATATGTTTATGTAAATTTATATTTTCATAGTTTTCATTGCTCATATCGTCCAATATAAAATCCTTAAAAATATTTATTTTCATAAATCCTTTATCAATAGATTTTTGTATTTCTGAATATAATTGTTTAATAGATCCAATAACTTTTTTTTCATCTCCTTCTTGAGTAGTCCAAATAGGAATCGGGGTCCCCCAGTATCTAGAACGTGATAAATTCCAATCTTTCAAATTTTGTAACCAAGAATGAAAACGTTTATTTCCTATGAAACTTGGATGCCATTTAATAGTTTTATTAAGAAGAATAATTTTTTCTTTTATTTTTGTAGTACTTAGAAACCATGAATTTAATGGGTAATAAAATATTGGTTTTTCCGTTCTCCAACAATAAGGATAAAAATGAGAATACATTTCCGTTCTTAAAATACAATTATTTTTTTTTAGAAAAGAAATCATTTCATCATCTACTGATGTTTTTTGTATTCCATATGGATCATATTCATTTTTTATGTATTTGCCTCCGAATCCAAAAGGTAAAATATTAAGAAATCTTCCTTGAAGATCTACCAATGGAATGGGTTGATTCTTTTCATTTAATACTAACATCAATGGAATATTATATTGTTTTGATAGAGAAAAATCATCCATGCCAAATGTTGGAGCTATATGAACAATTCCAGTACCTTCTTTTTCCTTTATAAAATCTCCATTTACAATTTTAAATGCATGATCTTTATTATAATAAGGTAAAAACCAAGGTAATAATTGTTCGTATTTACTGTTGAACAATTCCTTTCCTTTAAATTCGTTTATAATTAAAAAAGGAATTTTTCCATCATAACAAAGATCTAATTCATTTTCTTTAAAAACTTCGTAATATTTTTTGGATATTAATACATGATGAATGGATTGTTTAGAAAGGATTAATAATTCTTTTTTATGGGTATTTTTATTATATGTTTTGATCAACACATAGTATATATTATTTCCTACAGCTAATGCTGTATTAGATGGTAAAGTCCAAGGAGTTGTCGTCCATGATACCAAATAAATATCTTCTTTGATATTTTTAAACTTTTCAGGTAATGATTTCTTGATAGATTTAAATTTCAAAAAAGGAGAAGGTTGTATTACCTTTCTATAAGCTCCTTGCATATTGAGTTCGTTATAGCTAATTCCTGTACCTGCAGAAGGAGAATAAGGTTGTACCGTATATCCTTTATAAAGAAAATTTTTATCATGTAATTTTTTAATTAATGACCAAACGCTCTCGATGTACTTGGCATTACAAGTGATATATGCATTTTCTGTATCAATCCAATAACCAATTTTTTCTGTAAAAGAAATCCATTTTTTTAGAGATTGTTTTACAAACTTATAACATAAATCGTTATATTTTTTTATACTTATTTTTTTCCCAATATGATTTTTGTTAATTCCAATTTTTTTTTCTATAGCAATTTCAACTGGTAATCCGTGAGTATCCCATCCAGCTTTTCTAAAAACATTGTTTCCTTTCAAAGCATGAAATCTGCAAAAAATATCTTTTATAGTTCTACTTAACATATGATGAACCCCTGGTTCTCCGTTTAAAGATGGTGGTCCTTCGTATAAAACATATTTTCTACATTTTTTTTGATATAAATTTCTGAAACTACGTAAAATAATCTTATTTTTTTTCCAATATTGAAAAATTTCTTCTGTTATTTTTTTTATATCTAATTTTTTATATTCTCTAAACTTTTTTAGCATGCGTATTTTTTATTATAACAAAAATCAATGTTAATAGTGAAAAAATCTATTATTTTATAAAAATAAAATTCAATTTATATACACTTTATATAAACATAGATATGAGTAAAAAAAAAGAAAATACTCCATTAATTCAACAATACAATGATATAAAAAAACAATATCCAGACACCATTTTACTTTTTCAAGTTGGAGATTTTTACGAAGCGTTTGGCAAAGATGCAATTGTCTGTTCTCAAACACTTCATATTGTATTAACAAAACGATTGAATCATATTCAATTATCAGGATTTCCATGCCATTCTTTAAATATCTATTTACCAAAATTAATTCATGCAGGATTTCGTGTTGCTATTTGTAATCAACTAGAAGAACCTAAAAAAGGAAAAAACCTTGTAAAAAGAGGAGTAGTAGAACTGATTACTCCTGGAATAAATACTTATGATAATGTTTTACCGAGTAAAAGTAACAATTTTTTGGCGTCAATTCATGTAGAAAAAAATTTTTTCGGATTAAGTTTATTAGATATCTCAACGGGAGAATTTTTTACAACAGAAGATAAACAAGATAATATTTTAAGATATATAAGAAATTTTGATCCCAGTGAAATTCTTATTCAAAGAAAAGAAAAAAACCTTTTTCAAAAATTATTAAAAAATAAATATTACACATTTCTAATGGAAGATTGGATTTTTGAATATTCCTTTGCATATGAAAAATTAATATCACATTTTAAAACAAATTCGTTGAAAGGTTTTGGAATCAATAATTTAAAACTTGGAATTATATCATCAGGAGTAATATTATGTTATCTTCATGATACAAATCACTTTAAAATCAATCATATATATAATATTCATCCCATAAAAAAAGAAGAATCAGTTTGTATAGATGACTATACATTTCAAAACTTAGAAATATTTCAACCTTTTAATAAAGAAGGATTTTCTTTATTAAAAATATTGGATCAAACAATTACTCCCATGGGTGGAAGACTTTTAAAAAAATGGATTCTTTTTCCTTCATCGAAAAAATATATTATCGAAAAACGTCAAAAAATAGTTAAGGAATTATGTGAAAACAACTCTTTACGAATTTTTATAAACAAACAAATGAAACAATTATGTGATATAGAAAGAATAACTTCAAAAATTTCTTTGGAAAAAGTTTCTCCTAGAGAAATAGATTTATTGGGAAAATCGATTATATCCATTGATAAAATGAAAAAGGAAATTCTTATTCATAAAAAAAAAAGTGTACTAACCCTTATTTTTTCATCTTTGAAAGATTGTTTACATATATCTGATAAAATTCGAAAAACAATACAAGAAAATCCACCATCTTCTATAGAAAAAGGGAAAGGTAACGTCATTATGAAAGGAGTTTCAAAAGAGTTAGATAAAATGCGTGATTTATATTTCTCCCAAAAAGAATACGTTGAAAAATTATGCTTATCAGAAAAATTAAATACAGGGATATCTAATCTTAAAATAGGATATAGTAAAATATTTGGATATTATTTTGAAATAAAAATCCACGAAAAAAAGAAAATTCCTCATCATTGGATTGAAAAGCAACGATTATCTCATTGCAAAAGATATCTTACAAAAGAATTAAAAGATTTTGAATCAAAAATATTACATGCTTCAAACAATATTTTTTATATAGAAAAAAAAATTTTTTCTTCTTTTATTAAAGAAATTTCAAAAGAAATAAAAGATTTAAAAAATAATGCAAAAAAAATTGGAAAAATTGATGTACTGTGTTCTTTTTCTTCAGTAGCTTTAGAAAATAATTATACTATGCCTACAATTACGAATCATAAAGGAATATCCATTGTAGATAGTCGACATCCTGTAATTGAAAAAACAATAATGAGTAAAAACTCATATATCCCTAATGATATTTTTCTTGACAAAGAAATTCAACAAATTTTAATGATCACAGGTCCAAATATGTCTGGTAAATCTGCATATTTACGTCAAATTGCAATTATCATATTAATGGCACATATAGGTAGTTTCATTCCTGCAAAAAATGCAAAAATAGGGATAGTAGATAAAATATTTAGTAGAGTTGGTGCATATGATAATATATCTATAGGTGAATCCACTTTTATGGTAGAAATGAATGAAACGGCAAATATATTGAATAACATAACTGCAAGAAGTTTTATTATTTTGGATGAAATAGGAAGAGGAACAAGTATGCAAGATGGAATTTCTATAGCTCAATCAATCGTAGAATTTTTACATGAACATTCATGTCGTCCTTTTACTTTATTTGCTACTCATTATCACGAAATTACGAAAATGAATCGCTTCTTCAAAAGAATCAAAAATTTTTATATTTCTGTAAAAAAAATAGATGAAGAACTCATTTTTATGAGAAAATTAATGACTGGTCATTGTAAAAACAGCTTCGGAATTCATATTGCAAAAATGGCTGGAATTCCAGAAAAGGTTATTTATAGAGCAAAAAAAATATTCAAAACAAATTTGAATAATTCTGATCTAGAATCTCATAAACAAATTCTCACAATTTCTATAAAAAAAATGAATGATATTATCCATTTATTATCTAATGAAAAAATAAAAGTTAATGATATAATTAATTCATTAAAATAAACTAATTTGCTAGATATACTAAACTATTTTTAAATTAGTTATCTCATTGCGAGAATAGCTCAGTTGGTTAGAGTACGACCTTGCCAAGGTCGGAGTCACGGGTTCGAATCCCGTTTCTCGCTTTAAATAAATCTATCCGGGTGGTGGAATTGGTAGACACACAGGACTTAAAATCCTGTGATCATTTTGATCGTACGGGTTCAACTCCCGTCCCGGGTACTTTATTTGCTGTAATTAGGTGATTCTTTTATAATGTTTACACTATGTGGATGATTTTCTTTCAATCCAGAATTTGTAATAACTACAAACTTTCCCGTTTTCTTTAAATTTTTTATGGTTGGTGTTCCACAATATCCCATTCCAGATCTCAATCCTCCACATATTTGATAAAGTACATCTTTCATTGTTCCTTTGTATGGAACAATTGCTTCAATTCCTTCTGGAACATATTTTTCATTAAATTGAAAATATCGATCTCTACTTCCTCTTTTCATAGCAATTAGAGATCCCATCCCTACATAACTTTTAAATTTTCTTCCTTGAAGAATTACTTCCTCTCCAGGAGATTCATCCGTTCCAGCGAATAAACTTCCAATCATTACTGCACTAGCTCCAGAAGCAATAGCTTTTACAATATCTCCGGAATATCTAATTCCACCATCAGAAATAATATGAACGTTTCGAGTTTTTGCATATTCATAAACATCATTGATCGCTGTAATTTGAGGCATTCCTACTCCTGCTATCACTCTAGTGGTACAAATAGATCCAGATCCAATTCCTACTTTTAAAATAGTAGCTCCTGAATCAATCAAATCTTTAGCTCCTTGAGGAGTGACTATATTTCCTACTAATAAAGCCATGTTAGGATAAGCATTTCGAATTTTTTGAACTATATTTAATACTCTTGAAGAATGTCCATGTGCAGAGTCTATTGCAATAAGATCAATACTTTTTTTATGTAAAGATTCTACCCTATTCATTGTCTCTTTATTTATCCCTACAGCCGCACCTACACGTAGACATCCTTTTGAATCTTTACATGCATTTGGATATTCAATGACATTATCAATATCTCTAATTGTTATTAAACCAATTAATTTATTTTTTTCATCTACAATAGGAAGTTTTTCAATTTTTTCTTTTAATAGAATATTTTTTGCTTCTTCCATATTTATATTCTTTTGAGAAGTAATTAATTTTTCTTTTGTCATAACATCTTCAACCAAAGAATCTAAATTTTTACGATATTTTATATCTCTTTTTGTAATGATTCCTAAAAGATATTGATTTTTTTCTACTACAGGTAATCCAGAAATTTTATATTTTTTCATAAGATATTGTGCTTGTCTTAGTGTGGAATTTCTAGAAAGAGTGATAGGATGATCAATCATTCCATTTTCGCTTCTTTTTACCTTATAAACTTCTTCTGTTTGACTTTTTATATTCATATTTTTATGAATAATCCCAATCCCCCCTTCTCTTGCAAGAGAAATTGCAAGAGAAGATTCAGTCACAGTATCCATAGCAGCGCTTAATATTGGAATATTGAGTTTTATATCTAGTGTAAGATCAACTTCAAGAGATACTTCCGAAGGTAAAATGGAAGAATAATTGGGTACAAGCAAAACATCGTCAAAAGTTAACGCATTCTTCAAAATTTTTTCATTTAAAGACATAATTTTTTGTTTTTAAAAAATTTTTATCAAATAATTCTCTAATTAATTAAGATATTTTATGTAACATTCTTTCTATGCAAAAGAAAAATGAAAAAATAATAAGTTATTTTATTTTTTATTGTAAAATACAAATAATGATATATTTTTTCATTTAAAATTTTTATATAAATTTGTCCAAAATATTGATTAACTAATAACAGAAATATCTTTTGATTATGATGAAAAAAATAAGAATTACGTTTACTACAATTTTATTAGCAATATTTTTGTTTACCGTAAGTTGTAATAACAAAAATAAAAGTGAAAGCGGATCTTCCCCTTCTAACAATAATAATGGAACATTATCCGAAGAAGAAAAAACAAATAATGAAGGACAAAACAATGATTTGCCACCTACTACTCCACCTACAACATCAAATAATGAAGAATCTTCTTCTAAAAAAAGTAGTAATGATGAAACAAGTGGAAGTAACGTAACCTCTGATAAAGAAAAACCAAATACTGAAAATAACGTTAAAGATAATAAACAATAAATAAAAAATTGGAAAAGCAAAAAAGAGAGATATTCTCTCTTCTTTGCTTTTTATTATTTTCTAATTTTTTACTTTTGCTTTTTTACCTCTAAGAAAACGAAAATAAAATATTTTTGACCTTCGGACTTTTCCTCGCTTATTGAGATCTACTTTTTTTATATTATGTTGATTGATTCCGAATGTACGTTCAACTCCAATTCCACCAACACTTGTTTTTCGAACAGTAAATGTTTTTGTTAGTCCTTTTCCTTGTTTTTTTATTACAATTCCTTTAAAAGATTGAATTCTTTTTTTTTCTCCTTCTTTAATTTCAAAATATACGGTAATTGTATCTCCAGAACGAAAAGAAGGAAACATTTTTTTATCGATAAATTTATTTTCTATATACTCAATGATTTTTTGTGACATAATGAGATAAAATTTTTTATATACAATATCATATTTTTTGATAACGAATCAGATCGTTTTTTTGATATACTTTCTGAGTAAATTCGAAGAATATTTTCCGTATTAGATTTTCTAACATGAGTCCATTCATATTTTGAATAGTATATTTTAATTCCATCACTAAAGTCCATTTTATTATCTATATATTTTTCTTTTATTTTTCTAAATAAAATATCGTGATTATATGCATATTGAATTTTTTTTTTAGATATAAAAGAATGAAAATATTTTTTTTTCAATTCAGATAATAAGATAGAAGATTTTTTTGCAATTTGTGTTAAAAATAAGGCAATACCTACTAAAGCATCTCTTCCATAACGGAAATTGGGATAAATAATTCCTCCATTTCCTTCTCCTCCAATCACAGCATTTGTTTCTTTCATTTTGTTTATAACATTTATTTCTCCTACAGGAGTTTCATAAAAAGGAACATTTTTCTTAATTGAAAGATCTTTAAGTGCGTAAGAAGAAGATAAGGTTGACACTACTGGACCTAAAGTATTTTCCAGCACAAAATCTGCGATAGAGACTAATGTATATTCTTCTCCAAAAAAATCACCATTTTCACAGATAAAAACTACACGATCGACATCAGGATCTACAGAAATTCCCATATTTGCTTGAATATCAGGAACTTTTTTACAAATTTCTTTTAAATTTCTTTGAATAGGTTCAGGATTATGCATAAATTCTCCATTTGGATTACAATATATCTTAACAATTTCTACTCCTAAACGTTTCAAAAGAATAGGTACGGCAATTCCACCTGTAGAATTAATTCCATCTACCACAATTTTTAATTGTAATTTTCTAATTAGATTGACATCTATAATAGGTAAAGATAAAATTTTATCTACGTGTTTTTGAATACAATTATTTTGATATAAATATTTTCCTAATTTTTTATAAGGAGCAAAAGGAAACCATTGTTGTTCGGATAATAAAAAAAGTTTTTTAAATTCTTTTCCAGATAAAAATTCTCCAAAAGAATCGAATAATTTTAATCCATTCCAATTTTTTGGATTATGACTAGCAGTCACCATCATTCCTCCATCAGCTTTCTCATTAACCACAGAAATACCTACAGTAGGTGTAGTAGATAATCCAATATCAATAACATCCACTCCTATACATTGAAGAACATTAATTAAAATATTTTGTAGAAGTTTAGATGTTCCTCGTCCATCTCTTCCAGAAATAATTAAGTATTTTTTTTTATTTTTTTTATATTTGATTTTCATCCAAGAAACAAATCCTACAGATAATTGGATAACTTCAAAAGGAGTGAATCCCATTCCTTTTCTTCCTCCTAAGGTTCCTCTAATTCCGGATGAAGATTTTACAAGTATCAAAAAATATTATGTTTTTTATATAGAAATACAAATTTAATTTTTTTTCTATATTTAAATATTATAATTCAATGTTTATTTTTGTATTTTAATATTTTTATTAGGAATAATTATCGAGAAAAATTTCCTTCTTCGTAAGGAGGTATAAATTCATTTTCTTTTTCAATCACATTTTTTTTATAATCCTCTTCCCAAACTAAAGGAATATATTTTTTTTCTTCTATATTTTTAAACTTCGATTGATCCCCTATAAATCTTAATCGAAAACTACCTAATCTTCCATTTCTATGTTTCGCTATAATAATTTCTGATTGACCAATACAAGAATCATTTTCTTGATTAGAATCCCAATAATTAAATCCATAATATTCTGGCCTATAAATAAATAAAACAATATCTGCATCTTGTTCAATAGAACCAGATTCTCTTAAATCGGATAATAAAGGTCGTTTATTTCCTCCTCTTGTTTCTACTGCTCTTGATAACTGTGATAATGCAATAATAGGT
Organism: Blattabacterium cuenoti; assembly: GCF_014252275.1. Classification (GTDB taxonomy): domain Bacteria; phylum Bacteroidota; class Bacteroidia; order Flavobacteriales; family Blattabacteriaceae; genus Blattabacterium; species Blattabacterium cuenoti_O. Next base: position 432,781 of record NZ_CP059214.1, read on the forward strand.
AAATTAAGTTCTTTAGCCATTGATTTCAAATTTCTAGATATCAAAGATATTTCTTGTTCTCTATTTTGAAATTTATTTTCATAATCATTTGTATTCATTAATTGCATGTAATCTACAAATATCAATCTTACTCCATATTGAGTAATTAAATAACGACATTTTGCACGTAAGTTAAATATCGATAAAGATGGAGTATCATCAATAAATAAAGAAGATTCTTTTAAATCTTTAGTTCTACTTATTAATAAATCGTATTCTTCCATGGATAAATTAGATTTTTTTAATTTATCTAAAGACAAACATGTTTCTGAGGAAATTAATTTAGTAATTAATTGTATTGAAGACATTTCAAGAGAAAAAATAACAGAAGGAATTTTTTTTTTAACTGCAATATTCTGTATCATAGATAACATAAAAGTTGTTTTTCCCATTCCCGGCCTTGAAGCTATAATAATCAAATCAGAATTTTGCCATCCTGAAGTAATATCATCTAATTTTTGAAATCCTGTAGAAATTCCTATTATTCCATTTTTTTTAGTTGTTTTGATTCTATCAATAGCTTGCTGAACAAGATCTTTTGTATTTTCATATTTTTTTTTTACCAAATATTTTTGATTTATCTCAAATACTTTGGATTCTGCAAAATTTAATATATTAAAAACATCAGTTTTTTCTTCATAACATTTTCTTGTAATTTCAAAAGATAAATTGATTAATCTTCTTAAAAGAAACTTTTGAATCACTATTCGACAATGATATTCAATATGTGCAGAAGAAATAACTTTCTGTGTTAATTCAGCCAAATATAACTCACCACCTATAATTTCTAACTTATCTATTCTTTTTAATTCGTTTGATAATGTGTATAAATCGACTGGATGAGATTCAATATATAATTTTTTGATAGTTTCAAATATTATTTGATGTTCCTTTTTATAAAATACTTCATAAGGAATTAGATCAATAATATCATCTAATGCCTTTTTATCTACTATAATAGCACCGATGATCGCTTCTTCTAAATCTATCGATTGAGGAGGAATTATTTTTTTTATATGATTATTAATAATAATTGTTTTATTTATTTTCCAATAAAAAATGTTATTGTTATCTATAAACTAAAATGATTAGTTTTCAAACAATCCTATGGAAATATATTTATTTTTCCTATTTCTAACAACAGATTGTATATCTAATTTAGATAAATGTTCGTAATGTTTAATAATTCTCTTTTTAACAAATTGACAGGCCTCTTTTGGACAAAAGTGTGCCCCACCAAGAGGTTCTTTTATAATATCATCAATAAGATTTAATTTAAACATATCTTCCGATGTTAATTTTAATGATTCTGCCAATTTTTCTTTTTTATCCCAATTTTTCCATAATATTGTTGAACAACTTTCTGGAGAAATAACGGAATACCAAGAATTTTCCATCATTAATACTCGATCTCCTATTCCAATTCCTAATGCTCCACCACTCGCCCCTTCTCCAATGATCAAAACAATAATAGGAACTGTTAAACACATCATCTCATAAATGTTTTTTCCTATTGCTTCTCCTTGTCCTCTCTTTTCTGCATCAATTCCTGGATATGCACCAGGAGTATCAATAAAAGTAACAATTGGTTTATTAAATTTTTCTGCTAATTTCATCAAACGTAAGGCTTTTCTATATCCTTCTGGATTTGGCATCCCAAATCTCCTATATTGTCTATCCTTAGTATTTTTTCCTTTTTGAGTTCCTATCAACATAAAAGTAATATTTTCTATTTTTCCAAACCCACCTACCATTGCCTTATCATCCCCGAAACAACGATCGCCATGTAATTCTATGAAAGAATTTTCTTCTGTAATAGATTTTATATAATCTAAAGTGTATGGTCTATTAGGATGTCTAGATAACTGAACTCTTTGCCATGGCGTCAAATTTTTGTGTAATTTTTTGATTGTTTCTTCTAATTTAAATCGTAGCTGTTTACGAATTTTCCTCATATTAATTCCACTTTTCTTTTCTATAAGAATACAATTAATATATTGTTCTCTGATTTCTTGAATAGGTTTTTCAAAATCTAAATATTCCATAAGGAAAAGAAATTTCTTAATCATTTTAATTAAGTGAAAGAACAAATATATTCTTTATTTAGTATTGATATGTATTCTGTAGATATCCCTTTGGGACATTCTACTTCACATGTTTTATTATTAGTACATGATCCAAATCCTTCTTCATCCATTTTTTGAACCATTTTTCTTACTCGATTTTTTCTTTCTATTTTTCCTTGAGGTAAAAAGGAAAATTGTGCTACTTTTGCCGCAACAAATAACATTGCAGACTTATTTTTACATGCGGCTACACATGCTCCACATCCAATACAAGTTGCAGCATCAAATGATTTTTCAGCCTGTTCTTTCGGAACAGGAATTATATTTCCATCTATTGTTTTTCCAAATGTGTTTACAGAAATAAATCCACCTGAAATAATAATACGATCAAAAGCAGATCGATCAACGATAAGATCTCGAATAATAGGAAATGATTGTGATCTCCATGGCTCAACATATATCAATTGATTATTCTTAAATTTACGCATATGTAATTGACAAGTAGTAATTAAATGATCTGGACCATGAGCTCTTCCATTGATATATAATGAACACATGCCACAGATTCCTTCGCGACAATCATGATCAAATGATATTGGAAAATCTTGTTTACTACGAACAATTTTATCGTTTAAAATATCAAGCATTTCTAAAAAAGAACTATTCGGAGATATGTTTTCTATTGTATAAGATTGAAAATATCCTTTTGTTTGATGATTCTTTTGTCTCCATATTTTGAGTTTAAAATTGAGAAGTTTTTTCATAAAAAAATTTTTATTTAATGTTTTTTATTTGTAAGAACGTGATTGAAGTTTAACAAATTCAAAATTCAACTTTTCTTTATACATAATTTCTTTATCAATCGATTGATGATTTTTGTATTTCCACAAAGAAACATATTTATAATGTTCATCATCACGAAGAGCTTCTCCATCTTTTGTTTGATATTCTTCTCTAAAGTGACTTCCACAAGATTCCTTTCTTTTTAATGCATCCATTGCCATCAGTTCTCCAACTTCTAAAAAATCAATGACTCGAATTGCTTTTTCTAATTCTGAATTACATCCTTCGTCAACATGCCCTGGAACAAAAACGTTTTTACAAAAATCATAACGTAATTCTTTAATTTGATGAATAGCTTTTAACAAACCTGAATGGTTTCTTATCATACCTACATTTTTCCACATAATTTTCCCCAATTCTTTATGAAAAGAATCCACAGAAATTTTTCCGTTATTTTGAATTAATAACTTTATACCATCTTTTACAATTTCTTCTGATTGTTCAAAGGCTTTATGTTTAATCAATAAAGAATTTTCTAAACGTTCCCTTTTTTTTATAATATGTTCAGATAGATAGTCTGCTATAGTATATGGAAGAATAAAATATCCATCCGCTAATCCTTGCATTAATGCCGATGCGCCTAGACGATTTGCTCCATGATCAGAAAAATTAGCTTCTCCGATTATAAAACATCCTGGTATAGAAGACATTAAATTATAATCTACCCATAATCCTCCCATAGTATAATGGACAGAAGGATAAATTTTCATAGGACTTTGATAAGGATTTTCATCGGTAATTTTTTTATACATATGGAATAAATTACCATATTTTGACTCTATTATTTGTTTCCCAAATTTATTGATAGATTCATCATCTAATTTGGTGTAACCAAGTTCATTACATATTTCTATTCCATATCTTTTTATTGCATGATGAAAATCCAGATAAACTCCTTCATTAGTATCATTATTTTCTATTCCAAATCCTTGATCACAACGTTCTTTAGATGCTCTTGAAGCAACATCTCTAGGAACAAGATTTCCAAAAGAAGGATAACGCCTTTCTAAAAAATAATCCCTATCATTTTCATGAACATCATTAGGAATCTTTTTTCCTTTTCTTATTAAATCAGCATCTTCCAATTTTTTAGGTACCCATATTCTTCCATCATTCCTCAATGATTCAGACATTAATGTTAGTTTTGACTGATAATTTCCATGTACAGGAATACAAGTGGGATGTATTTGAGTAAAACAAGGATTTGCAAAAAATCCTCCTTTTTTATGAACTTTCCAAATAGCACTAGCATTTGCTCCCATTGCATTAGTAGATAAAAAGAAAACATTTCCGTATCCTCCCGAAGCAATCACAACTGCATGAGATGCATGTTTCTCAATCTTTCCGTTAATTAAATTTCTTGCAATAATCCCACGAGCATATCCATCTATCACCACTAGATCCAACATTTCATGACGATTAAACATTTTAATTCTTCCTTTTCCTATTTGTCGAGACATAGCAGAATAACATGCTAATAAAAGTTGTTGACCAGTCTGACCTTTAGCATAAAACGTTCTAGATACTTGAGTTCCACCAAAAGATCTAGTTTCTAAATATCCAGCATAATCTCTAGCGAATGGAACCCCTTGAGCAACACATTGATCAATGATATTAGAAGATATTTCAGATAAACGATAAACATTGGATTCTCTTGATCTATAATCTCCACCTTTTATAGTATCATGGAAAAGTTGATAAATAGAATCATTATCTCCTTTATAATTCTTAGCTGCATTTATTCCTCCTTGTGCGGCAACAGAATGTGCTCTTCTTGGAGAGTCTTGATAACAAAAAGTTTTTACTTGGTATCCTAATTCTGCTAAAGAAGCTGAAGCAGCACCTCCAGCTAATCCTGTTCCAATTACTATAATTTCAATGTTCTTTCTATTACTAGGAGATACGAGTTTTAATGTCTCTTTGTGATTTTTCCATTTATTTTTTAGATTACCTGATGGTATTTTTGCATCTATATCAAAAACTTCTTTCATCATTCATATAAAATATTTTATTAATTAAAAAAAAACCAAATAGCAATCATGGAAAAACCTGAACATATAATGAAGAGATAGATCAAACATAATCTTTGTATCCATAAAAATCTTTTTTTATTAGATAATCCCAAAGATTGAAACCCCGATTGAAATCCATGATGTAAATGAATACCTAACATAAAAAATGAAAAAACGTATACAATAGTATAATAGGGATTCTTAAATAAAGAGGTAACTAAATGATAATCGGATCTTCCTGAAAGATATTTCATAGGAATCATAAAATTTATCAAATGCAAAATTAAAAAACAAAGAATAGAAATTCCAGTATATATCATAGTACGACTGCTAAAACTTGTAGTAATATGAGAAGCATTAACAGCATAATCTATTGTATTATTTTTCTTCTTATTTTGAATATGTAATTTAATTCCCATGATAATATGAATTAAAAATCCTAATGCTAGAACATATTCAAATAATCTTATGATGAAATGTGTCCTCATGAATATTACGGCTTCATTAAAGGATTCTTCTCCACGAAATAAGAAAAGATTAATGGTTAAATGAAATAATAAAAAAATCATAAGAAAAATACCTGTTAATGCCATAACAATTTTCTTACCAATAGAAGAGCGAAAAAAAATATAACCACTCACTTTACAGTATTCATTTTTTGATTTAAATATAATAAGATATTTGAAATTATAAAATGTTTTTGTATTTTCCTATTTCATTTAAAGAATGAATCAACATATCTATATCTTCATTTTTATTAAAAATTCCAAAAGAAATCCTTATAGGCATTGTTTTCTTCAAAATTGAATTTTTGACAATTGACCGAATAACATGAGAAATTTCTTTTGTATTTCCACTATTACAAGAACTCCCGTTAGAGACAGAAATTCCCATTAAATCTAAACGAAAATAAAATAGATTATCTATTTTTTTTACGGGAAATAAAAAATTTATAATAGATGGAATACTTTTTTCGTAATGATCAGAAAGACCATTAAATAGAATATTTTTATTCATTTTTATTAATTGTTGAATACAATATTTTTTCAATTTTTTTAATTGATCTATATGATGAAAATGATTTGTTTGAAATAAACGAAATGCTTCAGAAATTCCTGCAATACCAGATATATTTTCTGTTCCTGATCGTAAACCTTTTTCTTGCAATCCTCCAAGGATGGATCCTTTTATTTTTACAAGAAGAGACTTTTTTATAAAAACAAATCCTATTCCTTTAGGACCATAGAATTTATGAGCACTTGCTGTTGCAAAATCAAAGGATAATTTTTTTATATCCAATGGATAATTTCCAATAAATTGAATTGTATCTGAATGAAAATATGCATTATATTTCTTACAAAGGAAGGAAATATTATTTACTTCTAAAATATTTCCGATTTCATTATTAGCATACATTAAACTAACCATCATTTTCTTTTGTTTATATTTTTTTAGTAAAAATTCTACATGATTTATATCATGGACTCCTTGACTATTAAATTGTACGAAGTGTATAGATATTTTATGTTTATAAGATAAGTCATGAATCGGTTGTAATACCGACAGATGTTCTAATTTAGAAGTGATAATATGTTCTACTCCTAAATCAAAAACAGAAGATCGTAGTATCATATTGTTTGCTTCAGTACCTCCAGAAGTAAAAATAATTTCTTCAGGAAACGCATTAATACAATTTGCTATAAATATTCTAGATTCTTCAATTAAAGATCTTGATTTTCTTCCATCACTATGTTGAATTGAAGAAGGATTTCCAAAAGAGTATTTCAAGCTATTTATCATTACTTTTATAACCTCATTTTTCATTGGAGTTGTTGCTGCATTATCTAAATATACTCGTTTCATTTTAAATTATTTTTAACGTACGTTATTTACTTTATTTACTTTTTATAATATACTAATTTACTGATCATTACTAAGCTCCTTAATAAGGATATATCATGCTTAAATATGGGGTACTTATTCAAAAAATTTCCTTAATCAAAATTGTTTTTTGTTTCAAAAAAATATGGGTTTTAAATAGGATTAAATGTCTATTTTATTTTTATTTAAATTGAAAAATATGGAAAAAAATGTTGGAATTTCGTTCTTAATGGGGTGGTTGATAGGCATTATAATCTGTTATCTTTTTGTAAAAAAAATTATACTAAAAACACATATTCATCAGTTAAAAAAATCAAAAATACAATTAAGAAAAATTATTAGAAATGCAGAAAAAGAAAGAGAATTTCTAAAAAGGAAACAAATGATTCAGGTAAAAAGAAAATTTATAGAACTTAGAATACAACATGAAAAACATGCACGTTTTAGAGAAAAAAAAACAATAAAAATAGAGAATCAAACGATAGAAAAAGATGAACATCTTTCTAAAGAAATAGAAATTTACTTAGAAAAAAATGATCGTTTAAAATTACAAATACAAGATTACGAAAGTAAATATAATATTCTTAAAAATAAACGAATAGAGTTTAAAAATATTCATATTCGACAAGTTGCACTTTTAGAAAAAATCTCTAATTTATCAACTTGTCATGCTAGAGATAAACTAATAGAAATTTTACAAAGAAATATAAAGGAACAAGCTAAATTATATATAAGAGAAATTCTCGATAAATCAAGAAAAAATGCAGAAAAGGAAGCAAAGAAAATCTTAATTCAGTCAATTCAAAGAATTGGAAAAGAACAATCCATTGAAAATTCCGTATCAATTTTCAATATTAATTCAAATGAAGTAAAAGGACGCATCATTGGTAAAGAAGGAAGAAATATTAGAGCGTTAGAAAAAGCAACAGGAGTAGAAATTATTGTAGATGATACTCCACAAACTATTCTTTTATCATGTTTTAATCCCATACGAAGAGAAGTAGCAAGAGTTTCTCTTACTAAATTAGTAATAGATGGTAGAATTCACCCAGCGAAGATTGAAGAAATAGTAAGAACTACGGAAAAAAATCTTGAAAAAGACATTCTAGAAATAGGTAAAAAAAATTTAATAGAATTAGGAATTTATGATATGCATCCAAAATTAATTAGTATGATAGGAAAAATGAAGTATCGTTTTTCTTATGGACAAAATCTTTTACAACATTCTCGTGAAGTTGCGCATTTATCATCGATGTTATCTTCTGAATTAGGATTAAATGCAAAAATTGCAAAACGTGCTGGATTATTACATGATATAGGAAAAATTCCTGAAACAGAATTAGAATCAGAATTTCCTCATGCTATTTTGGGAATGAAATGGGCAAAAAAATATGGAGAAACAATAGAAGTTTATAATGCAATAGGGGGACATCATGACGAAATTGAAATGACTGGACTCATAGGACCCGTTATACAAATTTCAGATGCCATCAGTGGATCACGTCCAGGAATTCGAAAAAATTCATTCGAATCTTATTCAAGAAGATTAAAAGAATTAGAATCTATTGCTTTCAGTTTTAATGGAGTAAAAAAAGCATTTGCAATACAAGCAGGGAGAGAACTAAGAGTTTTAGTAGAAAGTAATAAAATTAATGATAAACAATCCCTACAACTTTCTTACGACATCATGAAGAAAATAAAAAATACAATCATTTATCCTGGTCAAATAAAAGTCACAGTAATTAGAGAAATTAGATCAATACAAGTCATTAGATAAAAAATATTTTATATTTTGCTTTTTTATAAAAATATTTTCTTCATTTTAACGAACTAATTTTACATGAATCATCAATAGCATACAAAAATCCTAATAAAAAATAATGGAAAAACAATGCTGAATTTATAAGGATCAATAACTACTGCAAAATTAAGAAAAATTTTATATAAAATGATTCGAAAAATCAAATATAAATTATTTCTTGTACATGAACGTCTAGGACAACAAATAAAATTTAATAATTCATTCATATAATAGAAAGATTCTTATAATTGTAGAAACTTAACATCTGATAATAAGAACGAATCTTCTTTTTTTTTAATAAAGGATTATTTTGAATTATCGATTTTTGTATTTATGAAGAACAATCATCTAAATGATGAAAAAATACATTTGTAAAGAAAACTTAAAAAAATACTATAATCTTCATTCATTAAATCATATTCTTCTATTGTAGAAGCATTAATCTTTGTATATGTATTAAATATGTAATTTTATTTTTTAAAACTTATTATTACTATGAATAATTTATACGATGTTGTCATCATTGGTTCTGGACCAGGAGGATATGTTTCTGCTATTCGTTCAAGTCAACTTGGATTTCGTACCGCACTTATAGAAAAAAATAGAAAAATGGGAGGAACCTGTTTAAATGTTGGATGTATTCCTTCTAAATCATTACTTGAATCTTCAAAACATTTCTTTCTTGCAAAAGAAAATTATCATTCACATGGAATTTTTTTTGATAAATTATCTTTTGACTTTCAAAAAATGATGGAAAGAAAAAATAGAATTATACAAAATCTTAATAAAGGATTAGAATTTTTGATGAAAAAGAACAAAATTGATATTTACAAAGGAATTGGATCATTTGAAACAAAAAATACTCTATCTGTTAAAGATTATTCTTCTTTAAAAGAACAGAAAAAAATTCATTTTAAATTTTGTATTATTTCTACAGGATCTTATCCCACTCCATTTCCTGGAATTAATTTTAATAATAAAAAAAATATTTTTTCATCTAATGATCTTTTAAATATTCAAAAGATTCCTAATAAAATGATTATTATAGGTGGAGGAATTATTGGATTAGAATTTGGATCAATTTTTAGTAGACTAGGAAGTAAAATTACTATTGTAGATTCCATGGATAATATTCTTTCAAATATGGATCCTTCTATTAGTCAAGGAATGAAAAATATTTTAGGAAAGCATATGGATATAAAAACTTCTATTTCTATATCTGATATTTTCTATAAAAAAGAAAAAATATATATCATTGCTTCATATAAAAATAAACCATTTACAATAGAAGGAGATTGTTGTCTTATTTCGATAGGAAGAAATCCTTATACTAAATATTTAGATTTAGAAAATATAGGAATCAAAAAAGATGATAAAGGATTTATCATAGTAAATGATTATTTCCAAACTTCCGTGAAAAACATATACGCTATCGGAGATGTGATTGGTGGTAAAATGTTAGCTCACAAAGCAGAAGAAGAAGGATTACACGTTCTAGAACATATTAGTGGAAAATTTAGAAATACAACATTAAGATTAAACAATTATTTAATTCCTTCAGTTGTTTATACGTACCCTGAAGCTGCTAGTATTGGATATACAGAAAATGAAATTATCGAAAAAAATATTAAATATAATATTGGAATATTTCCTATGAAATCGTTAGGAAGAGCACAATCGATTGGATGTACTGATGGATTTGTAAAAATGATTACTGAAAAAAAAACAGATGAAATATTAGGAATTCATATTATTGGAGATCACGCTGGAGATTTAATTATGGAAGGTGCTGTTGCAATGTCATTTTATGCATCTTCTGAGGATATCTATAAAATTTGTCATCCTCATCCGACTTTAAGTGAAGCGTTTAAAGAAGTATCCTTATTAAATTTTGAGAACAGAGCAATTCATATGTAATGGTCTACATTACCAAATGATTTTTGATTTTCCAATTTTTACGAGGAAGTTATTGGTTTTTAAAAAATGTTTTGATCCGAAAAATCCCATTCGTACAGATAAAGGAGATGGATGAGATGTGGTTAATATAAAATGTTGATTATTCACAGATTTAATTAAATGATATTTTTTTTTTGCTTCTATCCCCCATAAAAGAAAAACAATGTTTTTTTTCTTTTTAGAAAGATATTGTATTATGTGATCTGTGAAAATTTCCCAACCCTTTTTTTTATGAGAACCAGCAGTTCCTTCTCTTACGGTTAAAATAGAATTTAAAAGTAATACTCCTTGTTTAGCCCAACGAATTAAAGAACCATTTTGAGGAATTTTTTTTTCAGGAAAACAATGATGAACTTCTATAAAAATATTTTTCAGTGAAGGAGGAATGGTGGTACCAACTGGAACAGAAAAACATAATCCATCTGCTTGATTTTTTTTATAGTAAGGATCTTGTCCTAAGATAACAACTTTTAAAATTTTTATAGGACAATACTTTAAAGCAGATAAAATTTCATTTTTTTTTGGAAAACAATAATAATTACTATATTCTTTATTAAGAAAATTTATTAGACGAATAAAATAACTTTCTTTATATTCTTTTTTCAAAAAATTATTCCAATTCATATTAACTAAACAATTATTTTTTTGCATCATGTAAAAATAATTTTTTTTTCAAAAGATTTTCTTTTGTTTCTATATTTTGATCATCTTTTATACAACAGTTCATAGGACAGATCAATACACATTGTGGCTCCTCATGAAATCCTACACATTCTGTACATTTTTCTGAAACAATAAAATAAGTATCTTTCTTAATTGGATTATGTGATAATGTATCATGACATAAAGAGGTTCCATCTGATATTTTCCATTTTTTTCCTCCTTCATAAATAGCATGATTTGGACATTCTGGTTCACATGCACCACAATTAATGCAATCATCAGTAATGGTTATTGACATGTTATAAATTAATTTTAAAAAATTATTTATTATAAATATAAATTAATTGATGTTTTTTGTTATTAAAAACTGTTTTATGAAATATTTTTTTTTGTATGTCAGGTATTCTTAATCCATTTCCTATAAAAACTTTATGCAATAAAATTCTACATTCATTCCATATATTTTTTTTTAAAAAAATTTTTAACATTTTTAATCCAACTTCAACAAGTAACGATTGTACTTTGTTTCGATATAAAAAACGTAAAATATTTTTAATGTTATTAGTCTCATGAGAGAATAAAAAAAAATTACCAATTTTTGGGTATATATTTTTTAATTGTTTTTTGTTTTTATAATAATATTTAGCAATAGTGAAGATCCTATATTTAATTTTATCAGAATCAATTTTTAAATTTTCTTTATTATAATAATTCATTAATACCTTATATTCTAATAAACATCCATGTTCTTCATATTTCCATTTTTTATGAAATATTTTATTATAATAGTGATTATTATTTATTATAAAACCATCTAAACTTTGATTCCATTTTAAAATAATATAAGGACGTAATTTTTTTCGAAAAAGAAAAAATCGTCGGTTTAAAAAAAAACATTGTTTTTTTAAACAATTTTCTAAGACTAGAATTCCATTTTTTCTTAAAGATTTTATCCATAGACCTTTTTCTTTAAGAAGGTAATTTTTCATCCCTATTACAACTGTATGAATTTGATGTTTTATAATTAAATCAATGCATGATTGATAAGAAAGAATGGGTTCCATTGTTATATACAATGTCGAAGATAAAAGAATTTTTTTCTTTTCTATTTCATTATTTATCCTCTTTTTTAAAGAAAAGAACATTTCATTATGATTTTTGTTACAATACCAATCTTCTAATATTACTTTTCCTTTTTTTTCTATTACGTATCCAACTAATGGATAAAAATGATCCATTAAAAAAAAACCATTATAAGCTAATTGAATAGCTCTTCTCATGAAAACTTCATTAATCACATTTATGTTTTTTAAGAATTCCATATTTTCCAAGATTCTTCTGCTTGAAGATGAAGCATTTCTAATCCATTTTTAATAATTGATCCATATTCTTCTCCTCTTTTCAGGAAAAGAGATTTTTCAGGATTATAAACCAAATCATAAAGAATATGTTCTTGAGAAATATATTGATAAGGTAAAGGAGGACAAGTATGAATATTTGGAAATGTCCCTATTGGTGTACAGTTAATAATGATTTGAAACTCTTGTATAATCTCTTTTCCGACATCTTTGTAAGATATAATTGTTTTCCCGATTTTTTTTCGAGATACATACAAATATGGTATATTCATTTTTTCTAGTACAAAAACAATAGTTTTTGAAGCACCACCCGTTCCTAATACCAATGCTTTCAAATTTTTTTTGAAAATTTTTTTTAAAATATTTTTTAAAGAAATTTCAAATCCTGTGATATCTGTATTAAATCCAATTTTTTGTTTTTTATGAATTTTGATAACATTAATAGAACCGATGGATTTTGCTAATGAATCTATTTGATTTAAAAAAGGAATAATCTTAATCTTATAAGGAATAGTTACATTACATCCTTTTACATTGGAATTTTGAAATATTTTATGTACTTCTTCTATCTTTGGAATATCGTAAATTTCATAAGTAGTATTATGAATAGATTCATCTTTAAATTTTTTTAAAAAAAAATTTTTTGAAAAAGAATAATTAATATTTCTACCAATTAATCCAAAAATAGATATATCTTGATTTTTGATGTTATTTAACATTATAAATCTATCCTTCTTTTTTTAATCTTATACGTTGTCTATGTCTTGCTCTTAATATTTCATTTCTTCTCCATTCTGATGGTTTTACATATTGCTGTCTTTCTCTAAATTCTTTTAAAACACGAGTTTTTTCAAACTTTTTTTTATTTTTTTTTAAGGCTTTATCAATAGATTCGCCTTCTCTTACTGTCGTGATTAGAACCATAATAACTTTTGATAATGATTTTTTTTGTGGACACTATCGGATTTGAACCGACGACCTCTACCCTGTCAAAGTAGCGCTCTAAACCAACTGAGCTAAATGTCCTTTTGAAACCTTTAAATTTTTACATTATTTATTCCACGAAATTAAGTATTTTTTATCAAAATATTAATAAATGTGCGTCAATAATATTTTAAAAAAATCGATCAAACATGTACAAGGATTAAGTAAAAAAAAAGTTCATTTACTTAATTCAGAACTAAATATTTATACATATGAAGATTTTCTTCTTTTTTATCCGAAAACATATATTTATACACCAATAAAAAATATATCAGAATTAGAACAAAAAAAAAATCAAAATTGTATTGTACAAATAATAGGAACAATCGAAAAAATACGAGAGATTTCATATCAAAATAAACCAGGAAAAATAATGGTTGTTTCTTTCAAAGACGATACTGGATCGATTGAACTGATATGGTTTTATAAATATCATTTTTTACGAATTTTAAAAAAAAATTATAAATATTTAGTTTCTGGAAGAACTAATTTTTTTCAAGAAAAAATTCAAATTATACATCCTAATATTAAGGAATTAAGAATTTGCAAAAACATTTTATTCATACATCCTATTTATCGTATATCTAAAAAATTAGAAGAAAATGGAATTAATAATTCGATGATAATAAATGTATTATCAAATATTATAAAAGAATTCAAAAAAAATTCTATAGAAGATTTTTTTTTTCAGGAATTCCTGAAAAAAAAAATAATGCCAAGAAATCAAGCTTTAGTTCAAATTCATTTTCCTAAATCTTTCCAAGATTTATTTAAAGCAAAATATTCATTAAAATTTGAAGAAATTTTCTTGATAAAATTATTCTTTTTATACGAAAAAAAAAAAATATGTAGTAAACCTATTTATAAATTTGGAAAAAAATTTTATCATTTTTACAAATACTTCTTACCTTTTAATTTAACTCATGATCAAAAAAAAGCTTTTAAAGAAATATTAAATGATTTAAAAAAGCCTATTCAAATGAATAGGTTATTACAAGGAGAAGTAGGTAGTGGAAAAACCATCGTAGCTATGTTATCCATGTTGATTGCATTAGATAATGGATTTCAATCATGTTTCATGGTTCCTACTGAAATTTTAGCAATTCAACATTATCACTACGTAAAAAAAATGTTTTCAAAAATTGATGTTAAAATTGCTTTATTAACAAGTTCTATTTCGAAACCTTTAAAAAAACAAATTTACCATAATATTGTTAAAGGAACAGTAAATATTGTAATAGGAACTCATGCATTAATACAAAAAAAAGTAAGCTTTCATAATCTAGGCTTAGCGATAATAGATGAACAACATCGTTTTGGAGTTGAACAAAGAAAAAAGATCTGTAATCATTACCGATACCCACCCCATGTTTTAATCATGTCTGCCACTCCTATTCCACGTACACTTGCTCAAGTACTTTATAAAAATTTATATATTTCTATATTAAAAAAAATTCCTGATGGAAGAAAACCTGTTCGGACAATTCATATTTTGAATGAAAAACGTGATCAAGCATGGAAAATCATCGAACAACAGATCCTAATAGGAAGACAGATTTATATTGTTTATCCCACTATTAACAGATCAAAAAAAAATAAGTATCATCATTTAATGAATGGATACAAAAAAATTAAAGAGAGATTTAAAGATGTAGAGGTAGGCATTTTACATGGTTCTATGAAAGAGAACGAAAAAGAAATGCAAATGCATCAATTTTGTAATGGAAATACTAAAATTATTAATACAACGACAATTATAGAAGTAGGTATTGATATTCCAAATGCAACAGTTATTTTAATAGAAAATGCTAATTGTTTTGGATTATCTCAATTACATCAAATGAGAGGTAGAGTAGGAAGAGGAAAATCCCAAAGTTATTGTATTCTTATGACTGATAAAAATATGAGTGAAGAAGGATTTTTAAGAATAACAAAAATGTGTAATACTAATAATGGATTAAAAATAGCAAAAGAAGATTTGAAATTGAGAGGAAGTGGAGATTTAATAGGAATTAAACAAAGTGGAAAACATTATCTACGAATTACAAATTTTTGTAAAGATTATAAATTCATCAAAAAAGTGATACAAATAGCTGAAAATTTTTCAAAAAAAAATCCGAATTTTTTTAATGATAAATCAAATTTTCACTATCAAAAAAAAATCAAAAATTTATTCATAACATGAATAAAAATATAAATAATATTCAACAAAAAATTATCGAAACTATTAATGGGCCAATTATAGTTATTGCAGGTGCAGGATCAGGGAAAACTCGTGTAATTACATATCGAATAGCACATATGATTAAAAATATAAAAATACATCCTAAAAATATACTGGCTTTAACTTTTACAAATAAAGCTGCAAAAGAAATGCAAAAAAGAATCTCGTTGATGATTCCTAAAAAAGATTTACAAAAAATAACAATAGGAACCTTTCATGCTATTTTTTCATCTATTTTAAGGAAAGAAGCATATCGTTTAGGATTTACATCAGAATATACTATTTATGATCGACAAGATTCTGAAAACGTTATCAAGAAAATATTAAAGGATATCAACATTGAAACAAAATTAAATGTTAAAGATATAAGAAATAGAATTTCTGAATACAAAAATAATTTATTCTTACCTAGTAAAAAAAATGAGTTTTTTTCAAAGATATATCAATTATACAATCAACGATGTTTTCATTCTAATTCTTTAGATTTTGATGATATATTACTATATACAAATCAATTATTCTCCTATTTTCCTAACGTATTAAAAAAATATCAAAATCAATTTCAATATATTCTTGTTGACGAATATCAGGATACAAATCTATCACAAAATTTTATAATAAAAAATTTGTCTTATCCATCGAACAACCTATTTGTTGTAGGAGATGATGCACAGAGCATTTATTCTTTTCGAGGAGCAAATATTTCAAACATATTAAATTTTCATAATGAGTATCCTCATGCAAAAATATTTCGATTAGAACAAAACTATCGTTCTACAAATGTTATTGTACAAGCATCAAATGCAATCATTTCATTCAATACAAATCAAATTATTAAAAATATTTGGACAAGAAATGAAAAAGGAGAAAAAATCAATATATATGGAGCGATTTCTGATATAGAAGAAGCAAAATACATAGCATCTTCTATTGTTTCTTTAAAAAAAGAAAAAAGAATGAATTATAAAGATTTTGCAATTCTTTATCGAGTAAATTCACAATCGAAACTGATTGAATATGCATTAAAAGAAAGAAATATTCCTTACAAAATATATGGAAATATCTCATTTGAAAATCGAAAAGAGACAAGAGATTTATTGTCCTATTTTAGGATTGTGATTAATCCTAACGATGAAGAAGCATTATATCGAATTCTTAAAAATCAAATAGGATACAAAAAAACTTTAAATACGTTATTTTCCTTTTTTCAACAAAAAAAAACAGAAAATAAAAATATATATAATATTATAAAACATATTGATATATATCATGAATTTAAAAAAATAAAACAAAATACAAGAAATAAATTAAAAAAAATTTTTTTAAATGTTGAAAAAATACATAAAGAAGTAAATAACAAAGATGCTTATCAAATAGCAAAAAATATAATTGATTTCTTTTGTAACGAAAATCAATTCTATAATAAGAAAGTGATAGATTTCCAATATTTGATTGAGAATATAAACTATTATGTTAATAATCAAAACAAAATGATTCCTAAAGGAGATCCTAGTTTGTCAGGATTTTTACAACATTTTTATCTAAAAGAATATAATGATCAAAATAATTTGATAAATAATAGTAAACATGAAAATAATGAAGTGTCATTAATGACAATTCATTTATCGAAAGGCCTAGAATTTTCTATTGTATTTATTTCAGGATTAGAAGAAAAT
The DNA here is from genome assembly GCF_014252275.1 of Blattabacterium cuenoti. Taxonomy (GTDB): domain Bacteria; phylum Bacteroidota; class Bacteroidia; order Flavobacteriales; family Blattabacteriaceae; genus Blattabacterium; species Blattabacterium cuenoti_O. The sequence continues at coordinate 450,284 of NZ_CP059214.1, forward strand.
TTGTTTCCTTCAAAATCAAATTTGAATGATCCATCAAAAATAGAGGAAGAACGTCGATTATTCTATGTTGCTTTAACAAGAGCACAAAAAATTGCAAGATTAACTTATGCAAAAAATAGATTTATTTGGGGAAAAAAACGAAAAACTAAACCCAGTCGTTTCATAAATGAAATAAATAAAAAATTCCTAAAAACAAAAAATATTCCTTCCTTTAAAACAAAATCATTAAAATATTATAAATATCATACATATGAAAAAAATAACATAAATTTTGAAAAAGGAAATCAAGTATTTCATGAATCCTTTGGATTGGGAATTATTTTAGACATACAAAAAAATCAACAAATTGTTACTGTATATTTCAAAAAATTTGGTAAAAAAAAGATCTTATTAAATTTAAATAAATTAAAGATTTATACATAATAATAATTGTTCTATAGATTGCCCATGAATCATTCCAAAAAAATACAATCAAATTTTTTTTTACAAAAAGTTATTCTTTTTGTATCCATTTTTTTTTTCTTTGTAAAATGGATTGCATGGAAACTAACTTATTCACTATCTATTTTTAGTGACGCTATGGAAAGTTTAATTAATGTTATTAGTGGATCTATCGGATTATTCTGTCTTTATATTTCTTCTTTACCAAAAGATCAAAATCATCCTTATGGACACGGAAAAATAGAATTTATTTCTACAGCGATAGAGGGAGTTATGATTTTTATAGCAGGAATTATAATTTTTTCTAATACATTTACAAAATGGAAAGGATCTATGAATTATAGAGTTTTCTATTCTAAATTAGATCACGGAGTTGTTTTAATGTTAATAACCGCTATCATCAATTATTCTTTAGGATATTGGGCTTGTAAATTAGGTAAAAAAAATAATAATATTATTCTTGTTGCTAGTGGAAAACATCTTCAAATAGACACTTATTCTACTATTATTATTATTATAGGTTTAATCATACTAAATAAAACAAAACATGTATGGATCGATCCATTATTATCCTTAATATTTTCTTCTATCATTTTATACACTGGATTTAAACTCATAAGAAATGCAACGGCTGGAATTATGGATGAATCAGATAAAGAATTATTAAACAAACTATCTCTTTATCTGAATCAAAAAAGAAATGTTTATTGGATTGATCTACATCATTTAAAAATGATTAAATATGGAAGTGCATTACATATTGATTGTCATTTAACTGTTCCTTGGTATTTTAATATTAAAGAAGCTAATAGAGAAGTAGAAAATTTGATACAATTAACTAAAAATAAATTTGGATCAAAAGTAGAATTTTCCGTTCATGTAGATGCATGTAAAAATCATCATTGTACATTTTGTTTTCATGATTCTTGTAAAATGAGAAAAAATTTTTTTCATAAAAAAATTTTATGGACATTGAATGTCGTATCATATAAAAACAATGAAACTAAGAAACTATCACATATAAAAAACACAGAATAATATGGAATACAATACTAATCGTTTGAAATTAATTATCCCAGAATATGGGAGAAATATTCATAAAATGATATCTTACGCCATAAAAATAAAAGATCGTGATAAAAGAAATCGTTGTGCACTGGGAATTATCAAATTAATGACAGATTTTGTTTTAAATCATAGACTAAGAAAATCTATTCCTTTTTTTCAACAAAAACTTTGGAATCAATTAATGATTATGTCTCAACATAAATTAGATATTGATCTTCCTTTTCCTAAAAAGGAGTCAGAAAAATTTAAATCTTTTGAAAAAAAAATTACATATCCCGAATCACTAAATAATTTTCGACATTATGGAAAAATCATAAGAAATATGATTCATGTGGCTATTCAATGTAAAGATAGAAAAAAAAAAGAAGGATTGTTTTATGCAATAGCTAATACAATGAAAAAAAATTATTTAAGATGGAATAAAAGTCTAGTCGAAGATGATACTATTTTTAATGATTTAAAAAAACTTTCTAAGGGGAAAATATGTTTAAAATATAACGGAAAAAAGCCTTATCCATTATTACAATACTCAAAAATTAAAAAATATAGAAATGATGGGGATATTCAAAATCAAAGGAGGGATTCCTTTAAAAGGGGTCATTTTTCCTCAAGGAGCAAAAAATGAATCATTACAAATATTATGTGCTACACTATTAACTTCAGAAGAAGTAAGAATTAAGAATATTCCACAAATAGGAGATGTTAAATGTATTATTCAAATTTTGAAACATTTAGGAGTTATCATAAAAAAAAATGGAATTAAAGATTATACTTTTCATGCAAAAAATATAGAAATAGAATCTCTTAATGAAAAGCCATTTCAAAAAAAAATTCAATCTATAAGAGGATCTATTATGCTTGCTGGACCTCTTCTTACAAGGTTAGGAGCAGTATGTATTCCTACTCCTGGAGGAGATCGAATAGGTAGAAGACGTTTAGATGCTCATTTAAACGGATTACAATTATTGGGATGTAACATCCATTACAATAATAAACATAAATGTTTTTATTTATATTCGAAAAAAAGATTAAGTGGAACATATATTTTAATGGAAGAAGCTTCCATCACGGGTACAGCAAATGTAATTATGGCATCGACTCTTGCGAAAGGAAAAACAATTATTTATAATGCTGCATGTGAACCTTATATACAACAGTTATGTAAAATGTTGAATAAAATGGGTGCAAAAATAAAAGGAATAGGGTCGAATTTATTAGAAATTATTGGGGTTAAAAACTTAAATGGATGCGTCCATACTATATTACCCGATATGGTAGAAATAGGAAGTTGGATTGGTTTATCGGCTGTTACTTGTTCTGAAATACGAATAAAAAATGTTAGTTGGAAAAACTTAGGAATCATTCCATGTACATTTCAAAAAATGGGAATAAAAATAATTAAAGAAAAAGATGATATTTTTATTCCATTGCAAGAATCTTATAAAATTTCTAGATCATTTAATAATACTATATTAACCATCTCAGATGCTCCATGGCCTGGATTTACACCAGATTTATTAAGTGTACTCATTGTTGTTGCAACACAAGCAGAAGGAAGTGTATTAATTCATCAAAAAATGTTTGAAAGTCGTTTATTTTTTGTAGATAAATTAATTGAAATGGGTTCTCAAATTATATTATGTGACCCTCATAGGGCTACTGTTATTGGATTAAATCATAAGTCTTTTTTACAAGGATCTATTTTAAACTCTCCAGATATTAGAGCAGGAATTTCTCTTCTTATTGCAGCTCTTTCTGCAAAAGGTACAAGTATTATAAAAAATATCGAACAAATCGATAGAGGTTACGAAAATATAGATGAACGATTACGATCGATAGGTGCAAATATTGTAAGAATAGAATAAATGATCAATGAAATGAATCAATTAACAATGATTTGTATTATTGTATGATTCTTCAATAAAATTAAAGAATATAAAAATTTGTAATTTTATGTATATGAAATAAATCCATTTTTAAAAAAGTTTCATGGATGAATAAAATTCATTTTCTTTTTTTTTCAAAAAAATGAAATATAACTCGAAAATCATGAAAAAATTTGAATATATAACAGAGAAAGGATTGAAAAAACTACAGAAAGAAATAGAAAGACTTGAAAATATAGAACGTCCTAAAATATCCATGCAAATAGCAGAAGCCAGAGATAAAGGAGATTTATCAGAAAATGCAGAATATGATGCCATCAAAGAAGCACAAGGATTATTGGAAATGAATATAGCAAAATTAAAAAAAAAATTACAAATCGCACGTGTAATAGATGAAACAAAAATAAAAAAGAATAGAGTTTCTATTCTATCCACAGTAAGAATAAAAAATTTAACTTATGGAGGAGAACAAATATATACTTTAGTACCTGAAGGGGAGGCAGATTTACAGTCTGGAAAAATATCCATTAATACTCCTATATCTTCTGGATTACTAGGGAAACAGGTGGGAGAAACTGCAAGAATTAAATTACCAAATAATATGGTTCTTGATTATGAGATTTTAGAAATTGCGTTTAATGAATAAAAATATATTTCAAAAAATTATTGAAAATGAAACTTTTTCCTACAAAATAGTAGAAAATGAAGATCATTTAGCTTTTTTAGATATTTATCCGATAAAAATTGGACATACCTTGGTTATAACGAAAAGACATAATAGAGATAAAATCTTTTCCCTTTCAGAGAAAGATTTTATCTCTATTATGTCTTTTTCTAGGAAAGTTGCAATAGGAATGGAAAAAACTATCCCTTGCAAACGAATAGGTTTATTTATTATGGGATTTGAAATTCCTCATATTCATATTCATCTAATTCCTATGGATCATGAAAATGATGCAAATTTTTTAAAAAAAAGAATCAATATTTCTCAAAAAAAACTAGAGTTTTTATCAAAAGAAATAAAAAAGAATATCAATTTATAAATTGATAGAATCAATATATTATTTTTAAAATCAAGATTCTTTAGATAAAGAATTTTATTATAATGTTTATCAATAATATTTATATAAAGAAAAATTTTTCGCTTAATCACAACAAAAACGTTCCAGTTCTTATTTTTTTACATGGATTTATGGGAAGTTCATTCTTATGGAATGGAATTTGTCAATCTCTTCAAAAAGAATACAAAATTATTTCCATAGATCTACCAGGACATGGAAAAAGTATTTACAAAATAAAAAAAGAAGTTATTTCCATGGAGTGGATGGCAGATGTATTGAAAAATATTATAGAAGCTTTATTTATAAAAAAAGCAATATTCATTGGGCATTCTATGGGTGGATATATTTCTTTAGCATTTGCAGAAAAATATCCAGAAATTTTATTAGGTTTATGTTTACTTCATTCCACTGCAAAAAAAGATTCATTTAAAAAAATGAAACAACGTGTTCAATCAATACGTATGGTAAAATCCAATTATTATTCATTTATAAATCAAATAGTACCTAAATGGTTTAACCAAAAAACAATTTTTTTCCTTAAAAAGGAAATTTCCTTAACGAAAAAAATTGCTTATTCTACAAATCAACATAGTGTTATTTCTTTTTTAAAAGGAATGATTATTAGAAATGATCGAGAATTTTTATTAAAAAAAAAGTTATTTCCTAAATTATATATTTTTGGGATCTATGATTCTATTTTAGAGGAAAAAGAAATTGATGAAGAAACAAAAAATGGATATCGAACATATGTAGAAAAAATATATACGGGACATATGGGACATGTAGAAAAACCTGAGGTTATAAAAAACATACTGAGTTCATTTATCAATCAATGTATAAGTGGATAATAAAAATAAAATTTTGATATGAATGAAAAAGAAATAATCAGAAAAAAATTTTTAGAAAAAAGAAAATTACTAAACAAGATATATATTAAAAAAATGAGTTATAAGATCTCTCTTCGTATGAATAGAATTATTCCTTATAACAAAAAACATTATAATATTTTTTTACCTATAAAAAATAATAATGAATTCAATACATTTTTTATTATAGACTTTCTTCTGAAGAAAAAAAAATGCATTACTGTTCCTTATTCTAATTTTAGAAATTTTTCGATAAAGAATTGTATATATAATAAAAAAACAATTTTAAAAAAAAATCCATTTGGGATAATGGAACCAGTTTATAAAAAAATCATTCCAAATCATCTAATTGAAGTTATTTTTATACCATTAATTATATTTGATATTAATGGATATCGTATAGGATATGGAAAAGGTTTCTATGATAGAATGATCCCTTTATGTAAAAAAAACCTATTGAAAATAGGTATGAGCTTTTTTCATCCCATAAAAAGTATTGGATCTATTCATAAACATGATATTTATTTAGATATAGGAGTTACTCCTGATTCCATTTTTTTCTTTAAGAAATAAAAAACACTTTAAAAACATCCCAAACAACAACCAATATCATTAGTATACTGACTATGAAAAAACCAACAATAGTACTACGTTCCAAAATTTTTTCACTTAATTTTTTTCCCATAAATATTTCCATGATTATAAACAATATATATCCTCCATCTAATGATGGAATAGGAAAAATATTAATAAAAGATAACCAAATAGATAAAGTAGCTGTCAAATTCCAAAAAATTTCCCAATTCCACACAGATGGAAACTCTTTAGCCATGGATAAAAAACTTCCTACTTGTTTATAAGCTCCAGTTTCCGTATGAAATATATTTTTAAAAAGATGAATTTGATTTTTTAAAACGGAACAAGTTCTCATATATCCATATTGAATACTTTTAAATAGAGAATAATCCATTTTTTCAAAACAAAAAATATTACTTAAATCCATCCCATTTTGAATCCTCATACCTAAAAGTTGATTTATATTTACATATATATGTTTTTGTATAAATGTTCCATTTCTATTAATAGAAAAGATCCATTTTTTGTTATTTTCTTTAAATATCATATTTTTTATTTGATCAAAAAATAAGATATGATCATTATCCATTGATAATATTTCATCATTAACTTGAAATCCACATTTTTCTGCTATTTTATATTTTTCAATATGATAAATAATCGATGGAATTCTAGGTTGAAAAGTAAACGTTTTATTTTTTTTTCGATTAAAAATAAGTTTTTTTGTTTTATTATTTATCGATAAATTTATTACATTTCCCATTCGATTGATCAAAATTTTTTTTCCAAGTAATAAGGATTTAGGAAGTTCACTAAAATAGTGTACATTTTCTCCATTGATCGATAAAACTTTATCCCCATTCATAAATCCAATTTTTTTACCTAATGAACCAACTTCAACACCATATTGAATATTTTTGATTGGTAGATTAACTTCTCCATAATAAAAAAATAAGAAAGAAAAAATTGTAATAGATAGTAAGGCATTTGCAATAATTCCTCCAGAAATAATGAAAAGTCTTTGAAATGATGATTTTGAATTAAAACTGTATTTGTTTTTCTTTTCCAAAGAAGTTTTTGATTGATGGTTGAGTCCATTTATTTTTACATATCCTCCTAAAGGAATCCATCCAATTCCATAAGTAGTATTTCCTATTCTTTTTTTAAATAAAGAAAACCATGGATTAAAAAACAAAAAAAATTTTTCAACGTGAACGTTAAAAAATTTTGCGAAAAAAAAATGACCTAATTCATGAATCACAATTAACATAGAAATACTGATTAATAATTGTATTAATTTTATAAAAAAAAATGTCATTTTAATAGTTTAAATAAAAAAGATAAATTTAATTTTTTATTTTACTATTGAAAATTTATTATTTATATGAAAGAAAAAAAAAAAAATATATAGGTTATCTGATCTGAATAAAGGAGATGTTGGAATTATTCATGGGTATAAAAATGAAGATGTACCAATAAAATTAATAGAGTTAGGAGTGTTACCAGGAATCAAAATTGAAGTATTATTCGTTTCTATTTTTCATGATCCATTATGTATAAAATGTGAAAAATCCTATTTAATTTTTAGAAGAAAAGAAGCAAAAAATATTTTAATAAAACCTATTATTAAAAATAAAAAATTATGCAAGGAAGATTGATAAAATTAGCCCTTTTAGGAAATCCTAATGTAGGAAAAACTTCTTTGTTTAATAAACTTACAGGACTTAATCAAAAAATAGGGAATTACTTAGGAGTTACAGTAGAAAAAAAAATAGGATTTTTTTGTGATCAAAAAATAAGCTATCAAATAATAGACTTACCAGGAATTTATAGTATATATCCTTCATCTGAAAATGAAGAAATCATTAGTACATTCTTATTGAATCAAAAGATAAAGGATCATCCAGATTATATTCTTTTTGTTGTTGATGCTTCTAACATAAAAAAAAGTCTCCTTTTATTTAGACAAGTACAAGATCTTGGTTTTTCCATGTTCATTGTTATAAATATGTTAGATGAAGCTAAAAAAAAGGGAATATATATTAACATAAAAAAATTAGAAATAATTGTTAATACAAAAATTACTCTTATAAATGCTAGAAATGGAGATGGAATCCAAGAAATGAAGAATCAATTAAAAATTCTAATTCAAAAAAAAATTCGATCATTACGAATAAAATCTTTATCCTTTTCTATAAAAAAACAATATTTTCATGCTATTCAAGAAGTCAAAAATCATTTTCATATAAAGAATCCTTATGAAGCTTGGTATCATTTAGCATGTGACAAAAAATTTGTCAAACAAAATCCTTTGTTAAAGGAGATTCGAAAAAAGTATAAAATTATTTCAAAAAGATTACAAGTCAAAGAAATATTAGATAGATATGAAGAAATTGGAAATATATATTCTAAAACTGTTTCTGAATTTATTTCTGAAAAAACGAAAAATCGTTTAGAATTTTTAAAAAAATTAGATAAATCACTAATTCTACATCCTTTTCTAGGATATATAGTATTTTTCTTTTTATTATTTTTTGTTTTTCAATTGATATTTTTTTGGTCAGAATTTCCTGTAAGGTTTATTAAATTTTTTTTTTCTTACATACAACAAAATGTAGAAAATATTTATACGGGTCCATTAAGTAATTTTTTTTTACAAGGATTTTTGCCAGGAATCAATACTATTATTAGTTTTATTCCACAAATTTTTATTTTATTGTTTTTCCTTCTTCTTATGGAAGAAAGTGGATATATAAGTCGAGTTATATTTTTAATGGATAAAATTATGCGTCCATTTGGTTTAAATGGAAAAAGTATTGTTCCTCTTATTTCCGCTATTTCTTGTTCTATTCCTGCAATTATTTCATCGAGACATATAGAAAATTACCGAGATCGTTTAATTACTATCCTTGTAACTCCTTTTATGACTTGTTCAGCAAAGTTACCAATTTATACTATTATCATATCTTTAATCATACCAAACATCAAATGGGGATTTTTTCAATTGAGAGGGATCATATTAATGATGATGTATATTTTAGGTGTAATTACATCTCTTTGTGTTGCTATGATATTTCATAAATATTTAAAAAAAAGTTATGATAGTCATTTAATTATGGAAATTCCTACTTATAAAATTCCTGTATTAAAAAATATTTTCATTAGTTTATGGTTACATATTAAATCTTTTATTTTAAATACGGGAAAGATTATTTTATTAATTAATGTATTGATTTGGGTATTAGGAACTTTTGGTCCTTCTGAAAATAATTTTTTTAAGAAAAATCATTCTTTTTTATATCCTATAAATATAGAAGAAAGAAAATTAGAAAATTCTTATTTAGGACTGTTTGGAAAAAAAATAGAACCTATCATTTCTCCTTTAGGATATGATTGGAAGATTGGAATAGGATTATTATCTTCTTTCGTAGCAAGAGAGGTTTTTGTAAGTACTATGAATTCCCTTTATAAAATAGAAGGACCAAAAAATATCAATAAAAATGAAATGCATAAAAATATTTATAATAATAAGTTTGTTTGCAACGTTCCTACAGGAGTTTCTTTATTATTTTTTTATGCATTTTCTATGCAATGTATGAGTACTGTATCAATCATGAGAAAAGAAACAAAGTCTTGGAAATGGCCAATTACACAATTTGTTTTAATGACATTACTAGCATATGTATTTTCTTTTATAAGTTATCAAATACTCATAAAATTCATGGATCATCATGGGAATATATCATTATAGGATTTTTATTTTTTTTTGCAATAGGGTGCTTTATAAGAAAAATATTTTATTTTTTCTCATCACCCTATTGCAAAAAAAAATGTCGTTGTAAATTATAAAATATATTATGTTATTTATTCATTGAATAATTGATAAAATCAGAAAAAAAATCAGATAAAGATATATTTGCTACTTTTAATTGTTTTGGAAAAATACTTTCGATAGATAATCCTGGAATTGTATTGATTTCTAAAAAATATGGCTTATCATGACAAATGATAAATTCCGATCTAGAAATTCCGGAAAGATTAAGGATTTTATATATTTTTTTGACCATTCTTTTCACACGATTAGTAACTTTAACAGATAAATTTGCTGGAGTAACCTCTTGTGATTTTCCAGAATATTTTGATTCAAAATCAAAAAAATCGTTTTGACTAATTATTTCAGTTATAGGTAATACAGTAATTTCATTTCCAAATGAAAAAACTCCTACGGAAATTTCTTTTCCTTGAAGAAAGGATTCAATAATAATTTCTTCATCATATTGGAAGGCATCTTTTATAGAATTATGTAGATCTTCTTGTTTATAAACTTTACTTACTCCTATACTCGAACCTGATTTGCTGGGTTTTACAAAACAAGGAAGACCAACACGTTTCAATATTTTTTCTTCAGAAAAAAATTGATCTTTATTAAGAAACATCGATTTTGCAATGTTAATTCCAAAACATTTCAATAGTGATAAACAATATTTCTTATTAAAAGTTAAATTAGAATATTGTTGATTACAACCTGTATATGGAATATTCAACAAATCAAAATACGAAGGTAATATTCCATCTTCCCCAGGAGTTCCATGAATCGTATTAAAAATACAATCAAATGTTAAAATTTCTTCATTTAATTTTACAGAAAAATCATGTTTATTAATTATGTATTCTCTATTTTGATCATCTTTCATAAACCATTTATCTTTGAAGATATATACACGATATGGCATGAAATGTTTTCTACACAAATTTTCATATACAATGTTTCCACTTTTCAAGGAAATGCTGGACTCTTTAGAGTATCCTCCCATAATAACTGCAATTTTTTTCATGATATTTTATTTTTATGAAAAGATATATTTTAATTTTTATGACTCATCTATTAATATCCTTTTTTTTTATTTATAAAATAACTCAATACTCTCTAAAATGGATGAATACATACACTCAACATGACTCATGCATAATAATGCCCAATTTATGTCGTTATACTTTGCCACAATCTATTTCGATATTAAAACGTCTTCATTTGAAATATCATATTTATCGACTAGAATATTATCATCCTTTTTATAAAAGAAATCAAATTATTTCATTTTCACCAAAAGCAGGAAATTACATAAAAAAAGGAAGATGTATATATCTTATTGTAAATTCTAATGTATTAAACTATAATCGTAAATATTATGAATTACTAAAGAATAATTTAGAATTAAGAAATGATATGTCAGATAAAAGATTTCATACAATATTACCTCCTAACATTTCTTGGAATGGAGAAGAACCTTCTCTTTTGGAAAAATCAAAAGAGAATTTAATCGATGATCCATTAACCTGTGATTCGACCAATCATAAATGTAAAAAAAAATCCATTTTAAAAAAAAATAAAAATATCGGTAAATCCAATGAAAAAAATAGTAATAAAATTATGGATAATAAAAAATAATCTATAATAAATTTTGTATACAAAGAAAATCTAATCCATATGAGAATTATTACGGATAAAAATCAACATTCTATACGTATAGATAAATTTTTAATGAACAAACTACAAAACATCAGTCGAAATCAGATACAAAAATTTTTAAAGTATGGAAATATTTATGTCAATAATCAAATAATTAAAAAAAATTACAAAATAAAACCGTTTGATTCTATCGAATGCAAATTTTTTTCTTCTATAAAAAATGTGTTAGAACTAGAACAAAAAAATCTCCATGAGAAAATAATGAATAATATGAATATTATTTTTTATGAGGATAAAGATATTATTATTGTAAATAAACCATCTAACATGGTAGTTCACCCTGGATGTGGAAACGAAAAAAATACGCTGATACATTATATGATACAACACCATCCTTATTTATCTAGATTAGATCGATTCGGATTAATTCACCGATTAGATAAAAATACTACTGGATTATTGGTTTTTGCTAAAAATATAGATACTCAAAAATTTTTGAAAAAACAATTTCAATTAAAAATCATTAGAAGAAAATATATTGCATTAGTATGGGGGGATTTGAAAAATGAAAAAGGACATATAAAAGGATTTATTGGAAGAAATCCAAAAAATAGAAAAAAAATGATGGTATTTCCAGATAATAAAGAAATGAAAAAAAATAAAAAGTATTCTGTTACACATTATAAAGTTTTAGAAAGATTCAAAGATTTATATTTAACATGTGTTTCTTGTGAATTAGAAACAGGAAGAACTCATCAAATAAGAGCACATTTTAAACACTTAGGAAATCCTATCTTTGGTGATGAAGATTATGGAGGTAGAAAAATTTTTATGAAAAAAAGATATAAAAAAAAATACATTAAATTTTTTGATGATTGTTTGAATCTATTAAAAAGACAAGCATTACATGCAATTTCTCTTCATTTAATCCATCCAAAATATGGAAAATGTTTTTTTTCTTGTCCTATTCCAAATGATTTTGATTATGTTATTCAACAATGTCAACAATTTTTATTACAATAAAGTTCCATGCAAAAGAGTATAAGATATTGAAAAATATATAATTAACCCTATTACATCAACAATAGTTGCAACAAAAGGAGCAGATGAAGTAGCTGGATCTCCCTTAAATTTTTTAATAATAAAAGGCAACATTGATCCACTCAATGTTCCCCATAAAACTATACCAATAAGAGAAAAAAAAACAGAAATTCCAACAAGAATCCAATGTGGCCCATAATTAAATAATTTTGCATTATGCCAAACAACAACACGTAAAAATCCTGTTAATCCTAAAATACTTCCTAAGAAAAATCCACAAACAATTTCTCTTTTCATTACGATCCACCAATCTTTTATTTTTACTTCTCCTAAAGCCATAGCTTGAATAATTAAACTAGATGCTTGAGATCCACTATTTCCTCCACTTGATACTACTAAAGGAATAAATAAAGCAAGAACAACCGCTCTTTCTATTACACTTGAAAAGTTTTGCATGACTGTTGTTGTAAACATTTCTCCTATAAAAAGAAGTATTAACCAGCCTGCTCTTTTCTTTATCAAACTATATAATGGAATATTCATGTAAGATTGATTTAAAACTTCCACTCCTCCTATTTTTTGAAAATCTTCCCTATAATTTTCGTTTAATACCCAAAGTATATCATCTACAGTAACTATTCCAAGTAAATAATTGTAATGATCTACAACAGGTAATGAAACACGATTGTTCATGGAAAATATTTTGGTTGCCTCTTCTTCTGTATCAGTAACCTTTAGTGAAACAGTAGATTTTTTTTTCATGATATAAGAGACTTTTGTTTTTGGATCAACCAATAAAAATTCTTTAATTTTAATATCGTCTATTAGTTTTCCTTTTTCATCTATGACATAAATAATCTCTATAAAATCACTGTTTTTTACTTCTTTTCGTATATGATCTAATACATCTTGGACTTTCCAAGTTTTTTTTACTGCAAGATAGTAGGGAATCATCAATCGACCAACACTATTTTCTGGATAACCCAAAGATACCAACGTTTTTTTTTTTTCTTCTGGATTCAAATATTTAATTAAATCTTTGAGGAAATGATTGGGAAGATTTTCTAAAAAAGAAACACGATCATCTACAGATAGATTATTCAATAATTCCATTTTCTTAATCAAAGGTAATTGATCTATAACTTTTTTTTTAATAGTAAGATCTAATATTCTAAATATAGAAATAGATTTATAAAGATTTAATAATCTAAATATTTTTCCAACAAGAATAGGATTTTTATGAATTATTTTAATTAATTCATCGATATTTTTGTTATTTAAAAATTTTTCATTTAAAAAATCATTTTTATTCTCATTAAACTTTTTTTTTTTTTTTAAAAAAATTATTTTTAATCATTTATCTCCTTGTTCTAATTAAGAAAATATTAAAATTACATAATAAAATTTATTGTAATTTTTTATGAAATATGTAAAAAAAATGGATACAGAATATAATTTTAGAAAAATAGAAAAATATTGGCAAATATATTGGGAAAAACATCATGTATTTCTAGGAGAAGAAAACAATAAAAAAAAATATTATATACTGAATATGTTCCCATATCCATCAGGATATGGACTACATGTAGGACATTGTTTAGGGTATATATCTTCGGATATATATGCAAGATATAAAAGAATAAAAGGATATAATGTATTACATCCTATTGGATTTGATTCTTTTGGTTTACCTGCAGAACAATATGCTATTCAAACAGGAAAGCATCCATTAGATACAATTAAAGAGAATGAAAAAAAATATACTAATCAAATCAAAAAAATTGGGATATCGTTTAATTGGAATAGAAAAATAAGCACTAGTTCTCCTCAATATTATCGTTGGACTCAATGGATGTTTATTCAAATTTTCCATTCTTGGTATGATAAAAATTACGAATCTGCTAAACCAATACATTTACTTATTCAAGAATTTAATCAACATGGAAATGTGTTAGTTAATGCTATAACTTCATATCAAGAAAAATTTAGTAGTACTACTTGGAAAAAATTCAATGTTCAAGAAAAAGAAAATATATTGCAGAATTATCGATTAGCTTATTTATGTCAAAATATTGTAAACTGGTGTCCTTATCTTGGTACTGTTTTAGCAAATGAAGAAATAAAAAATGGAAGAAGCATAAGAGGAGGATATCCAGTTTATAAAAAAAATATGCTTCAATGGCATATAAGAATTAGTGCTTATGCAGAACGATTATTAAAAGGGTTAGATAATATTAAATGTTCTGATTCTTTAAAAAAAATTCAAATTCATTGGATAGGAAAGAAACATTGTTTTTCTATTTTTTTCAAAGTACGTCTTCATGAAAGTGAAGAAAAAATCATTGAATGTCTTCTTTTTGAACCTGAAAAAATATTCGGTATTACCTTTATCATTTTATCTCCATATCATCCTTTTTCAAAAAGGATAAGCACATCCCATAAAGATAAAAAAAATGTATCAAAATATCTTTTAACCCATTTTCTCATAAAAAATAATTTTTCAAAAAGTATATCTGGAGTTTTTACAGGAAACCATGTTATACATCCATTTACTAAAAAAAAAATTCCTATTTATATTAGTAATTTTTTTCCTTTAGATCATAGAACAAAATCCATGATAGGCATTCCAGGACATGAAAAAAGAAGTTACCAATTTGCAAAAAAATTTGGATTAAAATCCGTTAAAGTAGTGAAATTTTGCATAAAAGAAAATAAAAACATATGTATAAGATCTCATTTTTTAAATGGACTTTCCTTGAATCAAGCGAAAAAAAAAGTCGTAAAAATTTTACGAGAATCTCTTATTCCAAAAAAAAGTTATAAAATTCATGATGCTATTTTTTCTAGACAAAGATATTGGGGAGAACCTATTCCAATTTATTTCGAAAATAACATCCCTAAAACTATTCCTGTTGATTATTTACCATTACTTCTTCCAAAAAAGAATCATTTTAATCATGAAAAATTACTAAAGAAATGGGCTTGGGATAAAAAGAAAAAAAGAGTAGTTGAAACCCATTTAATTGATCATCAAACAATCTTTCCTATAGAAACTAGTACTATGCCTAGTTGGGCAGGTTCAAGTTGGTATTTTTTGCGGTATATGGATGTTGAAAACAATAACTTTTTTATAGACAAAAAAAAAGAAATGTATTGGAAAAATATTGATTTATATATTGGAGGATCAGAACATAGTACTGGACATTTAATTTATTCTCGATTTTGGCACAAATTTTTAAAAGATAGAGGTTGGGTACAAACAGAAGAACCATTTAAAAAAATATTAAATCAAGGAATGATTTTAAGTTATTCTTTTACTATATTGAAAGTGATTGGAAAAAATATATTTGTATCTTATAATCTTAAAAATCGAAAAAAAACATTTTTCTTATTTCAAGAACTTTATATCAGTCATACTTGTATAAAAGAGAAAGATAAGTTAGATATAAATCAATTTAAATATCATTATCCCGAATTTTACAATCCGATATTTATTCTCAAAAATGGAGAATTTTTTTGCAAAAGACAATTAGAAAAAATGTCTAAATCAAAATACAATGTAATTAATCCTGAATTAATTTGCGAACAATATGGAGCGGATACATTTCGTATGTATGCAATGTTTTTAGGTCCAATCGTTCAGTCTAAACCTTGGAGTTTACAAAAAATCATTGGAATAAAAAATTTCTTAAGAAAATTATGGAATTTATTTCATAAAAATGGAATTTTTCAAGTAAATGAAGAAAATCCAACTAATGAAGAATTTAAAATTTTACATACTTTAATCAAAAAAATTGAAAAAAAAATACAATTATTTTCCTTTAATACATGTATCAGTCATTTTATGATTATGGTAAATCAATTAATTTTTTTAAAATGCAATAAAAGAAAGATCCTAGAACCCCTGATTCAATTAATTTCTCCTTTTGCTCCTCATATATCTGAAGAATTATGGATGAAATTGGGGAAAAAAAAATCTATTATTTATTTTCCTATACCTTCTCTTCAAGAACAATACCTTTTAAATGATAAACAAATAACATATAAAATTATGATAAACGGAAAATTCAAATTTTTGGAAAAATTTGATAAAAAACTTAGTATGAAACAAATAGAAAAAAACATCCTAAATCATAAAAAAATAAAAAATACAGAAAAAAGAATAAAAAAATTAGTAATCATCCCAAAAAAAATAATTAATATTTTATATTGATAACAATTTATTCATAATACAGGATGCTTTCTGTATCATGTCTAAATTTTTTTAGAAATGTGTAAAAACTTTTTTTTATGTCAAAAAAAAACCAAAATAAAATTAATTCATATAGTTTTTTTAATTGTATAGAAAAAAATTTTGATAAGGCATCCCGATATCTCTCCATTGAACAAGGACTTTTAAACCAAATTAAATCGTGTAATTCCGTTTATAGAATTCACTTTCCTGTGAAAATAGGAAAAAACATTGAAGTTATTGAGGCCTATAGAGTTCAACATTCTCATCACAAACTTCCTTGTAAAGGAGGAATACGATACAGTACTAAAGTTAATCAAGATGAAATTATGACTTTATCCGCTTTAATGACCTATAAATGTGCAATAGTTGATGTTCCTTTTGGAGGAGCTAAGGGGGGGATTAAAATAGATCCTCAAAAAATGTCGGAAGAAAATATAGAAACGATTACACGTCGTTATACTTTAGAATTAATTAAAAAAAATTTTATTGGTCCAGGAATTGATGTCCCTGCCCCTGATTATGGAACTGGAGAGAAAGAGATGAGTTGGATTTTTGATACCTTCTCATCGATTCGTCCAGGAGATATAGATGCATTAGCTTGTGTTACTGGAAAACCTGTCTCTCAAGGAGGGGTAAGAGGAAGAAAAGAGGCTACAGGACTAGGTGTTTTTTATGGAATCCGAGAATTATGTCAAATGAAGGAAGATATGGCATATGTCGGTCTTAATACAGGATTAATAGGGAAAAAAATTATTATACAAGGATTAGGGAATGTAGGATATCATGCTGCTTCATTTTTTCATCAGTATGGAGGAATTATCGTTGCTTTAGCAGAAAGAGAAGGTGCGATTTACAATAAAAAGGGGTTGGATGTTCATGAAGTAATTTTACACTTAAAAAATACAGGTTCTATATTAAATTTTCCAGGATCAAAAAATATAAAAAATACAGAAAATGCATTGGAATTGGAATGTGACATTTTAATTCCAGCAGCTTTAGAAAACGTGATACATAAAAGAAATGCTCATCGTATTCAAGCGAAAATTATAGGAGAAGCAGCAAATGGGCCAATAACTCCCGAAGCAGATGAAATTTTAGAAAAAAAAGGTATTATTATTGTTCCAGATATTTATTTAAATGCAGGTGGTGTAACTGTTTCTTATTTTGAATGGTTAAAAAATCTCAGTCATGTACGTCACGGACGTATGGAAAAACGATTTAGTGAAAATATGAACGCAGAATTATTGCAAGTAATTGAAACAACGTGTAATAAAAAAATTTCTAATGAAGAGAAAAAAATCATTCTAAGAGGTGCAAGAGAAATTGATTTAGTTCGAAGTGGATTGGAAGACACAATGATTAGTGGATTTCACAAAATAAGAGATTTGAAAAAATCATTAAAAATTGATAATTTACGTACCGCAGCATTTTTGTTTGCTATTAATAAAATCGTTGATTCTTATGAAAAATTAGGAATTTTTCCATAAAATTTATTTATAAAAATTTTTAAAAACTTTATTTTTGAAGAAACATCTATTTCATGAAATACAAAAGATTATTATTGAAATTAAGTGGAGAAGCTCTTATGGGAAACGGAAAATACGTTTTTCATTCAAATCGTTTACAACAATATGCTGAAGAAGTAAAAAAAGTTGTAGATATGGGAGGAGAAGTCGCAATAGTAATAGGAGGAGGAAATATATTTAGAGGATTTCTTCCTAAAATATCATCAGGAAATATTCATCGTATAGATGGAGATTACATGGGTATGCTGGCAACTGTTATTAATGGGATTGCTTTTCAATCGCATTTAGAAAATGTAGGAATTAGTACTTATATGCAAACAGCAATTAGAATGGATCAAATTGCGGAACCATGTCGAAAAAATATCGCAATTCAAAAACTCGAAAAAGGAAACGTTGTAATATTTGTTGCAGGATTAGGGCATCCGTATTTTACTACAGATACTGCAGCTGTTTTACGTGCTATAGAAATCAAAGCTGATGTATTATTAAAAGGAACTAAAGTAGATGGAATCTACACAAAAGATCCAAAAAAAAATAAAGATGCTAAAAAACTAAAATATCTTTCATTTGAAATGGTTTGTAAAATGGGAATTCGAGTCATGGATCAAACAGCATTTATCCTAGGAAGCGAAAATAATTTACCAATTGTTATCTTTGATATTAATAAGAAAGAAAATTTTAAAAATTTAGTTTCTGGAAAAGAAATTGGTACACTGGTATCCAGAAATAAAAGGAAAAATGTATGAGTAATTTAAATAAAATTTTTTCTTCTTGTAAAAAAGATATGGAAAAAATTTTTGATCAACTAAAGTCAGAAATTTATTGTATACGATTAGGAAGTAAATCAGTTTCTTCTTTATTAGGAGAAATGAACGTAAAATATAATAATACATCTTCCTTATTGTTGGAAGTATCAAACATTCATGTTCTAGATCATAGAAATATTTCAATTCGACCTTGGGATCGTAATATTCTTCCTTATATAGAAAAATCTATTATAAATGCAAATTTAGGGTTTACTCCTACTCATAAAGGAAATACGATTCATATTCATCTTCCAGTTATAACGGAAGAAAGAAGAAGATTTTTCATAAAAAAAATTAAATCTCAAACAGAACATGCAAAAATTCTTATAAGAGAAACAAGAAAAAAAAATAAAAAAAATATCAAAAAAATAAAAGTATCTGAAGATATATCGAAAAATGGAGAAAAATATATACAAAAAATAACCATTGAATACATAGATAAAATAAATGATTTTTTTTCGAAAAAAG
This sequence comes from Blattabacterium cuenoti, assembly GCF_014252275.1. GTDB lineage: Bacteria > Bacteroidota > Bacteroidia > Flavobacteriales > Blattabacteriaceae > Blattabacterium > Blattabacterium cuenoti_O. The sequence goes on from NZ_CP059214.1 coordinate 469,727, forward strand.
AGAAAGAAATATTGAAAATATAAAAAAAATGATTCAAAAGTATTCAATTAAAGAATTGTTGAAGAAAGGGATTTTTTTTTTAAATCAAAAAGTATTAGTTGAAGGATGGATTCGTTCTATGCGTTATTCTATTTTTTTATCATTAAATGATGGATCAACAATAAATCATTTACAAATTGTTTTATCAAAATATTTCAAAAAAGAATTCTTAAAAAAAATTACTATTGGAACTTCTATCAGAGTAATAGGAATTATCAAAAAAAGTATAGGAAAAAAACAATGTATAGAATTACATTCTACAGATATTAAAATATATCAATCGGTTCCTACTCAAATCATGCAAAAATCTATTTTACAACCAAAAAAACATAGTATAGAAAAAATACGAGAACAATCTCATTTACGTTTTCAAACAAATATATTTGGTTGTATTATGAGAATAAGAAATAATATGTCTTTTTCTATACATAAATATTTTTATGAAAAAAATTTTTTTTATATAAATACTCCAATTATTACTACTTCAGATTGTGAGGGAGCTGGAAAAATGTTCCAAGTTACATCCATGGATCTCAATCAAAATGATATTGATTATACAAAGGATTTTTTTAAATGTAAAACTTATCTTAGCGTATCTGGTCAATTAGAAGCTGAAGTGGCAGCTTTAGGATTAGGAAAAGTTTATACTTTTGGACCTGTGTTTCGTGCAGAAAATTCAAATACATCAAGACACTTATCTGAATTCTGGATGGTTGAACCAGAAATGGCATTTTTTCACTTAGAAGAAAATATTCATTTAGCGGAAGACTTAATAAAATTTACCATTCAATATATCCTTGATCATTGCATGGATGATTTATCGTTTTTAAATGAAAATATAAAAAAATGGAATATGGAAGGAGAAATTTCTCTTTTAGAAAAACTAAAATATATACTAAAATATCCATTTAAAAAAATTAGTTATACAGAGGTTATAAATATTCTAAATCAAGAAAAAGAAAAAAAAAATATAACATTTACTCATACAATTTTTTGGGGAATGGATTTACAATCTGAACATGAACAATATTTAGTAAATATATATTTTAAAAAAAGACCTTTAATCATTTATAATTATCCTTTTTGTATTAAATCATTTTATATGCGCGTTAATGATGATGGGAAAACAGTGAAATCAATGGATATATTACTTCCAGGGATAGGAGAAATTATAGGGGGATCTCAACGAGAAGAACGTTATGAAGTTTTATTAACAAATATCAAAAACAAAAGTTTAGATAAAAAATTACTCTGGTGGTATTTAGATACACGTCGTTTTGGATCTGTTCCTCATAGTGGATTTGGACTAGGTTTTGACCGATTTGTTCAATTTATGACAGGAATGAAAAATATTCGTGATGTCATTCCATTTCCAAGAACGCCAAAAAATGCATCATTTTAATAAATATGCTTAAACAACAACTCATACAGAAAGGACAACATAAACTTTCTCCTCAACAAATAAAATTGATGAAACTGATTCAATTATCTACTTTAGATTTTGAAAAAAAAGTTCGACAAGAGTTAGAAGAAAATCCTGCTTTAGAATTAGAATCATCTTATGAAGAAGAAATAAATAATGAAAATTATGATCTTATATCTAATGAAGAAAATAATACAACAAACAATAATAATCATGATGATATCGATGATTATTATAATTTAAACGATGATGATAATGGTATAGAAGATTTTCATGAAAAACAAAAAAATGTTTATGAAAACATTAATAGGAATAATATACCTATTGTTTCTAATATTTCTTTTCATGATTTTTTAAAACATCAATTACATACTTTCCGTTCATTAAATAATGAAGATTTATTCATAGCAGATTTTATATTAGGAAATATAGATAATAATGGGTATATAAGAAGAAAAATAAAATATATATCTGACGATATTTTCTTAAGATATGGAAAATTAATTAAAGAAGAAAAAATAGAACAATTACTTGTAAAGTATATCCAAAAATTGGATCCAATTGGGGTCGGATCAAGGAATTTACAGGAATGTTTGTTTATTCAATTAGAAGGAAAAAAAATAAAAAAATCTACTCTTTTAGCAAAAGAAATTATTAAAAATTATTTTGAATTTTTTACTAAAAAAAATTATAAAAAATTACAAAATAAATTAAAAATTTCAAAAAAAGAGTTAAAAGATGCTATTTATCAAATAAAAAAATTAAATCCAAAACCAGGAAAGATTTATTCTGAAAATTATAAAAATATAACCCATATCATTCCAGATTTCACAATTTGTATTGTAAACGAAAAGTTAGAATTATCATTAAATCATAGAAATATTCCGGAAATAAAAATTTCTTCTATTTATTTAGATATGTTAAAGTCTTACAAAAAATCATACTCTAAAAAAAGAGGAAATAATGAAAATACTTTTCTCTTTATAAAGAATAAAGTAAACTCAGCTAAATGGTTTGTTGATGCTATAAAAAAACGTCAAAATACATTATTAATAACTATGAACGCTATTATGGAATATCAAAAAGAATATTTTTTAACAGGAGATAAAACTAAAATAAAACCTATGATTTTAAAAAATATATCCCAAAAAATTGGAATAGGAATATCTACAGTTTCACGTGTTGCTAATAGTAAATACGTAAACACTCCATATGGAACATTTTTAATAAAAAGTTTTTTTTCCGAAAAAATGAAAAATAAAAAAGGAGAAGAAATTTCTTCTATAAAAATAAAAAAAATATTAAGAGATTCTATTTCTAAGGAAAATAAAAAAAATCCCCTTACTGATGAAAAATTATCTCAAATATTAAAGAAAAAAGGATACATTATTGCTCGTAGAACAATAACTAAATATCGAGAACAAATGAATATTCCTGTTTCAAGAATGCGTAAAATTTTATAATTGTTTGACGAAAAAAGTTTTACAATTAGCAAATTCTTTAATGGATAATAAGGATAATTCTCTTCCATATCCAGATTTCTTCACTCCTCCAAAAGGATACATAGGATTCGATTGTACAATGTCATTGATAAAGATCATTCCTGTCTGTATTTCTTTGGATATGATTTCTGCTTTTTTTAAATCTTCTGTCCAAATAGATGCACCAAGTCCATATAACGTATTATTTACAATATCAGGAATTTCATTTTCGTTAGAAAACGACATGATAATTCCTATTGGACCAAAAATTTCCTCTTGAGATATGAAAGAATTATTTTTTTCTATTTTTAATAATGATGGAGAAAAAAAATTCCCTTCTCGATTAGATGATAAACATATTTTTCCATTACTAGATAAAATTTTTAAATATTGTTTATATAATCTATCCGATAAATCAATACGTGATATATATCCTATTTTTGTTGAAGAATCAAATAAATCTCCTTTATGAAATTTTTTCATTTCTTGAACAACTAAATCAATAAAGTTATCAAGGATTAATTCATCTACTATAAATCTTTTTGCGGAAATACATGTTTGTCCAGTATTATTTAATCTTGATTGTACTGCGTATTTAGCAACTTTCTGAAGATCTCTTACATCCTTCATTACAACAAAAGCATCATTTCCTCCTAATTCTAAAATTGATTTTTTAATGTGTTTTCCAGATAAAGATCCAATTATACTACCAATTTTATAACTTCCTGTAAACGTTACTCCTTGTATAATATCATGAGATATAACAGATTCAGTTTGATCAATATCTATTAATAAAATTTGAAAAATTCCTTTTGGAAAACCAGATCTTAAAAAGATTTTTTCCAATAAAAATGAACAACCTGAAGTATTCGTAGAAGGTTTAATAAGGATAACATTTCCCAGCATTATGTTCGGAATTGAAGATCGTATTGTTTGCCAAATAGGAAAATTCCAAGGCATAAATCCTATGATAGGACCTATAGATGAATATTCAACATAACATTTACCATGGAATTTTTTCTCATTTATGTAATGAAAGAATATAGAATCATTGATATGATTAGCATAATAATTACAAAGTTCAATACTTTTTTTTATTTCTAAACGAGATTGTGAAATAGGTTTTCCCATTTCTATAGTGATCAAACGTGCAATATGATCCATTTTTTTTTTCATATGAAAAGAAAGTTCTTTAAGATAAAAAATCCTTTCTTTTATAGAAATATTTTTCCATATTTTATATGCTTGATTAGATATATATAATTTTCTTTCAATATTTTTTTCATTGAGAAAAAAATATTTATTTAAAATACGGTTATCAACCGGATTAATAGTTTGAACTATATTATTATTTTTTGTCACAACTACATCTTTGTTTTCTCTTGAAGAAGATTTATTTTATAATTGAAAGCAAATGCATAAAATTTTATTTTTTTAAAGAATAAAATTATTCCATTAGCACGAATAGGGGTAAGAAAAGTATCTAATCCAATTTCTGAAATTATATTTGAATCTGCATAAATAATTTCTAAGGGATTTAGTCCGGAATATAGACGAATCATAAGGGAAATCATTCCTTTAGGTAAAATTGCTTCACTATCTGCTTCAAAGAAAAGACGATTGTTTTTCAATGTTGCTTCTAACCAAACATTAGATTGACATCCTTGGATTAATTTATCATTAGATCTAAATTCACTCGATTTTTTTTTTAAACTATTTCCTAAATCTATTAAATATTCATATTTATCTTCCCAACTTGTTAAGTTTTTAAATACATTTTTAATTCTATTTTCTCGTTCTTTTAAGTTCATTATTTCCGTATTCTATGAACAAAAATAGGGAAATAATCTTTTTTTTACTTTATCTGTTTTATTCTATAATTTTTTCTTGCGATTTTTGCAGCTTTTGTCATATTTTTTAAAGATTTCATTACTTCCTCCCAAGTTCTTGTTTTTAGTCCACAATCTGGATTTATCCAAATATTTTCAATCGGTAATAATTCTGATGCTTTTTTAATTAAATCCAAAATTTCATTGACTGTAGGAATTCTTGGAGAATGAATATCATACACTCCAGGACCTATTTCATTTGGATAAGAAAATTTAGAAAACGCTTTTAATAACTCCATTTTTGATCTAGAGGTTTCTAATGTGATTACATCAGCATCTAATTCAGTAATATAATTTAATATGTCATTAAATTCACTATAACACATATGCGTATGTATTTGAGTTTCATCTTTTACTACACTGGAAGCAATGAGAAAAGATTTTATCGACCAATCAAAATAAAATTTCCAATTTTTTCTTTTCAATGGAAACCCTTCTCTTAAAGCAGGTTCATCAATCTGAATAATTTGAATACCAGCATCTTCCAAAGATTTTACCTCTTCTCTAATGGCCCAAGCAATTTGATATGCTGTTTTATAAACAGGTTGATCATCTCTTACAAAAGACCACTGCAAAATAGTGACAGGTCCAGTTAACATTCCTTTAACTGGTTTTTTGGTTTGAGATTGAGCAAAATTAATCCAATGTGTAGTCATATTTTTGTTTCTACTTACATCTCCACAAATAATAGGTGGTTTTACACATCGACTTCCATAACTTTGTACCCAGCCATTTTCAGTAGAAATAATTCCATTTAATTTTTCTGCAAAATATTCTACCATATCAGTCCTTTCGAATTCTCCATGAACGAAAACGTCTAAATCAATTTCTTCTTGTTTTTTAATTACATCTTTAATAAAAAATTTTATTTTTTTTTCATAATCTTGTCGGCTCAAATTATTATTACGAAACTTACTACGTATAATCCTTATTTGCTTTGTTTGTGGAAAAGAACCGATAGTTGTAGTTGGAAACAATGGAAAACGAAATTTTTTTCGTTGTTTTTCTTTCCTAAATTTAAATTGGCTATTTCTCTTTAAATCTTCATTTTTAATGAAAAACTTCTTATGAACTTTTTTATCATAAAAAAATTGAGATGTATTGAATATATTAATATTCTTATCAAGTAGGTCCTTATCTCCATTTATAATATTTTCTAAATCAACTAGTTCATGAATTTTTTGTTTTGCAAATGACATTCTCATTTTGAGATGTTTAGGAATAGATTTTTCATATCCTATATCTATAGGAACATGTAAAAGAGAACAACTAGGTGCAATCATTACACGATTTTTTCCTATACATTGAATAGTTTCTTCAATCAAATGTTTTGATTTTTTATAATCATTCTTCCATATATTTCTTCCATTAATCAATCCTAAAGATAAAGACATGTTTGAATTTTTAATATTAGTCAATATATTTTCTAGTTGATTTATATCTGATGCCAAATCTATATGTAAAGCTTTAATATTTAAATTTTTTACGATTGAATAATTCTCACTTATTCCATCAAAATAAGTTGCTAATAATACATTGATATTAGAAAAACATTGAGACAACATTTCATAGGAATGAAGAAAAAAGTCTTTATATTCTTTTGATAAATCTAATGATAAAATAGGTTCATCCAACTGAATCCAGTTAACTCCCTGATTTTTAATTTTATTAATGATTTTAATATAAACAGGAATCAATTGATTCAATAAATCCATTCTATTAAATGTTTTATCTTTTTCTTTTCCCAAAAAAAGATATGACATGGGACCGATTAATACGGGTTTAATTTTTTTTGTAGATTTTAATAGAATTTTTAATTCTTCTATTTCTTCAAATATCTTATTTGAGAAAATCAAAAACTTTTGATTCTTTTCAAATTCAGGTACAATGTAATGATAATTTGTATTAAACCATTTAGTCATTTCCATTGCTTTGATATCCCATCCATTTTTTTGAAATCCTCTAGCCATAGAAAAATACAAGTCTATATGGTTTTTTATTACAGAAATAGAAGAATAAGATTTTGGAATAACACCCAATAATAATGACATGTCTAATACATGATCATAGAAACTAAAATCGTTGCATGGAATCAAATCAATTCCTGCGATATCTTGTAGAATCCAATTTTCTCTTTTGATTTCTTTTCCTACTTGAAATAAAGTAGATAAATCAATTTTATTTGACCAGTAATCTTCACAAGCCCTTTTAAATTCCCTTTTTTTTCCTATACGAGGAAATCCTAAATTATGTTTCAGCATAAAATTATATTTTTAATAAAAAATTAAATATTCGATAATTGATACAAATACTTTAATATACTTTTTTCAAAAAAATCTAAGTTTTTATTTCTTCTATTCATTACAATATCGATCGTTTCGCAAAATTCTTTAAAAGAAACTTTTTTATTATTTTGTATACATCCTAAAGAAAAAGAAGGAATATATCTAGGAGGAAATCCATATCCAAAAATACTACATCCCACACCGATTAACGTTGCAGTATTTAATTGTGTATTGATAGAAGACTTAGAATGATCCCCCATTACCGTACCAAAAAATTGTATGTTTGTTGGAATAAACATTTTCTTTTCATAATTCCACAACGTTACATTTTTATAATCATTCCTTAGATTTGATACATTTGTACCAGATCCTAAATTACACCATTTTCCTATAATAGAATTTCCTAAAAATCCGTCATGAGATTTGTTTGAATACGAAAAAATCACAGAATTTACAATTTCTCCACCTACTTTACAACATTGACCGATAGTGGTATTTCCATATATTTTTGATCCGATACTTAATGTCGTATTTTTTCCAATTGATACTGGGCCTCTAATCACACTTCCTTCCAATATTTTTACTCCTTTTTGTATGTATATTGGACCATATTCTGCATTTAAAACAATATTATTTGTTTTTATGTTTTCCTCTAAAAAAATTTTTTCTTTACAAAGAATTACGTTCTTTCCCAACAAATGATAAGATTTATTCTTTTTTGAAAAAAAACGAAAATCCTCTTTCAATACAATTTCATTTTTCATTAAAATATCATAAATATTTTTAATACGTATAATATTTTTTATATAGGATTCCTTTATCCAATATTCTTTTTTCAAAAGACCATTGTGATAATCTTTTTCATACAAAAAATGATCATATCTTGTTGCGATAAGATCTCCATTCTCTAAACAGATCTTTTCATTTTTTTTCATGGTAGTAATCATTCCTATCAATTCTTGATTAGGAATAAATGAAGAGTTGATTAGTACAGCATCCTCAATTGTAAGTGGATGTTTATCTGAAAAATTATTTTGCATGAGAAAGGATTGTGTAACGATGTATACAATTTTTTTTTCAAGATATTTTTTCCATCTTTCTTTTATGGTAAACATCCCCAAACGAATTTCAGAAATAGATCGTGTTAGTGTTAACGGAAATAAATTTTTCCATTCTAACAATCCATCATATAATACAAAATTCATCAATAAAATTTAAAATTTTTTATATTTTTTATACTTTCTTTTAAATTTTTCTGCTGGTCCTGTCTTACCAAAAAATCTTTTTTCTCCTGTAAAGAATGGATGTGAATAGCTTGATATTTCCATTTTATATAATGGATATTCGCATTCGTTAATGCGAATGATTTCTTTCGTTTTAACAGTAGATTTGCATATAAAAATTTTTTCGTTGTTAATATCTTTAAAAACAACAAGTCTATAATTTTTTGGATGTATTTTTTTTTTCATAATATCTATTTTGTTTTAGAAAATGATCAATCATGCTATGTATATTTCTTCCATCTCCTAAAGAGTTCATTAAGAATTATATCAAAAGATTTGATTTAGTGAGTCATCATTTTTTTTTGAAAAATTCAATATAGTAAATTAGGCCTTTTTGCCAAAGAAGAATTTCCAAATTTTTCAATTGTCATAAGGATAATTTGTTGATAAATTTCTTTTTTTGAAAATGGACAATCATACAATTTTAATAGTCTTTTTAAAATAGTATAATCCATTTTTACATTAACTTGATGAAGAAAATTTTTTCTACGTCTTTTAAATGCAAATGTGTTTTTTCAAAAATATTTTTCATCATGTTTGATCCTTCTTTTAATGAAGATTCATAAATTTTCCTTCTATTCATTCCAAATATTAATCAATGATTTTTTGTAATTTAAAATTTAAAGAAAAACCATTGGTTAAATAATACAATTCATCATGATCGTTATTACATTAACTATCATAACAAATAATTCCATACTTTTAATGATCATTCAAAGATTTGATATCATCATATTGCAGATAAAACAAACGTAACACCATCTCCATATGAAAATATCATAGAATTTCGATCATATAGATCGACAACTTTTGATAATGGTTCATATCTTATGATTAAAACATTTTTTTCATATTTAGATTGCAATAATGATTCTGCTATGATCGTTCCTGCTATCCTTCATGAACATTCAATAATCATATCATATGGAATTTACACTTAACATTTTTTATGTTCAATTTATTTGTTACTAGATTATCCATATCCATAGAGGAATGATATCGGATTGTAAAAAATTAGAATGAATATTTCCATAATTATGTGAATCAATCAATGATATAATCTATTTTTTCTTTGTAAATTCTTGAATTATATGATTACTTTTTTTACGGAAATAGTTGCCATATCAGAATTAAATAATTTTTTATGAAGATAATTATTCTCTCTCATTCCTATGTTTAAATTTTTTAATAATTTCTTCATTTGACGTTTTTATTTTTATTCCTCCTTTGATCATAAAATTCATAATTTAAAAAGTCATCATTTTTTATAATTTTTTTGGAAAATAATGCCCTTTAACTGTAATGATTGATCGAATCATTAATAAATTAAAATTTTTTCAATAATAAAGCAAAAAATAAATCAATTGAATTGTATATTATGATTATAATTTAAATAAAATATGAATAAACATTCTTTTTCTTTAAAAAAAGAAGAATTGGAGAAGATGTTTGATCAAATTGCGAATAAATATGATTTTATCAATCATTTTCTATCTTTAGGAATGGATAATTTTTGGAGATACAAATCTATTCAATTATTAAAAAAAATAGAAAAACATTCATATAATCAAATATTAGACTTAGCTACTGGTACCGGTGATTTTGCCATATTATTGGCAAAAACATTTCGCAATGCTACTATCATAGGAATGGATCCATCAAAGAATATGCTAATCTTAGCTAAAAAAAAAATTAAAAAAAAATTTTTGGATAAAAAAATCCAATTAATTCAAGGAGATTCTCACTCTATTCCATTTAATAACGAAACATTTGATGTCGTAACTATCTCTTTTGGAATAAGAAACTTTTATGATATTCATGTTTCTATTCAAGAAATATTTAGAATATTAAAACCTCATGGAATATTAGAAATATTAGAATTCTCTTATCCATCTAATTTTTTTATCAAAAAAATATACCAATGGTATTCTTTTTTGATAACTAATAAATTAGGAGGACTTTTATCCGGGAATTACAATGCGTATTGTTATTTAAAAGAATCAATTCAATCTTTTTGCTATTGCGGAAAAAACATGACAAATTGGCTTAAATTCCATCGATTTAATCCTATATGTATAGAAGAATTAACTTTTCAAATTGTCTCTATTTATTTATCGGAAAAAAATTGAAAATATTATGATCAATTATTTATCAGGATATTTCACTTCTTCTTTTCTTAAAAAAAGAATCAAAAAAATAGAATCATTTATAAACAATCCAATAGATGTACAGAACAGATTGATAAATGAATTGATTTATTCTGCAAAAGATACTGAATTTGGAAAACAATATGGATTCCGAGATATAAAAAAATATAAACAATTTTCTGAAAGAATTCCGATATGTAAATATTCCGATATACATCATATCATACAAAGAATTCGAAAAGGAGAGAAAGATATATTATGGCCAGGAAAAATTAAATGGTTTGCTATGTCTTCAGGTACAACAAGTACTAGGAGTAAATATATTCCCATTACCGATGATTCTATGAGTAAATGTCATTATAAAGCAGGGAAAGATATGTTATCTATTTATATACATAATCATCCAAAAACAAAGATTTTTTTTGGAAAAGCTGTTCGTTTAGGAGGAAGTTATAAACTTCACAAAAAATATAATACATTTTATGGAGATTTGTCTTCTATCCTTATTAAAAATATGCCCTTTTGGGCGGATAAAATATGTATTCCAAAAAAAAGCATTGTATTAATGAGTTCTTGGGAAAAAAAATTAGAAAACATTATAAAATATACATTTCATCATGATGTACGGATCTTATTAGGTGTTTGTTCTTGGATGTTAGTATTCTTGAATCAATTATTGAAACAATACAGTAAAAAAAATATTCAAGAAATATGGCCAAAAATAGAAGCAATATTTCATGGAGGAGTTGGGATACACCCATATATACAACAATATCAAAATATTATTGGAAAAACAGTGAATTATTATAATATATACTGTGCATCAGAAGGTTTTTTTGCCGTTCAAGATCAAAATAATGGAGAAGATCTTTTACTTCTATTAGATCATGGAATTTTCTACGAATTTATTCCAATAGAAAATTTAAATGATAACAACCCGAAAATTTTCTCTATTGATAATGTAGAAACTAATAAAAATTATGCAATGGTAATATCTACAAATGCAGGATTATGGAGATATCTTGTTGGAGATACTATAAAATTTACTAGTTTATCTCCTTATCGATTGATCATTTCTGGAAGAACAGAACACTATATTAATTCTTTTGGAGAAGAATTAATCATTGATAATGCGGAAAAAGCTTTACATAAAGCTTGTATAGTGACAAATGCGATAATTGAAGAATATACAGCAGGACCAATGTACATGAAGAATAATCATGCTGGACATCATCAGTGGATTATCGAATTTAAAAAATTTCCAAAAAATATTGATGAATTTAGAAATATTCTAGATAAAGAATTACAAAATTTAAATTCAGATTATGAAACCAAACGATATAAAAATATTGTTTTAGGAAAACCCGTAATATGTAGTGTAAGAAAAGGTTTATTTTATGAATGGTTAAAAAAACATAAAAAATTAGGAGGACAAAATAAAATTCCTCGTTTATGTAATAACAGAAAATACATTGAATCTATACTCGAGGTAGATAAAAATCCATATAGAAAATATCTTTAACTTTATCAAAAATATGATTTTTATTAACGTATTATTATGAATTCAGAGGAAAAAAAAGAAATATTTAAAAATTATGGAAAATCCATTCAAGATACAGGTTCTTCAAACGTTCAAGTTGCTTTATTCACTTATCGTATCAATCATTTAAGCAAACATCTAAAAAAAAATAAAAAAGACTTTAAGACAGAAAGATCCTTGATTAACTTAGTAAGTAAAAGAAAAAAATTATTGAAGTATATAGAAAAAAAGGATAAAAACAATTATAAAGATATCATTCATCATCTAGGATTGAGGAAATAATGTAGAATATAATATGGAAAAAAATATGACAGATACATCAGGAACAATTAAAGAGATAATTTCGATGCAAGATAATCGGAATATTATTATAGAAACCGGTGAATTAGCAAAACAGGCTGATGGATCTGCTATAGTTCGTGTCAATGATACAATGTTATTATCTACCGTTGTCATATCAAAAGAAAAAAATAACGAATATGATTTTCTCCCATTGACCGTAGATTATCGAGAGAAATATTATGCAGGTGGAAAAATTCCTGGAGGGTACATTAAAAGAGAAGGAAGACCCTCTAATGAAGAAATATTAACCATGAGAATAGTAGATCGTGTTTTACGTCCAATGTTCCCAAATTTTTTAAATAAAGAAATCCAAATTATGATTTCTTTATTATCATATGATAAAACTGTTTTACCAGATGGCTTAGCTGGATTAGCTGCATCTACGGCATTATCTGTATCTGGAATTCCTTTTAATGGACCTATATCAGAAGTACGTATTATCCGTTCGAAAGGAAATTTCTTCATCAATCCCAGCCTAGAACAATTACAAGAAGCAGATATAGATCTAGTGGTAGGTGCATCGATGGATTCTATTTTAATGATAGAAGGAGAAATGAAAGAAGTGAAAGAAAAAGATTTGCTAGATACTATTATTCATGCTCATCATTCTATTCAATTACAAATTGAAGCGCAAAAACGATTAGTGAATCAGTTAAAAAAAGACAAAAAAAATAAAACATATTTTTTTGAAAAATTTGTAGAAGAAAAAAAAATAAATGAAGAAAAAAATGAAGAATTAAAACAAAAATTATTTTCTTTTTCACATGAACGTTTAAAAACGATGTATGAAAAATGTTTAAAAAAAAAAGATCGTTCTGTACAAGAACAAATCATTTTAAACGACTTTAAAAAATCATTTATCACAAATAAAGAAGATTTTGAAAAAAAAGAATTGATCATAAATTCTTATTATGAAGAATTGAAAAAAAAATTGATCAATTTTTTTTTATTTCAAAAAGGAGTTCGATTCGATGGAAGAAAAAATGATCAAATTCGTCCGATATCTATATATGTGGATTATCTACCTGGTGTTCATGGATCTGCATTATTTTCTAGAGGAGAAACACAAGCCTTAACAACAGTTACCTTAGGATCTTCTTTAGATGCTAATAAAATAGATAATGTTATCATGGAAAATCAAGAAAAATTTTATTTACATTATAATTTTCCTCCGTTTTCCACAGGGGAATTACGATCTATCAGAGGAGTTTCTAGACGTGAAATCGGTCATGGACATTTAGCACAAAGAGCTTTGAAAAATGTTATTCCTGAAAACCCATATACTATTCGAGTAGTATCAGAGATATTAGAATCTAATGGATCATCTTCAATGGCAACTGTTTGTGCAGCAAGTTTAGCATTGATGGATGCAGGAATTCCTATAAAAAATCCTGTATCTGGTATTTCTATGGGTGTATTTACAGAAAAAAATAAAAAAATTATTGTTTCAGATCTACTTGGAGAGGAAGATTATTTTGGAGATTTAGATTTTAAGATTACAGGAACTAAAAATGGAATTACAGCTTGTCAAATGGATGTAAAAAATTATAAAGGACTAACGTATGAAATCTTACATAAAGTGCTAATGCAATCGTTGGAAGGACGTATTTCTATTTTAAATAAAATGTTAAAAACATTTCCTGAATATAGAAAAACATTAAAACCTCATGCTCCAAAAATATATACTTTTACCATTCCTAAAAATTTTATTGGTTCAGTGATTGGACCAGGAGGAAAAGTAATTCAGGAAATACAGTCTTCTACAAACACAAACATTTTAATTGAAGAAAAGGAAAATTTTGGATATATTGAAATTATTGGAAGAGATGTTAAACAAATTGAAACCGCTGTTGATAAAATTAAGAAAATGACTTTTGTTCCTGAATTAGGAAAAATATATAAAGCAAAAGTAAAATCTATAAAAGATTTTGGAGCTTTTGTAGAGATTTCAGAAGGAGTGGAAGGGTTATTACATATTTCAGAAATAGGATGGAAAAAATTAAAAAATATAGAAGAAGTCTTTCGTATAGGAGATATTATTGAGGTAAAATTTATGGGTATAGACGAAAAAAATAAAAAAATGAAACTTTCTAGAAAAGTTCTTCTACCACGTCCAAAAACATCATAAACATATGAGACAGCTAAAAATAACAAAACAGGTTACAAATCGTGAATCAGAATCATTAGATAAATATCTTCACGAAATTGGAAAAATTCCTTTATTAACTCCTGAAGAAGAGGTTGAATATGCAAGAAAAGCAAGAAAAGGAGATACTTCATCAATAAATAAATTAGTTAATGCGAACTTACGTTTTGTGGTATCTGTTGCAAAACAATATCAAAATCAAGGATTAAGTTTATGTGATTTAATTAATGAGGGAAATTTAGGATTAATAAAAGGAATATTACGTTTTGACGAAACTCGAGGATTTAAATGTATATCTTATGTTGTTTGGTGGATAAGACAAGCTATATTACAGGCTATTGCAGAACAATCAAGATCTATTCGTCAACCTACCAATAAATTAGCTTTATTAAATAAAATCCTTAAAACTTTAGCACAACTAGAACAAGAGTTACAAAGAACTCCATCTATTAGAGAAATAGCAGAATTCTTAAAGATGAATGAAAAAGAAGTTGAAGATTCTATTAAGAATTCAGGAAGACATATTTCTATGGATGCACCTCTAATAGAAGGAGAAGATTCTAATTTATATGATTTAGTACGATCGGATGAATCGCCTAGACCAGATGAAAATTTGGAAAAAGAATCTTTAAAAAAGGATATAAAAAGAATTTTAGAAACTTTAAGTGAAAGAGAACGTCGAGTCATTGTCCTACATTTTGGACTCAATGGTTCACCTCCTATGACATTAGAAGAAGTAGGTCAATTTTGTGACTTAACAAGAGAAAGAGTAAGACAAATAGAAAGTATTGCTTTAAAAAGACTTAAACATTCTTCAAGGAGTAAAATATTAAAACCTTATTTAGGATAATAACATAAAGACCTCGAAGGGACTCGAACCCATAACCTTCTGATCCGTAATCAGATGCTCTATCCATTTAAGCTACGAGGCCAAACAAAATAAAAGAATCTAAAATTGAATAATCTTTAAAAATTTAGAAAATTCAAGAGAACAATTTCCTATAATTCCTCCATCTACATCTTTTTGTAAAAAAATTTCTTTTGCATTAACATGATTAATACTCCCCCCATATAATATATACAATTTATTGGAAATAGATTCTCCATATTTGTTTAAAAACAAAGAACGAATAAAACAATGCATATTTTGAATTTGTTCAATTGTTGCTATTTTTCCTGTTCCAATTGCCCAGATAGGTTCGTATGCAATATAAAAAAATCGAATTTTTTCAACAGAAAAATGAAATACAGTATCTTCTAACTGTTGACGAATTACATTAAAATGTTCATTTTTTTTTCTTTCTTCATCTGTTTCTCCAATACATAAAAAAATATTAAATCCGTATTTAATCGATATTTTAATTTTATTCAATAGGATATTTCCTGTTTCAAAACATAATGTTCTTCGTTCACTATGTCCAATAATCACGTTATAAATTCCTATAGATGATAACATCAATGCAGAGACTTCTCCAGTATATGTCCCCTTTTCCATATGATGAACATTTTGTGCTGCAATTTTTAATTTGGTTCCTTGTACAATTTGGTTAGAAATGTGTAAAAAAGGAAAAGAAGGTGCAAGAATGATTTTTTTTTTATGATTAATATTTTGATCATAAAAAAATTTTAATAAATTTCTAATAAAAGAAGTAGTTTCATGGAAATCAAAATTCATTTTCCAATTTGCAAGGACAATGTTTTTTTTCATATTATTTATTCATTATTTTGGATAAAAGAATGATTTTATATATCATTTTGAAAGAGATATGTTGTAATCTTTCAATAGAAATACTTTTATTACTTTTTAAATACCATATCTTGTTCAATAAATCTTTTATCGAAGGAGATGTTTTTATGCATAAACAATCATTGAGATAACGTTTTATACTAATAATTTTATTATTATATAAAATTATTACCTGTTTATGGGATATGTTTTGTATTTTTTTTGCTTCTGTTTGTATTAACATTATAATAATGTAATTAATAATATCAATATAGGTATCTATAATTTTTTCTTCTTTTACCGAAAGATATTTTTTTGATTGAATATTTTTTACACGAAAAATCTTGATGAAGATTTGATCTATAAGAGAATTTTTCGAAAGATCAATCCAAGGAAAATCATAATCATATAATTTTTCGATAAAAATTTTTTTACATTTTTTAAAAATAACTTCATTCATAAAATGAAGAATTTTATTTAATTTAAATTATATTTAAAATACAATGATAACAAAAATAACAATTTGACGATAATTAATTTTTCCGGAAGGTTATTAGATTTTAACCATCCCAAAATTATGGGGATTGTTAATTTAACGCCAGATTCTTTCTATGATGGGTCCAAACTATATTCTAAATATACTATATTAAAACATGTAGAAAATTTGTTAAAAGAAGGAGCAGAGATTATAGACATTGGAGGTTGTTCTACAAAACCAGGAATACGATGGGTCAAAGAAGAAGAAGAAATAATAAGAGTCATCTCTCCTATTCGAATGATTAAGAAACATTTTCCAAATATTCAAATTTCTTTGGACACTTTTCGTAGTGAAGTAGCAAAACAAGGAATCAATGAAGGAGTAACCATGATCAATGACATATCAGGAGGACAGTACAATACAAATATGTATGCTTGGTTAGGAAAATATCAAATACCCTATGTATTAAATTATTATCACATTCGTGAAAAAAAAAGAAAAAAAAAAGAAAATATCATCATAAAAATACATCGTTTTTTTTCGGAAAAAATCGTTTTTTTAAAACGACATGGAATTAATGATATTCTTATAGATCCTGGATTTGGTTTTGGAAAAACATTAAAACAAAATTTTCAATTATTGAAACATTTATCTCTATTAAATTTGTATAATAATCATGTAATATTAATAGGAATTTCTAGAAAATCAATGATACATCAATTATTAAATATTTCTTGTAAAAATGCTTTAAATGGAACTTCAATTCTTCATACAATAGCAATTTTCAAAAATGCAAAATTATTTCGTGTACATGATGTAAAAGAGATCAAAGAATGTATAAAATTAGTATCCTATTACCGAAGTATCTCATAATTATTCTACGATTAATAATTTCATCCAATTTTTTTTCCTTTACAAAAAAACGTATGGGTTCAATAGTATTTCTTTATATTTTCTAATTTGATTGAATCATTTATTATTGATCAAAACTTATTTATAAACCATGCTTATTTTAAAATGTATAATGGAATTATTATTACTTTTCTTTTTTACAAAATCCTTACGATGAATGACCTACAATATTTTTTTTATATTCATCAATTTTTTCGTAAAAGGAATTTTCTTCATCCTCATAATAGGGTTTCAACAAGAAATAAGAAAATTTCTCATTTTAATAAAAAATAAAATTTATTATCGAAATTTTTTTTTTCTTTTTGAGAAAATCAAGAATTTCGATAAAAAAAGAAACCATAACTAATATAGTAAAATCTTGTGGAATATTATCAGGGGATAAAACCGGTGGATTAATTGTGATTCAAATGGATCAAGAATTGGAAGATTTCATACAAAACGGAGACGAGATGGATGCTAAAGTTAATATACCTATTTTGGAAAGTATATTTTATAAAAATAGTCCATTACATGATGGTGCTGTTATCATTATAGAAAATAAAATTATTAAAACACGAGCTATTCTACCATTATCTTATAACAATGAAATTCCTTCTCGTTTAGGTTTACGTCATAGAGCAGCTATAGGGTTATCAGAAAAAGTGGATGCAATATGTATTGTAATTTCTGAGGAAACCGGATATATATCTTATATAAAAAATCAGAAAAGAAATATCATTAAAAACATGAATCATTTAAAAATCAAATTAGAAAAAGATTTGTTATGAAATAGAATTAAATTATGAATTTAACAATACTAGAAAAAGTATATAAAAAATATAAGATTTCTTCTGGAGTAGAAATAAATAGCAAAAAAGTTAAAGAAGGATCAATATTTATTTCTTTAAAAGGGGAAAGATATGATGGAAATTGTTTTGCATCAGAAGCCATATCCAATGGAGCCGTTTTAGCAATTATGGATAATGATAAATACAATTTTAAAAGTGAAAAAATCATTTTCGTAAAAAATGCATTATCCTTTTTACATAAATTGGCCTATTATCATAGGAT
The DNA here is from genome assembly GCF_014252275.1 of Blattabacterium cuenoti. GTDB lineage: Bacteria > Bacteroidota > Bacteroidia > Flavobacteriales > Blattabacteriaceae > Blattabacterium > Blattabacterium cuenoti_O. The sequence continues at coordinate 488,468 of NZ_CP059214.1, forward strand.
TAAAAATGCTCATATTCCTACAATTGCTATTGTAGGAAGTAATGGAAAAACGACTACCAAAGAAATAACAAAATTAATATTATCAAAAAAATATGAACACGTTCATTCTACTTTTCATAATATGAATAATCACATTGGAGTTCCTTTAACTATTCTTTCTATGCCTAAAAAAACGCAAATATCATTAATAGAAATCGGAGCTAGTCATGAAAAAGAAATAGAAAAGATGTGTTCTATTGTAAATCCAGATTATGGATACATCACAAGTTTTGGAAAAGCCCATTTGGAAGGATTTTATAATATTCAAGGAATCATCAAAAGTAAATTAGAATTGTATAATTTTCTAAGAGAACATAATAAATTAGCATTTATTAATGGTGATGACCCAATTCAAATGAATAATTCTAAAAATTTAAGAAAATTTATTTTTTCATCGAAAATAAAAAAACCAGATGTTTTATTCAAATATTTTTACAATGAAAAGAAGATGAAAAATGAATTAACAGTAAATAATACGAAAATCATATCATCTGTTATGGGGGAATACAACTTATGCAATATTGCTTCTTCAATCACATTAGGAATATATTTTAAAGTTCCATTATTTGATATTAAAAAAGCAGTAGAAGAATACATTCCCAACAACTATCGTTTACAGCTTATAAAAAAAAATAAAAAAAATATTATCATCGATTGCTATAATGCAAATCCAACAAGTATGATGAAATCATTGATCTTTTTTGAAAGTAAAAAAGGAATTATAGGAAATAAAGCTGTTGTATTAGGAGATATGTTGGAATTAGGACCTTTCTCAAATCAAGAACATGAAAAAATTGTTGATTTTATTGAAAAAAGTCATATAAATTATGCTTTTTTAATTGGAAAAGATTTTTTTAAAACTAAAAAAACAGATCAAAAAATTAAAAAATTTATCAATAAAAACATGTTTTTGGAATGGATTAAAAAAAATCCTATGAAAAATATCGATTTTGTTCTTATTAAAGGATCAAGAAAAGTTTCATTAGAAAGTATTATTTCATTTATCTAAAAAAACTTCTTCTTTTTCGATTTATATCTTAAAGATGATTACCTTTGCATATGTAACTTCATAAAGTTCTTTTTATGAAAAAGATCAACGAACAAACCTATTTAAAATGGTTTCAAGATATGTCTTTTTGGAGGAAATTCGAAGATAAATGTCGGTCGTTATACTTAAAAAGAAAGATTAGAGGATTCTTACATTTATATAATGGACAAGAAGCGATTCCTGCAGGATTAACTTATGCTATGGATTTATCTAAAGACCATATGATTACTGCTTATAGATGTCATATATTACCTATGTCTATGGGAGTAGATCCTAAAGAAATTATGGCAGAACTTTTCGGGAAAAAAACTGGTACATCTCATGGAATAGGAGGATCCATGCACATTTTCAGTAAAAAACATCGTTTTTATGGAGGACATGGAATCGTAGGAGGTCAAATTCCATTAGGGGCGGGAATTGCTTTTGCAGATAAATATTTCAATAGAAAATCAGTGACTATCACTCTTATGGGAGATGGGGCAGTTCGACAAGGGTCTTTACATGAAACTTTCAATATGTCTATGATGTGGAACCTTCCTGTTGTTTTTGTTTGTGAAAACAATCAATACGCTATGGGAACTTCTGTAAAACGAAGTACAAATATAGAAGATATCTATAAAATCGGTCTATCATATGGAATGCCTTCTTATCCAATTGATGGAATGGATCCTGAAAAAATAGCTAATGCTGCATCTCAAGCAATTGAGAGAGCAAGAAATGGAAAAGGTTCTTCTTTTTTAGAAATAAGAACTTATAGGTATAGAGGGCATTCTATGTCTGATTCCGAATCATATAGAAATAAAGAAGAAATAAACTTTTTTAAAAAAAAAGATCCGATTTTGAAATTAAAAAATTTTATATTAGAAAATAAATGGTCAAATGAAGAACATTTAAGTCTTATCGAAGAACAAGTTAAAATAAAGGTAGATTCTTGCGTAAAATTTGCAGAAACATCCAGACCTCCCTCTATAAATGAAATGTACGATGTTGTTTATTTTGAAAAAGAATATCCTTTCTTAGATAGAACTATATAATATAAAAATATTTATAATAATGGCAGAAATAATATCAATGCCCCAGTTGAGTGATACAATGGAAGAAGGAACTGTAATAAAATGGCATAAAAAAATAGGAGATTTTGTTTCAGAAGGGGATCTATTGGCAGAAATAGAAACTGATAAGGCTATTCAAGATTTTGAAATTGATATGAATGGAACTCTTCTTTTCATCGGAGTTAAAGAAGGGGAGACAACACGTGTAAATGATATATTAGCTATCATCGGAGAAAAGGGAGAAGATATTACTCATATCCTATCCAAAAAAAATCCATCAAAAACAAATGTAAAGAAAAAAGAAAAGGATAAAAAAGAGGAAAAGATTCGTACATTTTCCAATCAAGAGGAGAAAAGAACATTTATTTCTCCTATTGCAAGAAAAATGATTAAAGAAATGGGAATTCCTATAGAAACAGTGAAAAATGGAAGTGGTGATAAGGGAAGAATAGTGAAAAGAGATATTCCATCTCATGGAGAAATCCCAACACTCAATTCTAGTAATGATCATAATAATACTGATGATACCATTCCAAATTCTTCTATGAGAAAGAAAATAGCAAAACATCTAACTTTTTCTAAGTTTTCAGCTCCTCATTATTATTTATTTAGTGAAATAAATGTGGATAAACTAATCAGTTTACGAATAAATTTAAATGAAAATCGTTCTTATGAAGAAAAAATTTCATTTAACGATCTTATTATCAAAGCTTCTGCACTAGCATTAAAAAAAAATCCAAAAGTGAATGTTTCTTGGAAAGAAAACGAATTATTAATTCATCGAAATATCAACATTGGTTTTGCTGTATCTATCAAAGAAGGATTGATTGTACCAGTAATAAATAACGTTGATAAAAAATCAATATCTCAAATTTCTCAAGAAATTAAAGATAAAATTGTTCGTTCAAAGTCGAGAAAAATTCATTCGGAAGAAATGGAAGATAGTACCTTTACAGTTTCCAATCTTGGAATGTATGGAATAGATTTTTTTACTTCAATTATTAACGTTCCTAATTCTTCGATCCTATCTATCGGATCGATTATAAAACGTCCAATTATTAATAAAAACTCTCAAATTGAAATTGGAAATACCATGAAAATCACTTTATCATGTGATCATAGAATAATAGATGGTGTGTTAGGAAGTAATTATATCCATTCTTTTAAAGAGTTTTTGGAGAATCCTATGAATATATTGATTTAATTTTTTTTGTCAAAAAAATATTTTATTTGTGAAATAACAATAGGAATAAAAAATAATAAAATTGTTAATAATGTAAAAAAAATATTATTATCATGATTATGATGATCAATCCATGTTTTTTTCATAAAAATTGAGTAAATGAGTTTACAACCAAGAAGCACAATGACATAATGTATTGATTTTTTCATTTCCGGATATTTGTTTATTATTTGTAAAAATAAATTTGCAATAAGTCTCATAGATAGAATTCCAATAAAAACACCTAATAAAACCAATAAATAATTATCGGAGACTGCTAAAGAAGCAAAGATATTATCAATAGAAAAAACTAAATCTATAAATTCAATATATAAAATTGATCTTAACAAAGAAGTTGATTTTTTCTCTGTCTTTAGATTTCTTTTTTTCTTAAAAAATAAACCATCTAATCCAATAAAAATTAAATACAATCCTCCAAATAATTTTAACCACCATATTTTCATAATTTTATAAGCAAAAACAATACATATTACACGGAAAAAATAAGCTCCAACAATTCCATATTTCAAGGCTTTATTCCTATGATCTTTTTTCAAATTCATGACTATAGAAGATAGTATTGCCGCATTATCAATAGATAAAATACTCTCTATCAAAAAAAGATTTCCTATAATAGAAAGTGATAACATCGGATGATTAATAATATCTTGGATATTTTTTGTAAAAAAATTTACCATTTATGATAATGATTTAAAAATAGTTTTTGATATAGAAACGTAAAATAAATTTGATGAATAATCTTATTTTTGTATGTATTCTTTGTCTATAAAAAATTATTATAATATGGAAATTCTTATTGAAGGATTTTTAAGAAAAAACATAAATTTTTTATTTATTAGTTTTGAAGAAAGTTTTCTAATCATTTTCATTGCTATTATTATTTTTGGACCTAAAAAAATCCCACATATTGCTCGTGGATTAGGTGAAGGTATACGGTATTTTAGAGAAGCAAAAAATAAAATAACAGAGGAAATGATGAATATAAGAGATCACAATTTTCATCAAATGAAAAAAAAAGAAAAATATTTTAATGAAAATGAGAAAAATAAAAAAAAATCTCTTTATTCTTCTATCAAACGTCATGAATAAAATGATTATTGTTCTAAACGATAATCTTCAATTTTTGATTTCTTTAATAGAAAAAATGGTATTTTTTTTAAAAATTCTTCTTTGAATGTTTTATTCAAAAGGTCTATTTCAACATTTAAAGAATCATGTTTTTTAACATTATTAAAACGTTTTAATGGTCTGACAAAATAAACTCCCCTCTCTCCTAAAATTGGTAAAGAAGTTTGATATAATGTTGAAGAAAAAATCATTCCTATAACTTTTGGTTCTACATTCGTACCAATGATAGAATTGAAAAAATTTATCTTACAAAGATGATGAATGTTCTTATCAAATTTTGATGAAATATCTTCCAAACTTTTATGATTACAATCTTTTTTTAGAATTTGTTTTATTTTTTGATCGATAAGAAAAGGAACAATTTTATGCTTCATATTTTTTATTGAAACTTTTTCTTTTCCTGAAAACAATACTATTGTTATACAATCTTTTTTAGAATCGAAAAAAATTTTTCTATCTCCTACATTCCTGTTTTTATTATAAGACCAATGGAGAATATCCTTGTTTAATTCTTTATTTAATCCTTCAATTTCTTCACGATCATTATTTAATTCTTTAAATAGAACAGTTTCACATGGATATTTTTTTAATGTCCTTGAATTATTAATAATACGATTTAAATTAAATTCTTTATTTTTTTCCAAAAAATTTTTTACTTGTTTATGAAGTAGGTTTTTTGTATCCTTTGAAGGATGAAGAATTTGAATAACGATAGCAAATTGATAAACTATATCAGGTGTTTTTTGATCATCAATTCTAATAATATGATATCCAAGAGTTGTTTCCATCAGCATGATTTTTCCTTTTTTATTTTTTTTATTAAAAAAATCTAAATTTCCTATAGAATTTCTCTCTTCATAATTTATCCATCCTATTCTACCTTGATTCTTTTGTCCATTAATTGAATCATCTGATTTATTCTTCACAAAAAATTTAAATTTTCCTGGATATTTAATGATAGTTTTGTAAATTTTTTGGACTATTTGTTTTGCTTCCTCTCTAGATCTTCCATTTAAAGAATTCAAAGATTTTCTATGTGATATCAATATATGACTCAATAATATTGATCGAAATATTTTTTTTTTACCTGTTAATTTAGCAACGATATATACATTATTCTCTTTTACAGGACCAAACATATTTCCTACTTTTTTCTTTTTATATAAAAAATATTGTAATGAAATAGGAAGATGTTGTTTAAAATAAAAATGTTGATCGACGGGTCTATCAGAGTATTTCGAAACTATAAAAAAATCTTTATTTGAAGTTTTTAATGCTTTAAATATTTTTTTGATTTTTTTGTTCATATTTTTTTCATCTTGTAAAGAAGGATGAGGTCGAAAATTTATAATATTAATGTTTCTTATATCTCTTTTTTTATAGAATAAAAAATTATATTTTTTAATATGATTAATAATTTCCTTATTACTCACATCAATATGATATTTTTTTTCTATTTCTCTATATGGAATGAAAATATAATCTATAACAGAAAAAAAATTTTTATTTCTAATATTAGATGTTGCTTCCATAGAAGAACTATTTAATCCATTCGTTAAAAATTTGATATATTTCTTTGCAAGAAGTTTTCTTGTTATCCTATTTTTCTCGGTATTCCATATATTTCTTTCTTTTTCAATTTGTTGACTTTTATAGATAGGTGTATTCTCGATATGATTTAAATATAATCTAAAATATTTCATATCTATATTTCCATTTGTATCAAGAAAATCATATATTAAGTTATATATAGAATATGTTTGTATTCCTTCCCAAAAATCTTCTTCCGAAATTTTGATTCCTAGTTGTTTTGCTTTTTGTTCGCATATTTTTTCAAAATTTATTGATTTCCATGCCTCATCTCTTAATGAAAAATCTGAATGTTTTGTTTTCGATATTTTTAAACATTGAAAATCATTCCAATATTCTCTTCCATCAATATTTTCTCCATTGACACGTCCTATTGTAAAAATATTTTTTTTGTTTATAAACTTTAATAAAAAATTGGGATCAATAATAAAAAATAAAAGGGGAATCATAATGAATAGGAAAATTATCCATGTATTTTTTCTTATTTTTTCTAAAAAACTCATGTTTTACACAATTTTTTAAAGAAGACTTCTTCTATTTTATTTTTTGATACCTTTTTGATTTTAATAAGAAATTTTTTATTAATGATAATTTTTTCTCCGTTTTTTGGAATTTTTTCTATATAAGAAACGATAAATCCTCCTAAAGTTTCATATTTTACGGATTTTGGAATATTTATGTTGTATTTGTTATTAATAAATTCAATGTTCAACCGTGCAGAAAATAAAAATTCATAAGAATTAATTTTTTTATCTAAAAGATTAATTTCATCATGTTCATCTTTAATATCCCCAAGAAATTCTTCTAAAATATCTTCAATAGTTATCAATCCTGCTGTTCCTCCATATTCATCTAAAACAATAGCTATACTTCTTTTTTTATTAATTAATAAATCCATTACTTTTTTAACCGGTGTGGTCCCATAAACTAATTCTACAGGTCTTATTGAAGGAAATATATTTCTAGGATTCTTTAAAATTTCTAAATAATGAATATATCCAATTACATTGTCTATATTATCCTTGTATATAACAATTTTGGATAATCCACTTTTTGTTAAAAGATTTCTTATTTCATTTGAGGAAGAACAGTTCATCTCAGAAGAGATGATTTCTTTTCTTGGAACCATGCATTCCCTTACCTTTTTTTCATAAAAATCTAAAGATTTATGAAAAATTTGAATCTGTGATTCTACCTCTCCTTTTTCTTTAATATTATACTTCATTTTTTCTGATAAAAAATAAATTAAATCATCTTTATCAAAAACTTTTTTTTGATTATTTTCTTTTTCTCCTAAAATATTTAAAAATATATTCGAAATCCAAAAAATAGTATTGGTCAAAGGTAAAAGGATTATACTTACAATGTAAGCAGGAATGATACATGTATTTAATAATTCATTAGCGTAAATACTAAATATTACCTTAGGAAGAAATTCTCCAATTATTAAAATAATTGTAGCTGAAAAAACAGTTTCCAACAAAAAAAACCATAAAGAATTATATAAAGATGCTTTTGGAAATAAATAAAAAAATAATTTTTCCATATATATACTATATACTACTAAAGAAATAGTATTTCCAATCAACATCGCTGTTAAAAACTTTTTTGTATTATTAATGCTTTTCGAAAGAATTTTTGAATGTAATGAGTCTTTTTTCTTTTCTAATTCTATTTGAAAAGGATTAGAAGAAATTAAAGCCATTTCCATTCCAGAAAAAAAAGCAGAAATAAGCATAGTAGTGAAAACTATCCCAATATAAAGAACCATATCGTTTTATAATTTTTATATATTATGATTCTATTTAAGATAAATTTATCCTTGTAAATTTCAATTGAAATTCAAATAAAAAATAAAATATGAATTTATTTTATAAAGTTTAATATCTTATTTATTGTATTTTTGTTAAAAAGGTATCTTAGCTCAGTAGGTAGAGCAAAGGACTGAAAATCCTTGTGTCCCCGGTTCGATTCCGGGAGATACCATATTTTTATGTTTCTATCAAATCAATTTCTATCAATTAAAAAATTAGTTTTCCATTTTGGATTTCTTTGATCAAGGGGATAGCCAATATCAAATCCTACTACTCCTACTGGAGCAAAAAATACACGTATCCCACAACCAATAGATTTTTTAGTTTTATTAAAATTAAATAGATTTTTCTTAAATGAATCATAAGAGTCCTCAATACTCGCTCCTTCTACAAAGAATCTTGTCCATATTCTAATATTAGAAAAATTTTTCATCAAATATCTTGCTTCAATAAGAATTTTTTTATAGATGTTTCCTCCATAGTAATATTTTTTATGTTCTTTTTGAACATCCTCATCATGTTCTGTAAAAGATTTTTTATAATTGTTTTGCATATCCATTTTATCAACTGAATATCCATGAAGAAAAATAGAATGATTATTTGTTGATCTGTTTTTTAAACTTCCCAAATGAAATTTTTGAAATGGTAATAACGATTCTCTTTTATGATCATATGAGTCAATATACCCAACATCTCCTTTCCATTTCAATATGAACCTATTGATCAATTTTTTATAAAAAGATGCAGACATATTATATTGAAAGTACTCCATCCATTTTTCTCCCTCTTCAGAATTATTTTTTTGAAACCATTTAGAGTATGGAAAAGAAAAGGTTCCATTCAATTCTACTTGTGATCCCTGTAATGGATAAACTTGATTTTTTACTCCTATAGTATCTCTTTTTAGTGAAATTGAAGCATTAATCTCTCTTAAACGAGACAATGTTTTTCCTCTGTATACAGATTGATCTCCATGGATATCAATAGATAATTGATTATCTTTACCTAATAAAAGTTTTTTATAAATGATAGAACTTCTCATTCTTTCTAAGAAAAAATCTTCATGAGATTTCATAATTTTTTTTGGAATAAACATTCTATTTATATCAACAAGAAATGATTTTTCTTCATGTTTAATATTTCTGACTGAAGAATCAAAATCAAATAACAATGCATCCGTTTTTTTATTAAAACATCTAGGTTCTATGAAAGAAAATCCGTATGATTTAAAATTCTTTCCTAACTGACCAGAAATTACAAATTTTTGTCCATCTCCTCGAGGAATCGGAGTCCATTTTTTCAAATGCATAGCATTTTTAAGAGAAAAATTATTGCATTTGAATTTTATCTTTCCAATAAATTGTTTTTTATCAGAATCTAAAAATCCTCCTTGCAATTTAATTTCATTAGGATTTTTTTCCTTTATTTTCCATAATAGATCTATCGATTGATCGTTATGAGGGATTACAAGAAAAGAAACATCTGATAAAATATCTAAGTTTTTAAGATTTAATAAAGTTTCTTTCAATTTTTCAGGAGAAAAAAGATCTCCTGAAACAGTTTTTAATTCTCTTTGAATAAGATTATTATTCGTAATCTTATTTCCTATGATTTTTACGTTTTTAATAACAACGGGAAAATGTTCTTTTATAAAAATATCTAAATGAATAATTTTTTCTTGATCAATTTTTTTTTCAGTAGGAAATATATTAACAAATAAATGACCTAATTTAAGATAAGAATAAGCTATACTTTTTGGATGATCATTACTCAATACATTTTCTATGATTTTGTTTTTGAAATATTGGGAACCTTTTTTATATCCTATCATGTTCATTAAATCATGAAAAATAAATTTTTGATTTCCATGAATATGAACATTTCCCAAATGGTACTGATTTCCTTCATTAATCTTGATTTTTAAGATATATTTCTCATTTTTTTTTTTACACAAAGAATCTACAGAAATTTGAACAGATAAAAATCCTAAACGTTCATATTTTTTTCTTATATTTTTTATTTCCTTACGGAAACTTTTTTTAATATAAAAATTAATATTTTTTTTATTAGGAATTAAAAAATTGATGGAATCTTGAAAATTTATCTCTTTGATTAAAGATAGATCATCTATTGCTTGATTTCCATCAAATATAATTTGATCGATAGAAATTAATGTTTTTTTCTTTACAAAAATTTGTAAAACATTTTTATGATCTCTATTTACAAGAGAATGGTAGATTTTTACATGATCATATCCATGAGATTGATAATAGATTTGAATTTCATTTTCAATAATTTGTATTTGATCCTCATACAATGAGGTTCCATTACAAAAACTATTTTTTATCCTTAAAAATTTATTAGGGTCTATTTTTTTTCCAAATTCATCTTCTATTAAAATTTGATCTATTTGTTTAAACTCTTGAATGGTAAAAAATAAATCAATATTATGTTGTTCTTGTTTTGTATATAAAGAAATATGTTGGAATATTCCACTGTTGTTTATTTGTTGAATAACATCTTCTACTTTTAAATTATCTACAAATTTTCCTACATAAAGACCAGAAATTTTTGATATAAAATGTTGATCATATTTTGTATTATGTCCCTTTAGATGAATAGATCTTATTGTTCCATGGATAAGACGTGTTGGTTTTTCATCTGTCGAATGATTGGATAATACGTTTTCTTGAAAAGAAAAAACGCGATTTTTTTGTATTTGTAATATGAGAAAGAAAACGAGGAAAAAAAACTTCATTCTTTTTCCTCTATTAAGAAAAAAATGAATTGTTTCCAAAACAATGAGATTTTTTTATTTTACGTTTCCAAAACGACGATTTCTTTTTTGATAATTAATAATAGCTTTAAAAAAATCTTTTTTACGAAAATCAGGCCATAATACATTAGTAAAATATAATTCTGCATAAGCCGATTGCCATAATAAAAAATTACTAATTCTTTGTTCACCACTTGTTCTAATGATCAGATCTACATCAGGAAGATTTTTTGTGTATAAATGATTTTGAAAAAAAGAGTGATTTATATCACCTAAAGTAAATAATCCTTTATATATTTTTTTAGCAACTTTCTGCGTTGCTCTTAAAATTTCTTCTCTGGCTCCATAGCTTAAGGCTAAAATCAATGTTCCAGATGTATTATTTTTAGTTTTTTTAATAAAAAAATGAAGATTTTCTTGTATTTCTTTAGAAAATTTACTAACATCACCGATAGTAAGAATTTTAATATTATTTTCATGAATTTCTTTCAAATATTTGTGTAAATGACTGTGAAATAAATTCATTAATTTGTTGATTTCTTTTTTAGGACGTTTCCAATTTTCGGAAGAAAAAACATATAAAGTAATATAAGGTATTCCTAATTCTTTACAAGCATTTAAAGAATCTCTTACGGAGACCATCGCTTGTTGATATCCAAAATCTCTTAGTTTTCCTCTTTTTTCTGCCCATCTTCCATTTCCGTCCATAATAATAGCGACATGAGATGGAATGTTCTTATAATCTATTTTTTTTAATAATTTTTCCATTTTTTTTAAAAGTATAAAAAAGTACAAAAAAGTATAAAACACAAGAATTACACACAAATATATAATAGATTATCTAATTTCTTTGATCCATGCCCCAAAGAAGTTTCTCTCTTAACGTTTGATAATATGTATTTTTTTTCTCTTGAAAAATAGATATATAAAAAGGAGCTTTTTTAATATATAATTCGTTTTCTTTTTTCAAAAAAGTTAATCGAGTATCCATAGATAAAGAATAAGATTCCACTCTACTATTGATTTTTAAACGAATTTCTTGTTGATCTGAGATGACCAATGGTCTTGAAAACAAATTATGTGGAGATACTGGAGTAAGTACGAAATTTTTGTTATCAGGACTAATAATCGGTCCTCCACAACTTAATGAATATCCAGTAGAACCAGTTGGAGTCGATATAATTAACCCATCTGCCCAATATGAAGTTAAAAATTCATTATCAATAAATACATCAATGGTAATCATTGAAACGGTTTCTTTTCGAAGAATTACAATTTCATTGAGAGCAAAATTGAAAAAATTTTGAATTTTTGTAATAGAAGTTTTTAAATATAATAAACTTCTTTGCATTAAAAAGAGTTTTTTATTAAAAATCTTATCTATATTTTTTATGAAAACGTCTTTATTAAAAGTAGCAAGAAATCCTAACTTTCCTGTGTTTATTCCTACTATTGGAATTCCAGAATCTCTTATCAAAGAGATCGCAGATAATATTGTTCCATCTCCTCCAAAAGTAAACATTAAATTAAAATCTTTAGTAAGATCTTTATGATGAGAAAAAACAGGAAAATTAATATATTTAAATTTATCAAATAATAACAATCTATTAAAAAAAGATTGTTCAATATGTAAATCAATGGAATGACTTAATACATAGGTAATGAACTTATCTAAATATGGAATATGATTTTTCACCAATTTTTGTCCATACACCGCAATTTTCATTAATTAAGAAATGACAACTTCTCATTTTTTTCTAAATTTAATAATTTCTTTATAAAAACAATGACAAACGAAATGTATCCTTCTAAAATATTGTTATTTGGAGAATATGGAATTATTGAGAATTATTGTGGTTTATCAATTCCTCATTCATATTATCAAGGAAGGTTCAAATTTATTTTGAAATTTGAAAAAAAATTTATACAATCAAATTACGAAATCAAAAAATATTGTGATTTTTTATTTGAGAAAAAAATGTTTTTATCCAATTTTGATATATCTACATTGTATAATGATATAAAAAATGGTCTTTTTTTTGATTCTAATATTCCACAAGGATATGGTTTAGGAAGTTCAGGTGCATTGGTAGCGGCCATTTATGATAGATATTTCAGTAACAAAAAAAATGATCCAAGAATTTTAAAAAATATTTTCAGTAAAATGGAATCTTTTTTTCATGGAAAAAGTTCTGGCGTTGATCCTTTAATATGTTATTTTAATAAACCTTTTCTAATTTTTTCAAAAAAAAAAATTTTTACAGTTAAAATTCCTCAAAAAAATGTTTATGGAAAAGGTGCTATATTTTTATTAAATTCAGGAATTCCAAGTAATACATCATATATGATACAATTATTTTTAAATAAATTAAAGAACAAAGAATTCAAAAAAATTCTTAAAGAAGAATTTTCAAAATATAATGAACAATGCATCCAATCGTTTTTAAAAAACGATTTTTACGTTTTGTTAAAAAACGTAAAACAACTTTCTATTTGGATTTTTGATCACTTTAAACCCATGATTCCAATCAATTTTATAAATCTTTGGAAAGAAGGAATTCAACAAAATGTTCATTACTTTAAATTATGTGGTTCCGGAGGTGGAGGATTTTTACTAGGATTTTCCCCCAATTATGAAAAATCTAAAAGAAAATTAATAAAATATTCCATGGAAGTCATTTTTCAATTCTGAAATATGAATAAAAAAATTCGATTAAATCATTATTTATCGCGTTCTGGGATCACTTCCAGAAGAAAAGCAGATCAATTAATTCAATCAGGAGTGATAGAAGTAAATGGAAAAACTGTTTGTGAATTAGGAACTATTATACAAACCGATGATATTGTTAAATTACATGGAGAAAAAATACAGATAAATAAAAATATTTATTTACTGATTAACAAACCAAAGGGATTTATTACAACTAAAAAAGATCCATTGAAAAGAAGAACAGTAATGCATTTAATTCCTAATCATTTAATAAAATGGAATCTTTTTCCTGTAGGAAGATTGGATCGATCTACCACAGGGGTGTTAATGCTTACAAATGATGGAAATGTATCGCAAAAATTAACTCATCCTAAATATAAAGTACAAAAAGTTTATCATGTTTTTCTAAATAAAAAAATCCATGAAGATGATATCGAAAAGATTATAAATGGGAAAATACGTTTAAAAGAAGGAAGAGTAAGAATAAATTTTCTTCGAAAAGTTCATAAACGTCATGAATTGTACATAGGATTATCCATTGGTTGGAATAAAATTATAAAAAGAATCTTTCATAAACTAGGTTATAAAGTGATCAAATTAGACCGAATCAGTTTTGCTGGATTACAAAAAAAAGGTATAAAAAAAGGCGGGTATACCCTTGTAAGCAAAGAAAAAATAAAAAATATTTTAAAACGTTATATATATCATGAAAAAAATCACCATTATTAATGGTCCGAATTTAAATCTGTTAGGAGTAAGAGAACCTCATTTATATGGAAACGAAAATTTTATGGAATTTCTTAAAAAAATAAAAAATAAAAAGTTATTCTCGAAAATAATAATTGACTATTATCAAAATAACTGCGAAGGAAAAATTATCGATTGTTTACATAACATTGGAAATTGTCCATACGATGGGATCCTATTAAATGCAGGTGCATATACTCATACCTCGATAGGAATTGCAGATGCAATTCAATCGATCTCTACTCCTGTTATCGAAATACATATTTCGAATATATACGCAAGAGAAATTTTTAGAAGAAAATCCTTTATTTCTTCTGTTTGTAAAGGAACAATTTTTGGTTTTGGACTAAAATCCTATGAATTAGGTATAATGAGTTTTCTTTTATAATTTAGTTGTTCTATATATTTCATAATATTTTTCTTTTCTAATTGATTTTTTATAGATATCTTAAAATATTTAGGAGGATTTATTCCCATATTTTTTTCTAATTGTTCTAAACATGTTGAAATTTTTTTATCAATATTCATATATTTTTTTAATTTATCCATTTTTGTAAAAATAAAACAAAATTGTACATGATTTTCCAATAACATTTCAATAAAATAATAATCAATTTGTTGAATTAATCTTCTACAATCGATTAATAAAAATAAATAAGTCATTTTTTTTCGATAAAAAATATAATCTTTTATAATTCGATAGATTTCTCTTTTCATTTTTATATCAGGAAAAAATCCATATCCAGGTAAATCAATTAAATACCATTGATGATTAATTAAAAAAATATTAATTAATTTTGTCTTTCCGGGACTTGAAGAAACTTTTGCAAGTTTTTTACGATGAGTTAAAAAATTAATTAAACTAGATTTTCCTACGTTAGATCTTCCTGCAAAAGCATATTCTAAATTTCTTTCATTTAATATAGAAGAGTGGTTTAATTGATTAATACTTCCTTCAAAGGTAGCAGAAAAAATTTTCACGATTTAAAATTAAATTTATTAAGCCATTTTTTAAGAATCTTGATAAACTCTTTAGGATGTTCCATCATTGGTGCATGTCCGCATTTATCGATCCAATGTAGTTCTGATTGAGGTAATAGTTGATGAAACAATTTTGCTACTCCTGGAGGAGTTACGGGATCTTGTTTTCCCCAAATTAAACAAATAGGTTGACGAATATTCGATAAATCTTTCGACATATTATATTTTATTGAACTTTTAGCAAGATAAAGAGTTTTTATCCCCTTTTTTTTGTCATTCACAATTTGAAATACTTCATCTACTAATTCTTTTGTAGCTATTTTAGGATTATAAAATACTTCTTGTGATTTCTTTCGAATGTATTCATAATTCTCTCTTTTAGGAAAAGAATATCCATATGATCTTTCAAATAATCCAGAACTTCCTGTCAAAACAACAGAATGCACTAAATCACATCTATTTTTTGCGATAATTAATGCCACATGACCACCTAAAGAATTTCCAATTAAAGTAACATTTTTTACGTTGATCTTCAAAAGAAAATTCATAACATATTTAGATAAATTAGAAATGTTGGTTAACAATAAAGGCATGCGATAAAGAGGTAAAGATGGAATAATAACTTTATATCCTATTTTTGGAAAAAAGTCTATAATTGCATTAAAATTACTCAATCCACCCATTAATCCATGAAGTAATATTAACGGATGTCCTTTTCCTTTTTTTACATGAGGAAATTCTTCTTTAGAAAACGAATTCATATCTATTTCATTAAATATTTCTTATTTCTTTTCCATTAACTATAAAATATGCTTTTTTTGCGGCCATCTCCTCTGATTTTTTTTTAGATGATCCTCTTCCTTTCGTAAGAATATCACATTCTGATATTTTAAATTCGGATAAATATATGTTTATGTTTTTTTCCGTTTCTTCTCTAAACGTATTAAATTTTACAAAAAATTTCTTCTTTTGGCACCATTCAATGATCCATACTTTATAACTAAAAATTTCATGTTGCAATTTCAATACATTTACATGATGATTGATAATTCTTTGATAAACAAAATCTTGACATTTATCATATCCTAATTCTAAGTAAATGAATCCTATTAATGCTTCAAGAGTATTTCCTAATACATTATTATCATATATCATTTTTTTATCGAAAAAGATATCTGTAATATCAATTTTTTTAGAAATTTCATTTAAATTTTTTCTACAAACTATTTGTGATCTTATTCTAGTAAGTTCTCCTTCTTTCTTTTCTGGAAATTTTTCCAACAAAAAATGAGAAATGATAGTATTTAAAACGGCATCCCCTAAAAATTCCAATCTTTGAAAATTGATAGAATAATTTTTTTTAAAATTTCTCCTTTTTGAAGAAAAATTATATATAAATACTTCCTTTAATCCATTTATGTTTTTTGGAAAAAATCCTAATATTCTTTCCAATTTTTTTACTAAAATGAAATCTTTATCATTATTATTGTGATCCATTATTCAAGTAACATTTATTTTCTTAAATAAAAGACAAACATTATGACCTCCAAATCCAAAGGTATTACATATGCTGATATTGATGTTTTTTTGAATGGATTTATTGGGAGTAAGTTTAATTTTCGAATCAATTTTTTTATCTACATGAGATAAATTAATGGTAGGAGGAATGATCCCTTTCTTTAAAGAAAGAATAGTAGCAATTGATTCTATTGCACCAGCAGCACCTAATAAATGTCCGGTCATAGATTTTGTAGAATTAATATCAATATGGTAAATCCTATCAGAAAATACTTTATGTATTGCTTGTAATTCTGCAATATCTCCTAGCTTCGTAGATGTTCCATGTGCATTAATATGATTTATTTCATTATATTTCACTTTTGATTCTTCTATTGCAGATCTCAATGCTAAAATAACTCCTTTTCCATCTGGACGTGGTGCCGTTATATGATAAGCATCTCCAGATAACCCAACGCCTCCGATTTCTGCATATATCTCCGCTCCTCTTGTTTTTGCATGGACATATTCTTCAAGGACAAGACACCCTGCTCCTTCTCCTAATACAAATCCATCTCTATCTTTATCAAAAGGACGTGAAGCAGTTTGATAATGATTATTATTCGTAGATAAAGCATGAAGTGCATTAAATCCACCAACCCCACTTTGTGTGATAGCGGCTTCTGAACCTCCAGTAATCATAATCTCTGCTTTTCCTAAAGAAATTAAATAATAAGCATCTGCTATTGCATGAGATGACGAAGCACAAGAGGCAACTGTAGCATAATTAGGTCCATGAAATCCATATTTCATAGAAATAAATCCAGCCGTAGTATCTATCAACATTTTAGGAATAAAAAAAGGACTAAATCTTGGACCTTTTCCAGAATTGAAATAATCAGCAATAGATAATTCTAAATTTAATAATCCTCCTATTCCAGATCCCCATACAACTCCTATTCGATCCTTTTTTTCTTTGGAAAAATTGATACCACTATTTTTTATTGCTTCTTGAGAAGCAATAATTCCATATTGTGAACAAGGATCTAATGCTTTTATTTCTTTTTTACTAAAAAAAACATTAGGATCGTAATTTTTTAATTCACATGCGAACTTAGTTTTATATTTTTTTGTATCAAAATAAGTGATAGGTGCCGTACCACCTTTTCCATGAATGAGTGAATTCCAATACTCTTTTAATGTATTTCCTATAGGAGTAATTGCTCCCATTCCAGTAATAACCACTTTTTTTAAACTTTTCATCTATTTCTGAATAGTTGTGAAAGGAAATAGGAATAAAAATATTTTTCATATATTTTTTTCAGAATGACCTTTTTCATTTAAAAGAGATTCTATAGCTTCTATGGCTTCCCCTATAGTGGTTATTTTTTCTGCTTTTTCATCAGGAATACTTATATCAAATTCTTTTTCAAATTCCATAATCAATTCTACAATATCTAATGAATCAGCTCCTAAATCGTTGGTAAAACTAGAGGTAGGAAGAATTTCACTTTTTTCTATATTCAATTTATCTACAATGATTGAATGTACTTTAGATACAATATCAGACATTTTATCATAATTTTTTTATGATACAAAATTAATAAACTTTTCTAAAAAAAAGTTTATTTTTAACTATGTTCATTAATGAATGATAGATATTGTTTTTTTTCTAACATTATATGATATATGTTAGAAATACAATTTTTTTATCAATGTTTTTCGAATGAATCAAAAAAAATCCTTCAATACGTTGTTCATTAAAAGGAATATTCATGAAATTAGGAATAAAAATTTTTTAACAGTTTTTTCCCAATCAATAGATCTTTCCATGTTTTACAGAAATATTATTTGTATTCATTCCATTCTTGAATTAAGAAGTATGAAACTTAAAGATCAAAATCATGGTAAATATGTTTTACTTCAAGAATCCTTAAAAAAAACCTATTAAAAAACATGAAATGGATCTACTTTCACATTCCTTCTCAATAAATAAAAAAAAACATAAAGATTCAGAATTTTTCATTTTTTTTGGTGATACAGAATGTTTAGAAAGTATATTATGGGGTTCATATTTTATCATGAAATATCAAAAAAAATTATCAAGTTTATAAAAATTTTTATCGTTCATGAATAATGATTCTTTCTTATACTTATATTCTTATAAAAGAATTAAAACATTGTTTTTATATACCTGCAAAATACCTGAATCAATTTGTATTTTTTTTTTAGATTTTGAATTTTTTAAAGAGCATTCCAAAAATCCACTTTTTAATAAAGAAATAAATGACGTATGATTTTCTAATATTTGAAAATATCCATCAATGCCAGGTACTATGATAGAAACAATATTTGATTGAAATACTATTTTTTTTTGATCTATAATTTTTAAATCCATAAAAAATATTCATAAATTTTTTTTTCCATATGAAATAACTTGTTCTATCGTTCCCTTTAAATTAAACGCAATTTCTGGAATATTATCCATTTCTCCATTCATTATCATATTAAATCCTTCAATAGTATCTTCGATATTCACAAATTCACCATTCATTCCAGTAAATTGCTTTGCAACATGAAACGGCTGAGATAAAAATCTTTGAACTCTTCTAGCTCTTGATACAATCAATTTATCTTCTTCATTAAGTTCCTCAATTCCTAAAATGGCAATGATATCCTGTAATGAATTATATTTTTGTAAAATCTCCTTTACTCTTTGTGCACATAAATAATGATCTTTATCTACTACATCTGGAGATAAAATACGTGAATTAGAATCTAAGGGATCAACCGATGGATAAATTCCTAATGAAGCTATTTTTCTTGAAAGAACAGTCGTCGAATCTAAATGAGCAAATGTCACAGCAGGTGCTGGATCTGTTAAATCATCAGCAGGAACATAAACGGCTTGTATTGATGTAATTGATCCATGTTTTGTCGATGCAATACGTTCTTGCATGCTTCCCATTTCGGATGATAAAGTTGGTTGATATCCAACAGATGAAGGGATTCTACCTAACAAGGCTGAAACCTCAGATCCTGCTTGAGTAAATCGAAATACATTATCAATGAAAAATAAAATATCTTGCCCTTTTTTTCCATTTTGAATAAAATGATCTCTATAATATTCTGCTATGGTTAATCCGGATAATGCGACTCGAGCCCTTGCACCTGGAGATTCATTCATTTGTCCAAAAATAAATGTTGCTTTGGATTGTTTTAAGATTTTTTTATCTACTTTAGAAAGATCCCAAGATCCCTTTTTCATAGCACTCATGAAGGAATTTCCATATTTTATAATTCCAGCATCCAACATCTCTCTCAATAAATCATTTCCCTCTCTTGACCTTTCTCCAACACCAGCAAAAACGGACCTACCTCCGTATTTTTTTGCCACATTATTAATCAATTCTTGTATTAAAACCGTTTTTCCTACTCCTGCTCCTCCAAACAGACCGATTTTTCCACCTTTTGGATAAGGAGCAATTAAATCAATAACTTTGATACCTGTATACAAAATCTCTGTATCTGTTGAAAGATCTTCGAAATTAGGAGGGTCATTATGAATAGGCATCATCATTTCTGATTCTTCTATATTACCTAATCCATCAATACAATCTCCTACAACATTAAATACTCTTCCATTAATTGATTCTCCTACTGGAATACTAATTGGTCGATTTAACATATACACTTCTTTTCCTCTACTTAATCCAATAGTTTCTTGCATTGCAATGCATCGAACGGTATTATTACCAATATGTTGTTGTATTTCTAAAATAATTTTATCGTTTTCGGATAATCTTATTTCTAATGCATCATAAATTTTGGGTAATTGAACTCCTTCTTGAAAAGAAACATCTATAACCGGTCCTATTATTTTACTAATAATTCCTTGATTTTTTGGGTCATTATAGTTTTTAGCATTTTCCATCTTATTAAAACAACGAAATTTCTATAAATTATATATTCATATGTAAATGTAAACGAAAAAGATAAAAAGTTGGAAAAATTTATTTATTGATGAATTTTGTTCTTCATTTCCATGTTTTTTTTTAATAAAAACAAATTCATATTGTTTATGGAATGATCTCCATTTTTTTTACCAAACTTTTCGAAAGTTTTTTCATAAAAAAAGTTTTCTATTTATTTAGAATATTTTTCCATTGTACCTGTTATAAAAAAGAAAATGGATCAATCATACTCTTAAATTTTAGATCAATAAAAAATTTTTAAAAACATAAATATTGTAGTGAAACAAGAAATCATAGAAATCATAGAAGATCTTTTAAGAAAAAAGTATTTGTTAAATCATCAACTTATTTTTTTATCAAAAGATCCATCGATTATAGAATTTATACAAAAAGAATATGGCTCCTATTTTAAACAAAATCAAAATCAATTTTTGACAATTAAGAAATTCTCAGAAAAGATTACTGGTTTAAAACAAATAGATAATTATTGCGTATTTACTCATTTTCTTTCATTTATAAGAAAAAATGATTTTTTAGAAAAAAAATTCGTTCAGTTTATTAAATGGATTCCTATCATTATTAATGATTTTCAAATCATTGATGGAAATCTTCTGAATCACAAGTATTTTTTTAAACTTCTTATTTCTGAAGAAAAAATCACAAAATGGAACACAAGTTCTATAGAAGAAAAAAGATTTATTTTTTGGGAAAAAATTTATCATTATTATAACCTTTTACAATCTCACCTATTAAAAAAAGGATACGCTTACAAAGAAATGCTTTTTCAACAATGTATAAATCATTTAAATGCATTTTTTAAAAAAAGTTTGAATGTAAAAATTCTATTTTTTTTTACAAAACATTCGATAATCAATAGATTAGAAGAAAAAATTGTACAAAAAATTCGTGAGATTCCTCAATGTATCTTATATGAATTGAATAAAAATTCGATAACAAATCATTTTAGGAAAAATGAATCTATATCTTATTCAGAAAAAATAAAAAATTTAGAGATAATTAGTGTATCCAACGAAATTGAACAAATCAAAGTCATAGAAGAAATAATATCCCATCAATATATTTTACCTCGTAAAATTTTAATTATTCCTTGTAATCATAGTATGATTATTCCATTAATATATTCTGTAAAAAAAAAATTAAAAATCAATATTTCATCAAATATAAAATATCCTTTAAAACATGTTCCAATTCATAAAACTTTTCAAGCAATATTCCAATTTTTCTTATTAAAAAAACACAAAAGAGGAATTATGAATAGGAATGATATAGAAAAAATTATTACAAATGGATATATTTTAAAATTCTTTTCAAAAAAAAATTCTTTTATAAAAAAATTCTATGATTTAAATGATTCGGAAATTATATCAATTGATTTTATAAAACAATGTTCGTTTCCATATGATTTACAGATGATTTTACAAACGGATATCCATGATATTAAAAATGTTTTAAAAGGAATATTAAGTTTCATAAGAAAATCATCCAATTTATTATTGGACAATGTGAAAAAACATAAAATAGAATTACAATTCCTTCTAAAACTAGAATGTTTAATATTTAGATTAAAAATTTTTATAAGAAAAAAAATAATTCCTCTATTCAGTATAGAGGATTTATTTCATATATATGAACAATTTGTTAAAATTGAACAAATTAATTATCGAAAAAAAAATTATTTAGGATTATCAATTAAAAATTTTACAGAAAATTTTTTAGAAAAATTTGATTTAACAATCATTACTTCTTTCAATGAAGGGGTAATTCCTACAAAAAATTATTCTTATATCCATGAATCTTTCATTCCTATTGAATTACAAAAAAGATTCGAAATGAATATGTATAAAAACAATTATTACTTTCATCATTTCATAAGAATTTTTTACGCATCAAAAAAAACTTACATTCTCTTTAAAGATCAAACAGATGAAATTAGTCGTGGAGAAATTCATTCTTTAATTCATCGATTGAAAATTAATTTACAAACATTAATTAAAAAAAAAACATTTTCAATTCAAAAGAAAAAAATAAAATACACACTTACTATTAAAAAACAAAGTACGATTATTCAACGTTTTAATGAATTAAAAATCAAAGGTTTATCTCCAACTTCTATAAAGTTATATAATCAAAATCCTATTCTTTTTTATTGTAAAAAAATCCTAAATATAAAAGAAAAAAAGTCATTTAATATGCAAATAGGTGCCATAATTCATGATATCATAAAAATATTATACAAACCGATACAAGGATGTCCTATTACTATAGAAAAAATTAAAAATATGAAAAATAGAATCAATCCTACAATAAAAAAATACTTTTTAGAAAAAAAAAAAATTATAGAAGGTAAAAACGTATTGTATTATTCTATTATTAAAAATTATCTATATAATTTTATTTCTTGGGATGAAAATCATATCAAAAAAGGACATCAAGTAATTCTTAAAAAAATCGAATATAATATGTCAACTTTACTCCATTTAAAAAATGAAAAAGTAAAAATACATGGTATTATCGATCGCATTGATGAAATAGATGGAATGACTAGAATTCTCGATTATAAAATAGGATTCTCAAAAAAAAAAAAAATACAAATATCTATTAATCAATACAAGGAAATATTTATTAATCCTAATTATGCAAATGTAATGCAATTAATGATATATATTTATTTGTGGTTCAAATCAAAAAGAAAAAGAGTCTCCGCATCCATATCCATAATTTCTCCTATAAAAAGCGATAAATTATTTTTAATTCCTATATTTTTTTTAAAAAAAAATAAAAATATGATTACCTATGAAGAGTATAAAAAAAAAATTCTTCCTTTTCTTATTGAAAGGATTCTATCTATTTTTGATCTTAAACAACCAATGATTGAAAATCTTAATGATTATTGATATATGTTACTATATAATTTCCTACTTCACTGGTAGTCCTTGATAAAGGACAGGAACAAAGATCTTTGGTAATAATTCCATGTTTTATAGAGTGATTCACTGCTTCTATTAAAAGTTTTTGTTCTTTATACATTCCAAAATATTCTAACATCATAGATGCAGATAAAATACATCCTATCGGGTTAGCGATATTTTTTCCTTTTGCTTGAGGATAAGAACCATGTACCGGTTCAAATATAGGCGTTCCATATCCAATGGAAGAAGAAGGTAATAATCCTAAAGATCCAATTAAAACACTTGAAAGATCTGATAAAATATCTCCAAACATATTATCTGTTAAAATAATATCAAATTTTGAAGGAGTTAAAATGATTTGCATAGCTGCGTTGTCAACGTATAAAAAATTCAACGTTACTTCTGGATAATCTTTTCCCATTTTACAAATTACTTCTCTCCATAAACGAGATGTTTCCAGTACATTAGATTTATCTACCAACGTTAATTTTTTTGTTCTATTCATAGCTGCATGAAAAGCATGATACCCAATTCTTTCGATTTCTTTTTTAGAGTACGTACAATGATCATAAGCAATGTCTCCATTTTTTATTCTTCCTTTCTTTCCAAAATAAATGCCCCCCGTTAATTCACGATATATCACAAAATTCACTCCGTTTAATAATTCTTTTTTAATAGGAGATTGATTCGAAAGAGTATTATAGAAGAATATGGGACGTATATTGCAATATGCCTTCATGGATTTACGTAATTTTAATAAACCGTCTTCTGGTCTCATTCCTATTGGAAAGTGATCATATTTAGGATCCCCAAAACAACTCAATAAAATTGCATCTGATTTTGAACAGATATTCATTGTTTCTTCTGGCATGGGAACTCCAAATTTTTCTATTGCCATTCCTCCTCCTAATACTCTATGATAAGAGAAATGATGTTGATATTTTTTTTCAATAGATTTTAAAATTTTTATAGTGGATTCCATAATTTCTGGACCGATTCCATCTCCATCTATTACAGATATTTTTTTTTTCATGTTTTATTTTCTTTCTTAAAAAGATATTTTTCGTTTTTTTTCAAAATCTTCTATTTCTTTTTTCATTCCGACTAGAAAATCTAAATCATCATATCCATACAAAAAACATGTTTTTTTGTACGGATGTATATGAAAATGTTCATATTCTTTTGTATCTATGATAACCACTTGTTGATTTATTAAATCAATTTTAATTTTTGCTTGTGGATTGTTTTTCGTAAAATCAAATAATTTTTTCAAAAAAAAATCTGAAACTTCCACGGGTAATAATCCATTATTTAATGAATTTTCTTTAAAAATATCTGCAAAAAAACTAGATATTATTGCTTGAAATCCATAATCTAAAATGGACCATACAGCATGTTCTCTACTTGATCCACAACCAAAATTTCTTCCTGATAAAAGAATTTTTCCTCTTAATT
Source organism: Blattabacterium cuenoti (assembly GCF_014252275.1). Lineage (GTDB taxonomy): Bacteria > Bacteroidota > Bacteroidia > Flavobacteriales > Blattabacteriaceae > Blattabacterium > Blattabacterium cuenoti_O. The sequence goes on from NZ_CP059214.1 coordinate 513,452, forward strand.
TTTTATTATTCAATATAAAATCTTTATTTATCGATCCATCTTTATTATAGCGCCAATCAACAAAAAGATTTTTTGAATATATTTTACGGTTAGATTCCTTTAAAAAACGAGATGGAATAATTTGATCTGTATCTATATCTTCCATAGGAAGAGGAATGATAGTACTCACTAAAATTCTAAATTTTTTCATAAGTATATTTATTAATATCAACAATTCTTCCTTCGATCGATATAATAGCGGCCATAAAAGGATTTGTTAATAAAGTTCTAGATCCGATTCCTTGACGTCCTTCAAAATTTCTGTTAGATGTTGAAACACAATATTCTCCATAAGGTATTTTATCTTCGTTCATCCCTAAACATGCGGAACATCCTGGTTGACGAAAGTCTAATCCAGATTCTTTAAAGATCAAATCCAATCCTTCGTTTTTAGCTTGTTTTAGTACATGATTTGATCCAGGGACAATCATAGTATGAACATGACTTGCTTTCTTCTTATTTTTTACAACGGATGCAACTAATCTGAGATCTTCTATTCTTGAATTTGTACAACTTCCTATAAAAACATAATTGATTTTTTTACCAATTAAGGATTCTCCTGGATGAAATCCCATATATTTTAATGATTTTAATCCATTTTCGTCAAAAAACGATTCCTCTGGAATGTTATCATTTATTTTCATTGCCATTCCTGGATGAGTTCCATAAGTTATCATGGTATCAATGTTTTCTGCTTGTAAAGAATACTCTTTATCAAAAGAAACATTTTCATCTGTTTTCAACGATTTCCAAAAATTCTTTTTTTTGTAAAAAGCATTTGTATTACATTTTTTGATATAATCAAAAGTTACTTGATCTGGTTGGATTAATCCCCCTTTTGATCCCATTTCAATACTCATATTACAAACGGTCATTCTTTCTTCCATACTCATCTCTGAAAAAACAGATCCACTATATTCTACAAAATATCCTATTCCGGCATCAACTCCTATTTTTGAAATAATGTACAGAATAACATCTTTTGCTGTTACATGTTCCTTTAATTTTCCATTTACATAAATAATCATTTTTTTTGGTTTTGATAATAACAAGCATTGACTTGCCATTACCATGGAAACTTGACTAGTTCCAATACCAAAAGCAATGCAACCAAAGGCTCCATGTGTTGAAGTATGACTATCCCCGCAAACAAGTGTCATTCCCGGTAAAGTATATCCTAGTTCTGGTCCGATGACATGAACTATTCCATGGTTTTTATTTCCTAGAGGAAACAAATGAGAAATTCCAAATTTTTTACAATTTTCTGTTAATAAATTGATTTGTTTTTTTGATAAGGAATCTAAAATTGGATGATGTTGATTAATTGTTGGAACATTATGGTCTGCAGTTGCAATAATCTGATCCGGTCTAAAAATAGGAAGATTTCTTTTTTTTAATTCTTCAAATGCTTGAGGACTAGTAACTTCATGAATATAATGTCTATCAATATAGAGAATATCAATGTTGTTTTCCAATTTTTTTACTACATGATCATCCCAAATTTTATCAAACAATGATTGGGGGGTATGTTTCTTATATAACATGTCTACTTATATCAGAAGATAAACGTGAAGAATGATTCTTAATAAGATTTGCTTTTTCCAGTATCGTTTCGAGATCTTTGTCCGTGATTTCTTTTTTTCTATCTGCATATTTTAAAAAAATAGAATACACTAGATCCAAAGAATTTTTCTTCAAAAAATATCCTATTTGTTGATAACGATATTTTAACGCTGCGCGTCCACTTCTTGCAGTTAAAATAATAGAAGAATCATTAACTCCTACATCTTTTGGATTAATACTTTCGTATGTTTCTTTTTTTTTAATTACACCATCCTGATGAATTCCAGATGAATGAGAAAATGCATTTATACCTACGATAGCTTTATTTGCTGGAATTTTCATTCCTGTATATTTTGAGACTAATCGGCTAATATCTGCGAAACATTGGGTTTTTATATTAGTGAAAAAATTGAGATGAGGATTTTGTTTAATAATCATAACAATCTCTTCCAAAGAAGTATTTCCTGCTCTTTCTCCAATTCCATTTATAGTACATTCAACTTGTTGTGCCCCATTTATAATACCATACAACGAGTTTGCTGTAGACAATCCTAAATCATCATGACAATGAGTAGATATTACTACTTTATGAATTCCTTTAACATTTTCCATTAAAAATTGAATTTTTTTACCATATTCTTCTGGTAAACAACAACCTGTTGTATCTGGAATATTAATAACGGTTGCTCCACATTTAATCACATTTTCACAAATTTTTGATAAAAATTGATTGTCTGTTCTTCCCGCATCTTCAGCATAAAATTCCACATCTTCTACAAATTTTTTTGCATATTTAACCGCTTCCATCGATTGATCAATGATTTTGTCTAAAGTACTGTTAAATTTATAACGAATATGAACATTCGACGTTCCTATTCCTGTATGAATTCTAGGATATTTTGCATATTTTAAAGATTCTCCTGCGATTTTTATATCTTTTTCCATTGCTCGAGATAATGCACATACAGTCGTATGGGAGATATTTTTAGAAATTTCTTGAACAGACTCATAATCTCCTGGACTGGAAATAGGAAATCCTGCTTCAATTACGTCAACTCCCAATTCCTCCAACTTCTTTGCTATTTTTACTTTTTCTTTTGCATTTAGTTTGCATCCAGGCACTTGTTCTCCATCTCGTAACGAGGTATCAAAAATTTGAATTCTTCTTTTTTCCATCCTACATTGATATTTGATTTCTAAGACCAAATCTATTTTTTAGAGAAAGAAAAGAGAAATATATTATCACAATAATTACAATTTATAATGAATAATATACATATATTATTTGATTATTTATCAATATAATAATATAAGAAAAATTACGATATATAATCTTATGAAAAATCGATATGATCATCTATTCTTATTAATACAAACTTTATCACAGTCTGAAAAAAAAAATTTTAATCTTTACATAAATCGTATAGAAAAGAATAAAAATGCAAAGTTTATACAGCTATTTGAAATTTTAATAAAAATGCATTTTTATGATGAAAAAAAAATATTAGATAATACAAATATTAAAAAAAATCAGCTTTCCAATATCAAAGGATATTTATATAAACAAATTTTGATGAGTATCAAAAAACAACATACAAAAACAAATTATGATATTCAAATACGTGAATATCTAGATTTTTCAAAAATTTTATATAACAAAGGGTTATACATACAAAGTTTAAAACTTTTAGGAAAAGCAAAAATTATAGCAAGAAATTATCAATATAGTACAATTTTATTAGAATTAATAGAATTCGAAAAAATGATAGAATCTCTGCATATTACAAGAAGTCTTTGTACTAGATCATATGAACTTTCTGTAGAATCAAAAGAATTAGTGGAAAGAATACAATATAGTAATGCTCTTTCTAATTTATCATTAGAATTATATGGTTTATATTTAAAAGTTGGATGTGTAAGAAATGAAAAAGATCGTATTTTCATAGAAACATATTTTCGAACTAATCTTCCAAAATTCAATATAGAAAAGCTTCATTTTTATGAAAAGTTATTTCTTTATCAATCACAAATGTGGTATCATTATATAAGACAAGATTTTCTTATGTGCTATAGATCTTCTAAAAAATGGGTGAAACTTTTTAAAAATCATCCTGATGCAAAAAAAATATCTCCTATAAGTTATATAAAAGGATATCATTATTTATTAGATACCCTTTTTTATTTAAATCATTATTACAAATTTACGAGTGTTCTTTATCAGTTTGAAACGGAAGTAAAAAACGGTGGAATATTAATCAATGAAAATACAGAAATTTTAATTTTTATGTATAAATACACGAATCGAATTAATAAACATTACATGGAAGGTACTTTTTCTGAAGGAGTGAAGAAGATTATTCCATCTTTAATGTTCAATCTTAAAAAAATGTATAAAAGAATGGATGCTCATTATATTATGGTTTTATATTATAAAATTTCTTGTCTATATTTTGGGAGTGGAGATTATAAAAATACTATTCAATATTTATCAAATATTATAGAAAGTAAAAAAGAACATTTACGACAAGATTTACAATGTTTTTCTAGATTATTATATTTAATTGCCTGTTACGAAAGTGGATTAGATGAAAATTTGGATCAAAAAATTCATTCCACATATAAGTTTTTTATTAAAATGAACGATTGGTACCAAGTTCAAAAAGAAATCATTTTTTTCTTCAAAAATTTAGGAAATGTTTATCCACATCAAATCAAAAATCAATTTAAAAAATTAAAAGAAAAATTAATAAAATATTATGAACATCCTTATGAAAAAAGAACATTTTTATATTTAGATATTATTTCTTGGTTATCATCTAAAATAGAAAATAAACCCGTAGAAATTATTATAAGAGAAAAATTTCTAAAAAAAAATAAAATAAACAATTATCACTTTAAATGACAAAAAATTCCTAAAAATAACATTATAAAATAGGTAAATATATAATGGATGATGTATTCTAAAGAAACTTCGTATTTTTCAAATAAAAAATAAAAGAGGATAAAAGATATCAAAAATATTTTTAAAAAAGTAGTATATATATGAACTTTAATAAATGATTTATATTTATTTTTCATTGATAAACATAGAAGAAAAAAACCATTATTGATGGGTAGTAAAAATATATATATTTTCAATATAAATTGATATAATTTTCCGAAAAAAAACATGATGAAAAATAAATGAATAATACTAAAAAAAAAAGTTAAATAAATGTGCAATTTCATTTTTTTGATCATAAAAAATATTGTTATTATACAATGAAAGATATTCTTAATGAACTCTCTTGGAGAGGATTAATACAAGATAAAGTTTTTGGAATAGAATATATAATTGAAAAAAAAAATACAATATATATCGGTTTCGATCCAACTGCAAGTTCTTTACATATTGGGAGTCTACTTCCTATTATTATTTTAATTCATTTTCAAAAAATGGGATATCAACCTATTGTTATTATTGGAGAAGGAACAGGATTAATCGGAGATCCTTCAGGAAAAGAAAAGGAAAGACCTTTTTTAGATACATACATAATCAAGAAAAATGCAATATCTATAAAAGATCAAATATTAAAACTTTTTCGATTTTTTTCAAAAGAAAAAAAAGTTGAATTACTAAATAACTTTGATTGGATACAAAATATTTCATTTTTAGAATTTGTTCGAGAAATCGGAATATATCTCACTGTTAACTATATGATTTCGAAAGATTCGGTAAAAAATAGAATTCGAGATAAAAAAAAGGGAATGTCTTTCTCAGAGTTATCATATGCTATTGTACAGGGATATGACTTTTATTTTTTGAATAAAACTAGAAATTGTCAATTACAAATTGGTGGATCAGATCAATGGGGAAATATTCTTACAGGAATTGAATTAATTAGAAAAAAAACAGGAAAATCCGTTTATGGGTTCACATTTCCTTTAATAACAAAATCTAATGGAAGAAAATTTGGAAAAAGTGAAAAAAAAAATAATATATGGATTGATCCTGTTATGACTTTGCCATACAAGTTTTATCAATATTGGATTAATGTATCGGATAATGAAGCAAAAAAATTTATAAAAATGTATACCTTTTTTTCTAAAAAAAGGATTCATGAATTGACGACGATCCATGTAAAAAAACCTCAAGAAAGATTGTTACAAAAAACATTGGCCAAAGAAATCACTACTTGGGTTCATGGAAAACAAAAAACAAACGAAATTATAGAAATTACACATCTATTATTTAACAAAAAATTAAATTATTTTTCATCATTGAAGAATAAAAGAATTTTATCTCTTTTATATAATCATCTTCCACATATGATAATTTTTGAAAATGAATTTGGAAAAGGAATATTATTATCAGATTTTTTAAAAAAAACTGATTTTTTTTCATCTAAAAAAAAAGTTTTTCATGCTATAAAAAATCATTCTATTTATCTAAATAATCAACCTATAAAAGAAAATTTCTTAATTAAAAAAAAAGATATGATAGGAAATAAATATCTATTATTCCAATTTGGAAAGAAAGAATTTTTCATCACAAAAATAAAATCATAATAATATGCAATAACTATGCATTAATTTTTTAAATTATTTTTTTAGATATTTGTTCCTATTAATATCTATTTCTATAAAGATAGATCAAAAGAAATAGATAAATAAATATTCAAAATATTTATTTTTTTTCTTGGAAAAAAGACGTTTTACTTCTGAATAATAAGGAACTTGTTAAGTCAATAATTTTTTTCTATTTAAGAAATATTGATGGATTATTGTTTAATAAGGATTATATAAATATATTGTTCATTGGAACATCATTGATCAATGATATTCTATTATTTCATATAATTTTTATATTTTTTTCCTATTTTTTTTGATTCCTAAGGAATATTTTTACTATACAATTTTTAAACATCAAAAATAACGGAAATTTCCAATTTTTGTAATTAATCAAATTACATTGATATCATTCATCATCCAATGAACGTTTTATATCTAGAAAAATCCTGTCGTATCAGAAAAAATAATTTGAAAATTAGATTCCTTGATAATATAAAATATTAGATAAACAAGTTATTTATATTTTCTAAGTAACTATAGTTATGTAGAATTCATTAAAATAGACATTCCAACATTGGAATCTACAAAAAAATTTAGAATGATTAATTTATCTATTGTTTTTATAATTTATAATTTTTTCCGATTTTCTAAATACAATTCCTTTTTCTTTAAAAAAATCAATTAAAATACCATGATAATGATGAATTTTTCCTTTGATCAGATCTTTAGAAAGATGATTTAAAATATCATGTTGAATAACTCGTTTTAACGGTCTTGCTCCAAAGTGGGGATCATATCCTTTTTCTGATAAATATTCAATAGCTTCATTAGTAAAGTCTATAAAAATGTTCTTTGTTGATAACATATTTTTTAACTTTTTCATTTGTAATACAACAATCCTTTCAATCTCTTTTTGAGAAAGAGGTTTAAATAAAATAATTTCATCAATACGATTAATAAATTCAGGTTTTACCATATTTTTTAATAAATCTATTAAATCTTTTCTTGTATCTTCCAATTTTTGAAAAGAAATGTTTTGACATAAATTTTCTTGAATAATTTCTGATCCTATATTGGAAGTCATAATAATAATTGTATTTGTGAAATTTACTGTTCTTCCTTTATTATCAGTTAATCTTCCATCATCTAAAACTTGCAAAAGTATATTGAAAATATCAGAATGAGCTTTTTCAATTTCGTCCAATAAAATAACACTATAAGGACGTCTTCTTATAGACTCTGTTAACTGACCACTTTCTTCATACCCTACATATCCCGGAGGAGCTCCAATTAGTCTACTTATAGAATGACGTTCTTGATATTCACTCATATCTATTCGTACCATATTATTTTCATCATCAAATAAATATTCTGCTAATGTTTTTGCAAGTTCTGTTTTTCCTACTCCTGTACTTCCCATAAATAAAAAAGATCCAATCGGTTTCTTTTCATCTTGTAATCCTGCTTTAGAACGTCTTATTGCATCTGATACTGATTGAATCGCATGATTTTGACCTATAACTCTTTTATGTAACTCTTGTTCAAGAACTAATAGTTTATCCCTTTCACTTTCGAGCATTTTAGTAATTGGAATTCCAGTCCATTTAGAAACTACTTGAGCAATATCTTCTTTAGATACTTCTTCTTGTATCATTTTATTCCCTTGATCTTCTTGTTTTTTTAGTTCCTTTTCAAAAAATTTTATTTTTTTTTCTTCTTCTTTTATCTTTCCATATCTTAATTCCGCTACTTTTCCATAATCTCCCTGTCTTTCCGCTTGATCAGATTCAAATTTAAAATGTTCGATTTTATCTTTAGATTTCTGAATTCCATCTACTAAATCTTTTTCACTTTGCCATTGCGATTGTAATCGAATTTTTTTTTCATTCATTTTATCAAGTTCTTTTCTTAATGGAATTAATTGCTTTTCATCTTTTTCTCTTTTCAATGCTTCTATCTGAATCTCCATTTGCATGATTTTCCTATGTAAAACATATAATTCCTCAGGTTTCGAATCAATTTCCATTCTTAATTTAGAAGCAGCTTCATCAATCAAATCAATAGCTTTATCTGGTAAAAATCTTTCATTAATATAACGTTTGGATAATTCTACTGCAGATATAATTGATTCATCTTTAATTTTCACTTTATGATGACTTTCATATTTTTCCTTAATTCCACGAAGTATAGAAATTGCATCGGATATAGTTGGTTCATCAACATAAACTTGTTGAAATCTTCTTTCTAACGCTTTATCTGTTCTAAAATATTTTTGATATTCATTTAAAGTTGTAGCACCTATAGCTCTTAATTCTCCTCTTGATAATGCAGGTTTTAAAATATTTGCTGCATCCATTGCACCTTCACCACCTCCTGCACCAACCAAAGTATGAATTTCATCAATAAATAAAATTATTTCTCCATTTGATTGAGTAACTTCTTTGATTACAGATTTAAGACGTTCTTCAAATTCCCCCTTGTATTTGGCCCCAGCAATTAACAAGGCCATATCAAGAGAAAAAACTTTTTTAGTTTTTAGATTATCTGGGATATCTCCGCTAATAATACGATGAGCTAATCCTTCTGCGATTGCTGTTTTTCCAACACCTGGTTCTCCTATAAGAATAGGATTATTTTTTGTTCTTCTAGATAAGATTTGTAAAACTCTACGGATTTCTTCATCTCTTCCTATTACAGGATCTAATCTTCCTTTTTCAGCCCATTCATTAATATTTTTTGCATATTTTTCTAAAGCATTGTATGTAATTTCTGAATGGGTAGAAATTACGTTTCCATGTTTCTTTTTGATCTCTTCAATAATTTTTTTAATTTTATATTCTGTTATTCCTTTATGTTTTAGTAATCGAGATGTTTGATCTGCACTCATAAAAATTCCGTAAAAAAGATGTTCTATGGAAATAAATTGATCTTTTAATTGAGTAGCATAATGTTCTGCAATGGTTATCATATTTGAAACATGTGTACTCAAATGTTGATTAAAATTTCCGCTTTTTCTCTTTGGGTAAAAAGATATTATTTTATCTAATTCCATCATTATTGATTGGGGAACAATATTTAATTTTTGAAAAATTAAAGGAATTATATTATCATCAATTTTCATTAACGATTTTAAAATATGTGCATTTTCAATAGATTGTTGATTATTTTTTAATGCAATCTTTTGTGCCATATGGATTGATTCTTGTGATTTTACTGTGAATTTTTTTGAATGCATATAAAATTTTTTTATTAATATAATAAAAATATTGACCATCAAAATAGTAAATTTTTAATTACTTTAAAATATTTATTTTCGAAATTATGAGGATAAAAAAAGAAGATATTCGATCACTTTCAGAAAAAATTTACAAAATCTTAAATTTTATTAAAATAGATGAAATTAAAGAATCTATTAAAATTGAAAAAAAAAGAATCTTAAGTAATTCAAATTTATGGAAAGATAAAAAAGAATATGCTAGTTGGAGTTATAAAATGCAGAATATGAAAAAATGTATAGAATTATTTCAATCATTAACTAATTCGTTAGAAGATCTAAAAATTACGTTTTTTTTATACCAAGAAGGAAATCAAAATGAAAAAGAAACAAAATATCTTATCAATCAATTTATAAATACTGAAAAACTTCTACATAAAATAGAATTACAGATTCTTTTTCCTGAACAAGAAGATTTTTTTAATGCTATTTTGCAAATTTCTTCTGGTGCAGGAGGGACTGAAAGTTGTGAATGGACCTATATGCTTATGCGTATGTATTGTATGTGGGCCGAAAAGAATAATTTTTTAGTAAAAAAAATTCACCAATTAACAGGAGAAATTACGGGAATGAAATCCGTAACCATGGAAATAAAAGGTCCTTATGCTTTTGGATATTTAAAAGGAGAAAATGGTGTACATAGACTAATAAGAATTTCTCCTTTTGACAGTAATTCAAAAAGACATACTTCCTTTTCTTCGGTTTATGTTTATCCAATGATTAATCATAATATTCAAATAGAAATTAAAAATTCAGAAATTCAATGGGAAACATTTCGATCTAGTGGAGCAGGTGGACAAAATGTAAATAAAGTCGAGACCGGTGTTCGATTAAGTCATATACCAAGTGGTATTATCATAGAAAATACTGAATCACGTTCTCAAATACAAAATAGAAAAAAAGCAATAAAATTGCTAAAATCAAGATTATTTAATATAGAATTATCAAAAAAAAAAGAAAAAAAAAAACAAATAGAATTAAAAAAAAAAAAAAAAAAAAGGGGAAAAAAAATAAAAAACTAAATAAAAAAAAACTAAAAGTAAAAAAAAAAAAAAAAAAAATAAAAAAAAAAAAAAAAAAAAAAAAAAAAAAAAAAAAAACAAATAGAATTAAAAAAAAAAAAAATTGAATGGGGTTCTCAAATACGAAACTATATTATGCATCCTTATAAGTTAGTAAAGGATTTAAGGACCAATCATGAAACATCAAATGTTCATTCTGTCATGAATGGAGGAATTCATATTTTTTTAAAAAAATACTTAATGTATAAGGAAAAACATACGTAAAAAATCACTTTATCATTATTAATAAATTTTTAAGGATGATTTGTTCAATAAATTTTATAAAACTCCTTGAAATTATCTTATAAAAAATTATTAAACTTCCTTAAAAGTTACTTTTTTAACAAAAAAATCAACAAATATCCAAAAATCAAATACATGATTTCATAAAGCAATCAAATCGAATAGAAATTAAAAATGAATACACTCATTTTTTTGTGCAAAAATTTCATATTTTTTCTCTTTTAGAAATCGTGAAAAAATAATAATATTAGTAGCATGGAAACTTCATATGATGATGATATACAAATTATTAAAAATCTTTATAAATAGAGAAAAATAGAATATGATTGATAGTTTTTTTATAACTATACTTCCTGATACATGCATGGGTAATGAATAAAAAATATTTTATAATAATGGTGATTTATCGTTGCAATAATCTCTCCCTATGAAATAATATTAGCGTGATCTTTATTTTATAAATATAAACTATCGACAGATATGACAGAACCTGTATTAGGATTGCAATGGAATCGATGTTTGATATTATCAAAAAATATATGCCTCAAAAAAAATGCAATAATTTTTGATATTTTGAGAATTTTTTTCTAAAAAAAATGACGTATTTAATGATTTTTACAACGTAAAACTTTTGTATAAATTATTATCATATAAATATAAATTGTTTTACACATTATGAAGCGTAAGATAATCATTGCCATTGATGGGGCTTCTTCCTCTGGAAAAAGTTCTTTAGCAAGAGATCTTGCTCAAACATTAAAATATCAACATATTGATACTGGTTCGATGTATCGGAGTATTACCTTATTGGGTATTCGAGAGAAAATTTTTAATAGTGATTTATGGAATCAACGAAAATTTGTGAATTTTTTAAAAAAAATGAGATTAGAATTTCAATTTCAATGGAATAAAACATTAAATGAAACAGATATTATTTTAAATGGAGAAAATTTACGTACAAAAATTCAAACAGATCAAATTAACGAAAATGTTGCATTTATTTCACAGATCCCAGAAATCCGTAGATTATTAAAGAAAATTCAAAGAAAAATGGGATTAGGAAAAGGAATTGTCATTGACGGTAGAGATATAGGAAATTGTGTTTTTCCTGAATCAGACTTAAAAATTTTCCTAAAAGGATCTATAGAAATCCGTTCTTATAGAAAGTATAAATTTTTGAAAAAGAAAAATAGAAACATTACTTTCGAAAGAGTAAAAAAAAATATTCATAATAGAGATAATATAGATATCAATCGTAAAATTGATCCACTGAAAAAATCTTATGATCATATTGAAATCGATAATACATTTTTGAATATTCAAGAACAAATAAAAATGATAAATCAATTAATTAATGAAATTATTAAATAATAAACTAGCAATAGTTACAGGAGGTACTGGAGACATAGGAGAATCTATTGTTAAAACTTTTGTTAAACATGGAGCTACCGTAATTTTTACATTTTTTTCTTCCGAGAAAAAAGCAAATCAATTAGAAATTGATACGAATCAATACGCAATTTCTTATAAAAAAGACTTATCTAATATAGATTCTGCAAAAACATTGATTCATGATGTAATAGAAAAATATGGAAATTTAGATATATTAGTAAATAATACGGGAATTATTCAAGATAATTTATTAATAAAAATGTCCGAAAAAGAATGGGATAAGGTAATTAAGACCAATCTTTATTCAGTATTTAATATGACAAAATATTCCATATTTCCCATGATAAAACAAAAGAGGGGAAATATTATAAATATTAGTTCTATTATTGGATTAACTGGAAATATAGGACAATCCAATTATGCAGCTTCTAAAGCGGGAATAATTGGTTTTACTAAATCTATTTCGAGAGAATTTGGAAAAAAAAATATACGTTGTAATGCGATATCTCCAGGATATATTTCAACTAAAATGAATACTCATTTAACAGATCAAATAAAAAAAGAATGGATAAGACATATTCCATTAGGAAAACCTGGAATTCCTCAAGATGTTGCAAATTGTGTCCTATTTTTAGCTTCTAATTTATCTAGTTATATAACAGGATCAGTTTTCAATGTAAATGGTGGAATAATTTAAAAATTAATATGTATTCCAATAAAAAAATTGTTCAAATTTTAGGAGAAATATTAAAATCAAAATCAATATTTCACATAATCATATCACCAGGATCTAGAAATGCTCCAATTATTATTCATTTTACACAAGATGAACAATTTAAAACATATAGTATAGTTGATGAACGTTGTGCCGCATTTTTTGCTTTAGGAATTTCTCAAATGTTACAAAAACCTGTGATAATTAATTGTACTTCTGGATCTTCTGTTGTAAATTACTATCCTGCTGTCACAGAGGCATTTTATCAAAACATTCCTCTTATTATCCTTACGGCTGATCGTCCTAAACACATGAGGAATATTTTTGAAGGTCAATCCATTTTTCAAGAAAATATTTTTTCAAAACATGTTGAATCATCGATTCAACTTACAGAAGAAGAAACAAAAAAGGGATTGGAATATGATGAAAAATTATTAAATGAATCAATTAATAAATGTATTATATATAAAAAACCTATACATATTAATGTCCCCTTTTCAGAACCTCTTTATGAAACGACAAAACGTATATATGTAAATCCTAAAATAATCAAATTGATTAGTGTACAAACTTGTTTAAATAAATTCAATTATTATAAAAAGGAATTGTCTTTGTGGAATCAAAGTAAAAAAAAAATGATTCTATTAGGATTTTGTCCAATCAATAAAAAAATCGTTAAATACTTAACAGTTTTAAGTTCAAATCCTTCTATTGTAATATTTGTAGAAAATATTTCTCATGTACGTGGAGCAATGTTTTTTTCAAATATTGATCAACTTATTTCAGGAATGAATCTTCATTATTGGATTCATCTAATGAAACCAGAAATTTTATTAACAATTGGAGGAAATCTTATATCAAAAAAAATAAAATCTATTCTCAAAAAATCCCCTCCAAAATTTCATTGGCATTTAGAGGAAAAAAATGATAATTATCCAGACAATTATTATAGATTAAATACTTTTTGGCCAATAAAACCTGAGTTATTCCTCAAATTTTTTTCACGAAACGATAAACATTTATTTTCATATTATAAAAAAGAATGGAATAAAATTCAAAAAAAAAAAAATAAAAAATTAGAATGTTTTTTTAAAAAAGAACAAAGTTTTTCAGATTTAACGGTATTTTCTTTGATTTTTCCTAAAATTCCTAATCGTTCTATATTACAGTTGGGAAATAGTATGGTTATAAGATATTATCAATTATTTATCGATAAAAATTCATCTATACAATGTTATTGTAATAGAGGAACTTCAGGGATTGAAGGAAGTGTTTCAACTGCAATAGGTTGTTCTGTGATTAGTAAACAAAGAGTAACGTTAATTATTGGAGATATTAGTTTTTTTTATGATAGTAATGCATTATGGAATAATTATATTCCAAATAACTTTCGAATTATACTTATTAACAATGGAGGAGGGAATATTTTTCGTTTTGTTTCAAAAAAAAAATTACCCAAAAAAGTATTCAATTTTTTTGAGACAAAACATGATATGACCGCAAAAAAAATATGCGAAATGTACCAATGGAAATATAAACAAGTATCAAATTTTAAGGAATTAAAAAAAATTTTAAAAATTTTTTGGAAAAACTATGATAGTCCTTTTTTACTAGAAATCCATACAAATGGTAAAGAAAATGAAAAAGTTTTTCGAAAATTCTGTTCCTATTTATCATTATAAATATGTCCCACAAAACTTTAATTCTCGATAAAATTTCTCTACATAACGTTTTACTATCAAAAAATAAATTTTTTGCATTGAATCCTATTAGATCCAAACCAAAACATTTTCCAATGAAAATTGCTCTTTCGTTTTGAAATTTTTGAGATATAATTGTAAACTTATCCTGACGAAATATTTTATGAACTCTTAAAATAGAATGTAATGTATTTACTCCATAAAAATCTTCATATATAAATTTAGAAGGTATCCCTTTTTTAATTAAAGCATTTTTCATCATTCTTGGTTCATTATAATTTTTTTCTCTATTATCACCACTTACAATAATATAACGTATTTTATTTTCACGAAATAAACAAAAAGCAGCATCAACTCGATATTGAAAATAAGCATTCATTCCACCTCCGTATAAATATTGGGAAGTTCCTAAAACCACTCCAAATGTATTGTATGGAATTTTCTTTTCGCAATCATAATTTTGTTGATATGAAAATAAACTTATTATGAAATAACATAACATTATAAATAAAATACCAATAAAAAATATGTGGTTTATTTTTAATAAATAATATTTTTTTCTTTTAAAAAAAAAGATCAATGTTTTTATTCTATATTTCAGAGCAATATATTCATATAGAAGTGTTGTATTTATACTATCATGAAAATAAATTTATTATTTATTGATAATATTTGTTTTGTTCAAAAACAATTTTATCCATGGAATGTTTATTTGGAACAAAACAAATATTTTTATTGGAAATATTTGATTGAATAAGAAAAGAAAGAATCTTTCTATTCATTTCATAGATTCTTTCTTGAAAAAGATTAAAAGCATTTTGTTTATAAACAATCAAAGGATCTTTTTGTTCAAAAACTGCATTCTGTACAGAAAAACGTAAATTATCCATTTCTCTTAAATGTTCTTTCCATACTTCGTCCATGAAAAATATTATAGTATTTTTTTCAAAAATTGAGAAAAAAGATTTTCCTTGATTTTTAATTAATTCATCTATTTTCGATAAAACATATATTGAATTTTGTTTCCTATCGGAAAAAATCATTTGAATATAATAAAAATCTTTATATTTTTCCAAATATTTCGATCCAACATAAGGGTGGATATTGTTTTGAATTATATCGTTCTTTTTTTCTTTATATTTCTTCATAACTAACTTATAAAGAGTATAAACATCACGATGGTGATCATTTTTAGAATGAAAATCATTTTTTTCAAACGGGAATTTAATTCCAAAAACATAATAAAATTCATATTTTATATCTTTAAAAGAACAAGAATGTTGATGGATTATATAATCCAATACAAAATAAATCATATTGGAAATATCTAAATCTATCTTGTTAAGAAATAAAGCATTTTTACGTCTTTTGTAGATAAATTCTCTTTGTTTATTAATAACATCATCATAATCTAACAAACGTTTTCGAATACTAAAGTTGTTATATTCTATTTTTTTTTGTGCTTTTTCAATAGATTTTGTTAATAAAGGATGTTGTATAATCTCTCCTTCTTTATGTCCAAATGTTTCCATAAGATTAGAAATTCTTTCTGAATCAATAAATAAACGAATTAAGTTATCTTCCAAGGATACATAAAATTGTGTTGTTCCCGGATCTCCTTGACGACCTGATCTTCCTCTCAATTGATTATCTATTCTCCTAGAATCATGACGTTCTGTCCCCAATACGGCAAGACCTCCACAATTTACTACTTCATCAGTCAATTTTATATCTGTTCCACGACCTGCCATATTAGTTGCTATGGTTACTACACTAGAACATCCTGCTTTTTCTATAATATCAGCTTCCTTTTCATGCAATTTAGCATTTAAAACATTATGTGAAATTTTACGAAATTTTAAGGATCTACTCAAAAATTCTGATACTTCTACAGAAGTAGTCCCTACAAGAACAGGGCGTTTTTCTTTCGTAGATAAAGAAATGATTTTTTCGATAACTGCATGATATTTTTCTCTCTTTGTCTTAAATACAAGATCCTGAAAATCTTTTCTTTTTAACGGTTTATGCGTAGGAATTACAACAACATCAAGTTTGTAAATATGCCAAAATTCTCCAGATTCT
This sequence comes from Blattabacterium cuenoti, assembly GCF_014252275.1. Lineage (GTDB taxonomy): Bacteria > Bacteroidota > Bacteroidia > Flavobacteriales > Blattabacteriaceae > Blattabacterium > Blattabacterium cuenoti_O. Next base: position 530,072 of record NZ_CP059214.1, read on the forward strand.
GTTTCTGCAGTTCCTGTCATTCCACATATTTTTTTGTACATACGAAAATAATTTTGCAAAGTAATATTTGCAAAAGTTTGAGTGGATAAGGCAATTGCTACATTTTCTTTTGCTTCTATAGCTTGATGTAACCCATCAGAATATCTACGTCCTTCCATAATACGACCGGTTTGTTCATCAACTATTTTTATTTTACCATTCATCAAAACATAATCCACATCTCTTTCAAATAGAGTAAAGGCTTTTAACAACTGATGTATCGTATGAATTCTTTTTGATTTTATGGAAAAAATGTTCAGTAATTTTTCTTTTTTTTGAATTTCTTCATCTTTTGGTAAATTCATTTTTTCCAAATACGAAAATTCTAAATTCACATCAGGTAATATGAAAAATTCTTTATCTTCTACATTTTTTGATAAAAATTCGATCCCTTTATCTGTTAATTCTACAGTGTTATTTTTTTCATCAATTACAAAATATAAATCTTGATCTACCTTATACATTTCTCTTCCATAATCTTGCATATATCGATCTTCGATCTTCTGTAAAATTAAACGAATGTTTTTTTTGCTTAAAAATTTAAGTAAAGATTTTTTTTTAGGTAATCCTCTATGTGCTTGAAATAACTTAAAAGCGCCTATTTCTTTAGATCCTTTTTTGATAAGTACCTTGGATTCTTTTAAAAAAGAATGTACAATCTGATTTTGTTGATAAACTAGATTAAATACTTGATTTCTGAATAGTTCGAAATCTTTTTTATTATCTTTTTTCTTGTCTACAGGACCAGATATAATGAGTGGTGTACGAGCTTCATCAATTAAAACAGAATCAATCTCATCTATTATAGCATAGTTCAAATTTCTTTGAACTAAATCATTTTTATTATTAACCATGTTATCACGCAAATAATCAAAACCGAACTCGTTATTAGTTCCATACGTAATATCCGATTGATAAGCCTGCTTCCTTCCCTTTACATCAGATGATGCATAGTTATCGATACAATCGACTGTTAATTGATGAAATTCCATTAACGGAGACATCCATTCAGAATCTCTTTTTGATAAATAATTATTTACTGTTACAATATGTACACCTTTTCCAGATAAAGCATTTAGATAAGAAGATAATGTTGCAACAAACGTTTTTCCTTCTCCTGTTGCCATTTCTGCAATTTTTCCATGATGTAATACTACACCACCCATCAATTGTTCATCATAATGAACCATATTCCAATTTCTTAATCTTCCACAAACATTCCAATTATTTTTCCAAATTGCTTTATCTTTTCTTATAGAAACATAAGATTTCTTTTGAGAAAGTCTTATATCAAAAGGTGTTGATTTGACAATCAATTCTCTATTTTTTTTAAAACGTTTAGCAGTTTCTTTGATAATAGAAAATGCTTCCGGTAATATTTGTATTAATATTTTTTGTTCTTCTTTATAACATTCTTTCCTTAACTTTTTTATATCTGAATAAAAACCTTCAATGAGTTTTATAGATTCAGATGAATTTTTAATATAAAAAAATAATTTTCTTTCCTTTTCAAAAAATCTTTCTAAAGACGTTTTGATTAGATTTTTTAATTGTTGTGTTCTATTTCTTAATTTATCGTTAGATAACGTACATATTTTTTGTTCCTCTTTTTTTATTTTTTTTAAAAAAACATTTATTTCTTTAAGATCTTTTTGATGTTTATTTAAAAAAAAATTTCTTAAAATTGACGTAATAAAATTCATTAGAAATTAAGTAACTTTTTTTAAAGTTCATATTCATCTCGATTCCAATAAAAATCTTCGTCGTCACGTGGATAATCGGCCCATAAATCTTCGATTGATTCGAAAATTTCTCCATCGCCATTTTCCAACTGTTGTAAATTTTCTACAACTTCTAATGGAGCGCCAGTACGAATAGCAAAATCAATTAATTCATCTTTTGTTGCTGGCCAAGGTGCATCTTCTAAATGTGAAGCTAATTCTAAAGTCCAATACATATTATGATAGATATTTTTATTTTTATATATTTGATTTTCAAAAATCAATGAACTTTTTCATAAAAGTGCAAGATAAAGTTCATGATTTAAAATTGCAAAATAAATTTCATGAATAAATTTCCAAAGATAGTATTTTTCGGCTCTAATCATTTTTCTATTTATTCAATAAACGAATTATATAATGAAAAATACAATATTGTTGGGATTATTACAACTCCAGACAATGAAATTTTTCATGGAGATCAATCTTTTTCTCCCGTAAAAAAATATGCTATACAATATAGCATTCCTTTTATGCAACCAAAAAATCTTCATAGTTCTCTTTTTTTAAAAAATTTAAAAGCATGGAATCCTGATTTGCAAATAGTCGTCTCTTTTCGCATTTTACCAAAAAAAATTTGGAATTTACCAAAAATGGGCACTATTAATTTACATGCATCTTTTTTGCCACAATATCGTGGACCATCCCCGATCAATTGGGCAATTATAAACGGAGAAAAATATACTGGAATCAGTGTATTTTTCATCGAAAAAAAAATAGATCATGGAAAAATCATTATACAAAAAAAAATAAACATAGAAAAAGAAGATACCGCAGGCGATTTGGAAAATAAAATGAAAAAAATTAGCGGTAAAATACTCCATGAATCTATTCAAAGTATTTTAAACGACAATATAAAGACAATTGATCAAAAAACAAAAAATATATATTTTCTTAAATATGCTCCAAAAATATCTTCTATTGAATGTAGAATACAATGGAAACATTCATCTATAGAATCTATTTATAATAAAATAAGAGGTTTAAGTCCATATCCAACAGCATGGACAATTTTATGTTTAAATAAAGAAAAATATGTTCGATTTAAAATATTTATTGTAAAAAAAATTTATAGCGTCCATTCTTTTCAGATAGGAAAAGTAATACTTAAAGATTGTAAGATGATGATTTCAGTAAAAAATGGATTTATATCTATTATAGAAGGACAGATAGAAGGAAGAAAAAGAATGTATGTAAAAGATATTTTTAATGGAATTCTCCATCTAAAAAAAAATATTTTTGTTGAATGAAATCAAATTGTTTGCATATAATATAAAAAATATTTTTAACTAAAAAAAATTACATTCATGAATAAAACAGAACTAGTTAATTCAATTGCTGAAAAAACTGGAATTACGAAAATAACTGCAAAACATATAACAGATGCATTTATTCAAACAGTTATTGAATCATTAAAAAAAGGAGATAAAGTCACTCTAGTTGGATTCGGAACATTTTCTGTTGTGAAAAGGAATTCGAGACAAGGAGTCAATCCTAGAACAGGAAAAAAAATATATATTCCAGAAAAAAAAGTTGCAAAGTTTAAAATAGGAGCAGAATTATCCAACTTGTAGAATGATATAAAGAATAGTAATAAAAATTTATTAATTTTATTTATTACTATTCCTTTTTTTTAAGGATATAATCTTTTAATTTCCCATAAATTTTTATCTTTTAATGTGTAAATAATCCTTTCGTGAAGTCGATTAGGTTGTCCTTGCCAAAATTCCATTCGATATGGTTGAACGATATAACCACCCCAATCAAAAGGACGTTCTATATAACTTTTATTTTTTATAAAAAATATTTTCCATTTTTTATATTGTTCTTCTAATTTTTCTTTAGAAACGAGAAATGAACTTTGTATCGAAGTCCAACATCCTATTTTATGTTCTTTAGGTCTTCTATTAAAATATTCATCTGATTTTTTTCTATTTATTTTTTGTATATCTCCTTTTATAATAATTTGTCTTTCCGTTTGATTCCAATAAAATGATAGACAAACTTTCGGAAATTGATAAATAGATTTTCCTTTGTTACTACGATAGTTGGTATAAAAAATAAATCCATAATTAGAATATTCTTTTAATAATACAATTCGATTTTCTGGACATCCATCTTTTCCTATCGTAGAAAGAGACATGGCATTTATTTCCTTATATTTTTCATATAAAGATTTTTCTTTATCAAACCAATTATGAAATAATTGTAAAGGATTATTTGGAATATCATATTCTAATAAACGATTATGTTTATAATTTTTTCTGTATTTACTTAAATCGATATTCATAAATAAAATATATTTAAATTTAAAAACATTTTAGTTTTTCTTTGATATAATCATCAAAGGCGTGATAGCTCAGTTGGTAAGAGCGTTGGACTCATAACCCAAAGGTCGGAGGTTCAAATCCCCCTCACGCTACTATTTATTTTAATAAAATTAATTTTTTTCATTTATTTTCATCATCTACAGATCATTAAAAAATGAAAATATCATACAATTGGATAAGAGATTATATATCCTTTAAAATTAACATTCAAAAAGTATCTGATATATTAACAGATATAGGAATTTCAGTTAAAAATATTAAAACAATTATAGATTATCATAATAAAAAAGATTATCTAATAGATCTAGAAATTCCTGCAAATCGAACAGATATTATGAGCCATTATGGAATAGCAAGAGATTTATATGCTGCATTAAAATATCGAGGATATAATACTCAATTCATAGGGTACGATCTTTATGATAATAAATGGAACGAAGAATTATGGATAGACAATCCTGTTGAAATTTTTATTAAAAATGAAAAATGTCATCGTTATTCTGGAATATCCATTTTTCAATTAAAGATAATAAATACTCCTATTTGGATGAAAAATCGATTAAATTTAATGAATATTTCTATTACAAATAGCATTATAGATATAATCAATTTCGTATCCTATGAGTTAGGGATCTCTTTCCATTTTTTTGATTTAGATAAAATTAATAATCATAAAATTTTTGTTAAAAAATATTGTGATATTTCTAATAATAAGAAATTAAGAAGATTTACATGGAATGATAAAATTTTAAAGAAAATTGATCAAAATGATTTAGTTATAACAGATAGTAACGAAAACTTGTTGTCTATAGCAGGTATCATAAATAATATAAGATATAATTCCTATAAAAATAAACAAAACATTTTTATAGGATGTGCTTGTTTCGATCCGTTTTTATTGCAAAAAATAAAAAAAAAATATAATGTAAAAACGAAAGATTCTTTTCTTTTTGGAAAAGAAACAGATCCAAACCAAACTATTTTTTCTTTGAAACGATTAATTTTTTTATTAAAACAAATTGTTTCCAAAGATCTTAAAATTTCTAAAATAGTTGATGTTTATCTTTCTCCTAGATATCCTAATAACATTAAAATTTATTATAAAAAAATCTTTAATATTCTTGGAAAAAAAATAATCAAAAGAAAAATTAAAGAGATTTTATCGTTTTTAAAAATTTCAATTCATTTTGAAACAGAAAGTTTCTTGATAATTTCCATTCCTACTTATAGAACAGATCTTAAAAGAGACATTGATGTAATAGAAGAAATATTACGAATGTATGGAATTAATAAAATTCGAACATGCAATTATATGAAAATTTTTCCACCTCATTCATTTCATTATAAAAATGAAAATATTATACGAAACATTATTTACAATCAGCTTATTTCTTATGGATTTAATGAGATTATTTCTTCTCCTATGAGATCTTATAATCAAGATTCTATTTTATTAAACTCTTTTTTTAAAAGAGATAAGATTGAGGTGATAAACCCTATAAACAAAGATTATAATTCATTACGATCTAGTATGTTATTTGGCATGTTAGATTGTATAAAAAAAAACTATAACCGAAATAAAAATATTATAAAAAAATATATAAAATTATTTGAACTTGGAAAAATATATTATAAAAAACATGATATATCCTATGAAAAATCATGTTTAGGAATATCTATATTAGATATGGTATTTAAAAAAGATAATCAATATTTCTATAATTCCTTTTTGCATTTAAAAGGAATTATAGAAAAACTTTTTAAAAGAATGGGTATAACTGATTATACACAAAAGCATTCTCAACATCCTTTATTGGATAAAGGAATTTCTTTATTTTATGATCATAAAAAATTAGCAGAATTAGGAAATGTAAAAAATCATTTTTTAGAAAAAAAAATGATTTTTTATGCAGAAATAGATTGGAAATATTTCATATCTATTATTAAAAAAATAAATACTATATTTTATCCGTTTTCTAAATATCCTTCATCAAAGAGAGATTTATCCATTTTAATTAATAAGAGTATATCATTTGAAGAACTATATCAATCAATTAAAAGAAAAGAAAATAGTATAATAAAAAACATTGATATCTACGATATTTATGAATTTGGAAATATTTCAAATTCTCAGAAATCTTATACCATTAGTATTCTATTTGAAAATGATAAAGAGACATTAACTGAAAAATTGATAGATAGTTCAATGGAAAAAATTATTTTTTTTCTAAAAAAAGAATTTAAAGCAAAAATAAGAGGAGACTATTAATTATGAATTTTTCTTAAAATAGATTTTAATTCAGTTTCTTTTTTGATTACATCTTTTATTTCATTAATATGAATTCTATATTGTTTCATTGAATCTCTATATCTTACAGTAACAGTTTCATTTTTACATGTATCATAATCAATGGTAAAACAAAGAGGTGTACCTATTGCATCTTGTCTACGATATAACTTTCCAATAGATTCTGTATGATCATATAATAATTTAAAATCAAACTTAATATTATTAAACAGTTTTTTTGCAATTTCTGGAAGTCCATCTTTTTTCACTAAAGGTAAAATTGCTGCTTTTATAGGAGATAAAAAAGAAGGTATTTTTAATACAGTTCGTATTTTACCATTGTTTATTTTTTCCTTTTTTAAAGAAGAAGAAAATATAGTAAAAAAACATCGGTCTAACCCCAAAGATGTTTCTATCACATAGGGAAAATAATTTTTTTTTGATTTATCAAAAACTTTCATATTTTTTTTTGAATAATTTTCATGTTTGATTAAATCAAAGTCTCGACGAGAATGGATGCTTTCAATTTCTTTAAAACCAAAAGGAAAATTAAATTCTATATCTGTTCCTAAAGATGCATAATGAGGAAGATGAGTATTTTCAATAAATCTGTATTTTTCATCACCTAAATTAAACAATAAATGCCATTTCATTCGCATGTTTTTCCAATATTTGAACCAAAATTTTTCTTCTTCAGGAAGAATAAAAAATTGCATTTCCATTTGTTCAAATTCTCGTAATCTAAATAAAAATTGTCTTGCAACAATTTCGTTCCTAAATGATTTTCCTATTTGAGCAATGCCAAAAGGAATTTTCATACGATTAGATTTTATAACATTTTGAAAATTAATAAATATTCCTTGTGCTGTTTCAGGTCGAAGAAATAAGTTTTTTTTCCTATGATCTTCAATCTTAAACATCATATTAAAATATTTTATATCCGTCCAATGATTAGTATGACTAATAGGATCATGAATATTTAATTCATGAATCAAATCTTTAATACCTAATAGATTATTATTACTTAAACAATCATATAAACGAGATAATATTTCTTTACGTTTTTTTTCGTTTTTATAAAAAAATTTTTCAACATGATTTTTTATCAAAAGGTCTGGACGATATCGTTTTTTAGAATCTTTATTATCAATTAATAATTCATTAAATTTTTGAACATGTCCAGAAGCGGACCAAACATCAGAATGCATTAAAATAGAGGAATCTATTCCTACAATATTATCATGAATCTGCGTCATAGATTTCCACCAAAAATCCTTAATATTATTCTTTAATGCAACTCCATATTCTCCATAATCATAAATAGCATTTATTCCTCCATATATTTCACTAGAAGGAAAAATAAATCCATATCTCTTGGAATGAGAAACCAAAAACTCAAGAAAATCCTTATTTTTTTCCATTAAAGAAAATGTTTTTTTTCTTTTAAAAAGAAGACAAATATCTATCTAATTCTAAAGCAGAAATGCATCCACTAGATGCAGCAGTAATTGCTTGTCTATAACGAAAATCTACTACGTCTCCTGATGCAAAAACTCCTGGTTTATTAGTAGAATTTTTAGGATGTTTAACAACAATAAAATTATTCTTATCTAATTCAATTTGATTTTCAAATATTTCTGTATTTGGTACATGTCCTATCGCAATAAATAATCCGCTAATAAAAATAGTCTTTTGTATTTTTTTTTTTTTATTTAAAATTTTGATTCCTTCCAAATATTCATTTCCAATAATTTCTTGAACAATCGAATCAAAACAAATTTCTACATTGTGTTTTTTATATATTTGTTTCTGCAATATTTTTGATGCTTTGAAAAAATTTTTTCGTACAATAAGATAAACTTTTTTGCAAATCTTTGATAAATATAAAGCTTCTTCTAATGCTGTATCCCCTCCACCTACAACGGAAACGCATTTTTTTTTATGAAAAAATCCATCACAAGTCGCACAAAATGAAATTCCCAATCCAATAAATTCTTTTTCTTTTTTTAATCCCAAAAAATTAGGACGTGATCCAGTAGCAATAATTACTCCAAAAGTAGATAAAAATTTTTGATGATCATCAATAAATATCTTATGTATTCCTCCTATTTTTTTAGAAAATATTACGTTAATAACAGATTGATTGATTATTTCTGTATGAAATCTTCTTGCATGTTTTTCACAATGATCCATTAATTCTTTTCCATTTATTCCTTTATAAAATCCCAAATAATTATCAACATCATTTGTATCTATCAATTGTCCACCTGGTTTAGGACCAGAAATTAAAATAGGATTCATATCTGCTCTTGATGCATATACTGCTGCGGAATATCCTGCTGGACCTGAACCAATAATAATACATTTATTTATATTAGACATATAATTTGTAGATATGATTAAATTTAAAAAATAATATTTTTAAATATGTGTTTTATTTCTCTTAATACTTTTATAAAAAAGCATATAAAATTAAAAAAAATAAAAAACAACATATACATATACTGCGTAATACGCAAAAAACTTTTCCTCTTTAAAAAAGAAGAACTAACTCGACAATATATCATTTTTTTATTAAAGAAAATACGAAATTATGAATATACAAATATTCTTGTAGAATTCCCTATCTGCATAAATGGAATTCATAAAAGAACAGATATTCTAGTAATAAAAACTCATCAAAAACCTCATATATTAATTGAATGTAAATCCCCATGTATAAAAATTACACAAAAAACATTTGATCAAATTTCTATGTACAATACAGTCATTAATGCTCCATTTTTATGGATAAGTAACGGAATAACTAACCTTTTATTTAAAATTGATAAATTAAATAAAAAATATTCTTTTGAAAAAAAAATACCTTAATAAAGGTTTTAATTACTTAAAGAATCCATATGTATTATAAGATCTATTAATTTATTAGAATATCCTACTTCATTATCATACCAAGAAATGATTTTTAAAAAATTATTGGTTAACATTATACTTGATGTTGCATCAAATATAGAAATTCTTTTATCTCCTATAAAATCTGTAGAAACAACTGGATCTTCTGTATAACCTAATATTCCTTTCAAAGTTGTTTTAGAAGCATTCTTCATATAATATTTGACTTGATCATAATTTGTTTCATTTTTTAGACATACTGTAAAATCTAAAACGGATACATTAGCGATAGGGACTCTAAAAGCCATCCCAGTAAGTTTTCCATTCAAACTAGGAATAATTTTTCCTACGGAATTAGCAGCTCCTGTGGATGAGGGTATAATATTAATCATAGATGATCGACCTGATCTCCAATCTTTATAAGAAATATTATCCACTACTTTTTGACTAGAAGTAGATGCATGAATCGTAGTCATTAATCCATGAGAAACTCCAAAATGATCATGCAAAACTTTTACAATAGGAGATAAACAATTTGTTGTACAAGAGGCGTTTGATACAATATTATCTCTTTTTTTCATAGTTTTATGATTTACTCCCATAATAAACATAGGAATATCTTCTTCTTTTGGTGGTGCGGATAAGATAACTTTTTTAGCACCTGCTTTTAAATGTTTATTAGATAATTCTCTATTTAAAAAAAGTCCTGTAGATTCTACTACATAATCGATATTTAGATTCCCCCATTTTAACTTTTCAGGATCTTTTATATTAGTTACTTTGATTCGTTTTTCATCTAAAAATAGATCATCATTTTCAATACGAATATTTCCATGAAATGATCCATGGATTGAATCATATTTTAATATGTAAGCTAAATATTCTATAGAAACTAAATCATTTACAGATATTATTTCAATATCGTTTCTATTTATAGCAGATAATAATATCATTTTTCCTATTCTACCAATCCCATTAATTCCTATTTTAATAGACATATTAGAAAATTTTTAATAAATTACTATACAAAATTAGTTTTTAACTTTGAAAAAATTGATAAGAGTAGATGAAGGAATTTCAACTTTACCTATTTTACGCATTTTTTTCTTACCTTTTTTTTGTTTTTCTATAAGTTTTTTCTTTCTAGAAATATCTCCACCATAACATTTATCAGTTACATTTTTTCTAAAAGATTTTATTGTTTCTCTTGCAATAATTTTTCCAGATATTGCAACCTGTACCGGAATGCTAAATTGATGTCTAGGAATAGATTTTGATAATTCTTTACATATGTGTTTTGCTAAAGAAAATGATTTACTTTTATGAACTAAAAACGATAAGGATTCTACTTTTTCATAGTTAACTAATACGGTAAGTTTTTTTATATCAGATTCTTTATATCCAATAAAATGATAGTCAAATGATGCGTATCCCTTAGATACGGTTTTCAAATGATCATAAAAATTAAATACAATTTCAGATAATGGCATTTCAAATGAAAGTTGAATTTTACCAGATGATAAATAACTTTGTTCTTTTTTCATTATCCCACGTTTACTTATACATAAAGAAATAATATTCCCCATGTATATTTCTTTAGTAAGAATCTTAACAAATACATAAGGTTCTTCAATTTTTTTTATTTTTTCTGTATCTGGAAAATTTGAAGAATTATTTATAAAAATTTTTTCTCCATTTTTTTTATATATTTGATATGAAACATTGGGAACCGTTATAATAACTTTGATTCCATACTCTCTTTCCAATCGTTCTCGAATAATTTCCATATGAAGAAGACCCAGAAAACCACAATGGAATCCAGTTCCCAAAGCAGGAGAATATTCTGAAGTGAAAGAAAAAGAAGCATCGTTTAATTGTAACTTTCCTAAAGAAGATCTTAATTCTTCATATTTATCCGATACAATTGGATAAATACTTGCAAAAACCATTGGTTTAATTTCTTCAAATTTTTCTATGGGATATTTTGCAGGATCATTATCATCTGTAATAGTATCTCCTACTTTTACTTCAAAAGGATTTTTGATTCCAGAAATAACATAACCTACGTTTCCTGTTTCAACAAAATCTTTAGAAAAATGTCTTAATTTAAGGGATCCAATCTCATAAGCAGAATATACTTTTCCAGTAGACATGAAACGTAATTTCTGTCCTTTTTTGATATTTCCATTTTTAATTCTAAAAAGGACTTCAATTCCTGTAAATGGATTGTATAAAGAATCAAAAATTAATGCTTGTAATGGTCCATTTTTATTACCTTCTGGTGGTGGAATAAGAGAAATGATTCGGTCTAAAACATTTTGAATTCCTATTCCATTTTTTGCACTAACTGGAATAATATCATTTTTTTTACATCCCAGTAAATTGATCATATCATCGATTACCTCTTCATACGTTGATCTTGAATAAGACAAGTCAATCTTATTTAAAATTGGAATAATAACTAAATTATTCTTTAATGCCAAAGAAAGATTTGATACAGTCTGTGCTTGTATACTTTTAGTACAATCAACTACTAATAATGCTCCTTCACATGAAGCAATTGAACGAGAAACTTCATAAGAAAAATCCACATGTCCAGGAGTATCTATAAGGTTAAGGATGTACTTATTATTAAGGTATTTGTATTCCATTTGTACCGCATGACTTTTGATAGTTATTCCTTTTTCTATTTCCAAGTCCATATCATCTAATAATTGCTTTTTTTTAATATTTTTTACTGTATTTGTATATTCTAAAAGACGATCTGCTAATGTACTTTTTCCATGATCTATATGAGCTATAATACAAAAATTTCGAATTTTTTCAATATCATGAATCATAAATAAATAAAAATTATATAACCTTGATGGGATTTGAACCCATACCCATAGGTATCGGAATCCTATATTCTATCCTAAACTACAAGGTTTTTCGATTTTTCCATTAAATAAATTCATTGTTTTTTGTAATCCATTTAAAACAAATGAAAATATCATTTTAATAAATTTTTCCGATTTTAAATATAAAAACTTTTCTTCTTCCGTATTCCAATTTTCCAATACATAATTTTTTTTGTTAGAAATAAAATTCTTATTTCTAATACCAATACGTAAACGTGAATATTTTAAGCTTTTAATTTCTTGTTCTATACTTTTTAACCCATTATGTCCTCCACTTCTACCTTCACCTCTAAAACGTATAAATCCAAAATGAAGATAAAAATCATCAGAAATAATTAAAATATTTTCTAATAAAACATTTTTCTTTTTCATCCAATATTTCACAGATCTACCACTTTCATTAATAAATGTAGTAGGTTTTAAAAAAAATATTAAGTGATTGTTGTAATAAAATTTTGAAAGTAATCCAAATTTTTTATTGACAAAATTTAATGAATATTTTTTAGATATTTGATCTAATAAAAAAAAACCGATGTTATGTCTTGTTTTTTTATATAAACATCCAGGATTTCCTAATCCAACTATTAAATAGTTCTTCATTTTTTATAGAAAAAACATATAAATTCAAGGTTTATGAAATAATTTATGAACTTCTAATCCTATTTTCTCAGGTGAAGAAACGATAGATACGCCTAATTTTTTCATGAGATCTATTTTTGAATGAGCAGTTTCAATCTTTCTTTCTATAATTGCTCCAGCATGTCCCATAGTTTTTCCCATAGGTGCCGTTTTTCCAGCAATAAATCCTATCAATGGTTTTTTATTTTCTATCTTACTCATCCATTCAACCGCTTCAATTTCTAATTGTCCCCCTATTTCTCCAATTAAAACCAATCCTTCTGTTTCATCATCTTCTAAGAATAATTCCATGACTTCTTTCATGGTCGTTCCTACAATAGCATCTCCTCCAATACCAACAGCCGTAGAAATTCCATATCCCATTTGCATGATTTGATCGGCTGCTTCATAAGTTAGTGTCCCGGATCTTGAGATAATTCCAATATTTCCCTTTTTTTGAAATACCGAATTAGGCATAATTCCTAATTTAGATTCTTCAGGAGAAATAATTCCTGGACAGTTCGGTCCAATTAAACGAGTTTTCGTAGTTTTTAAAAAAGATTTAATATAAACCATATCCGATAAAGGAACTCCTTCGGTAATACAAACAATTATTTCAACTCCTGCATAAATAGATTCTAATATAGCATCTGAAACAAAATTAGCAGGTACAAAGATAACACTAACATTTCCTCCAGTATTTTTAACAGCTTCTTCCACTGTATTAAAAATAGGAATGCCCAAAGAAAATTTTCCTCCTTTTCCAGGGGTTATTCCACCTACTATATAGGTTCCATAATTAATCATTTGTTCGGTATGAAATAATCCTTCTTTTCCTGTCAGTCCTTGAACAAGAACTTTCATGTTCTTATTAATTAAAATACTCATGTTATTTTGTGAACAAATTTATTATTTTAAAATATATATTTTTTTATATTCATTAACGTATAAATAAACGATTTTTTCGAACTATTTTTGCCATAAACTCTGCTTCTACTGCAAGTTTATTACTTACATATCCTTCTCCTTTCATATGAACAATTCCCATTCTAATAGCATTTAATAAACAAACTTTGAATATGATTACATCTCCAGGTATAATTTTATGCTTAAATTTTGCTTTTTCTATTTTCAAAAAATAGGTTCCATATAATCGAGGATGACGAAATTTGCTTAAAACGAGTATTCCACCTACTTGTGCTATAGCTTCAATTTGTAAAACTCCCGGCATTATTGGTTCTTCTGGAAAATGATTTGTAAAAAAAAATTCATTAATTGTTACATTTTTAACTCCAACAATTTTTTGATCTGATATATCTATTATTTTATCTACCAATAAAAAAGGAGGTTTGTGAGGTAAAATATTCATAATTTTTGTTATATCAAAAATTGGATCTTTTTCCTGATTCCATTCATGAATATTTTTTTTTTTAAAAATTTTCATACTCTTCTTGAATTAAGAAATAATAAATTATTTTTATGTTTCATAAAATGTTACTAAACATCTTCAATATTCTATGTATCTTTATTTTTAAATATTGGTTTTGCTTATTATAAAAAATAAATTCTCATTAGTTTCATGAATGTTTCAAAAAGAATTATATTGTTTATCATTGGTTTTTTAATAGGAATTTGTATTTTATTTTTCTTCTATGCAAAAGAGAAAAATTACATAAAATAAAAACAACAAACTTTATAATTATGAAACAAACATTTAAACCATCTAAAAGAAAAAAAATCAATGTTCATGGATATATGAAACGTAAAAAGACAAAACAAGGTCGTACGATTATATCTAGAAGAAGACGTAAAGGAAGAAAAGAGTTAGCTATTTCGAATTACAAAAAAAAGTAAATATTTTTTTTCATATTATATCAAAACATTCTGTTTCTCCAATGGTTGGATAGTTTTTTTTATCTTTTTTATTATAAAACATTTTTCCTTTTGAAAAAATTTCATTGTAAGAAAAAAATGAAGATAAATCTCCTATATCAACTATTTCAAATTTAGAATCAAGATTCATCTTTTTGATATTGAATGTATCAATTTTCATTAATCCTATATCTACTAAAAACGAATTATTATTTTTTTGTATTTTAACGTTTCTATATATTTTATCCAATAAAATGTTTTTATTTTTTTTAATATAAAAATAATTTTTGTAATTGTGTTTTATCTCATGCTCTTCTATTGAAGAAGTAAAATAAAGTCCTAAAAAAATGGATATAGCATTATATTTTCTAATTATTCTTTTGTTGATATCTCCTGGATAATTACCAGCTTCAAAAAGAATACAAGGATATCCTAATTTTTGCAAGTAATCTCCAGTTGCAAATGGATAGTACTTATCAGAATATCGAGAAATTGATCCTTTATCAGGTAAAATTTTTCTTATTTCGTTGACTATTTTGTTGATCATTCCCATAGACATCATTCTTGTAATAGAATTAGTTTTTTTATTATCTATAGATGGAGATAAAAAAGATAAAATAGAAGGATTAAAAAATTTATCTCCTACATTATAAATACTTCTCTGATCATGTAAATTAAATGAAATAAACGGTTGTTCTTTATTTAATTCTTTTAACAAAAGACGAATTTCCATAGATTTCATGTAAATTAAATCTCTATTCAAATCAATGTTTACTGCGTTTCTTCTTTTGAAAAATTCAGATCCATCAGGATTTAACATAGGAATAAAAATAATAGTTATTTTATTTTTCATCAAACAAACTATATCATGATTTCTATTGTTTAAAATAAAATTAAGAATATCAAACATTGATTTCGTTCCAGTAGTTTCATTACCATGCATTTGAGACCATATAAAAACCTTTTTTTTTCCTTTTCCCCATTGAATTTTAAATATTTTTCTATTATCTGTTGATACACCTAAAGTTGTTATTTGAAAACAACTTTTGTATTTTTCTATAACTTTTGTCATTTCATTATATCTAAATAATTTAGAGGAATTACTGATGTGTTTTTCCTGAAAATTTTCATAATCAAGAAATATCGATTTAATATCAAAAAAAAACATAATTTTAGGTACTTTTTAGAAATAGTACAATTTTTTTACAATTTTGAAGAAAATGTTAGGATTTTTTCCACAAAATTTTTCAATAAAAATATTCATTTATTTTTTTTTCGAATCTTCTTTAAAAAAACAAAAAAGAAAATATTTATTATGAAGAATTATTTTAAAATGAATTATATGGAATCATTTTTATTAATTGTAGAATTTTCTACAATAAATTTTTTAAACATATTTTTCAAAAAAATGTTTATATCCATGCATTTACCTGCAAGTATAATGTTTTTTTTGTTATATATAATTCCTTTCTCCATTTTATTTCTATTCATTTTTTATCAATCTAGAAAAAAAAATCTTAAAATTGATTTACCTATTAAAAGATCTCATTGGTCAATTTATATTATTATTTTATTTATGATGTTTGGAATGGTTATACTAAACGATTTTTTTTCTTCGTTTATTCCTAGAAAAGGCCCTATATTAGGAAATCTTTACAAAGAAATTGAATTGTTTTTACATAAGGAAATGAAACATCCCATTGCATTTTTTTCGACAACTATTTTAGTTGCACCTTTTTGTGAAGAAATTTTATTCCGTGGTGTCATTTTAAACGGAATGCTGAAAAATAAAATTCATCCTATTAAAGCCGTTTTGTTTTCTTCATTTTTATTTGGTATGGCACATATGAATCCATGGCAATTTGTAGGAGGAATGTTTATCGGAAGTTTTATAGGATTTATATTTTATACAACTTCTTCAATTGTAAATTGTATTTTATTACATATGATCAATAACATGGTTGCAGTATTTACTATGTTCTTTCTTTCAAAATATCATTATAATAAAATTTATTCTTTTTCAGAAAGGAATAATATCTATTACTGGTCATTTTTAATTTTAGGAATAAACATTCTATTATTAGGATCTTTATTAATGTTAAAAAAAAAGAAAGATCTAGAAATACAAACAGAAATATAATTCAAGAAAAAATAATGTTATTATATGTACCACTGAAATGATGAAAAAACCTTCATTGACTATTTTAGGTTGTCATTCCTCCATCCCAACAGATAAATTTCATCCAACATCTCAAATATTGGAAATGAAAAATTTTCAATTCCTTATTGATTGTGGAGAAGGAACACAAATGCAATTAAGAAAAGCAAAAATCAAATTAAATAAAATCATTCATATATTTATTTCTCATTTGCACGGAGATCACTTTTTTGGATTAATAGGATTATTATCAACCTTCCATTTATTAGGAAGAGAAAAGTCCGTAATTATTTATGCTCCCAAAGGATTAAAAGAAATTATAGATATTCATTTTAAATGGTCTTATACTAAAATAAAATATGTTATAGAACACAAAGAATTATCATCTCAAAAAATAGAAAAAATTATAGACAATAAAAAAATAGAAGTATTTTCTATTCCACTAAAACATAGAATTTATACTAATGGATTTCTTTTTAAAGAAAAACCAAATGCAAGAAAATTAAATATGGAAGAAATTAAAAAAATATCTTCCATTAAGATAAAAGATTACAATAATCTAAAATTAGGAAAAGATTTTCAAATGAATGATGGAAAAGTAATTCCTAATTCTCAGCTTACATTTGATCCTCCTAAAATATTTTCTTATGCTTTTTGTTCTGATACATCTTTTTATCTACCTATTACAAAATATATCAAAGATGTAGATCTTTTATATCATGAATCTACTTTTCTAAAAATAGAAGAAGCACGTGCTATGAAGACGGGGCATTCTACTGCTATTCAAGCTGCATACATAGCAAAAAAAGCAAAAGTAAAAAAACTATTGTTAGGACATTATTCAAATCGTTTTCCAAATACAAAAGATTTTGAAAAAGAAGCAAAAGAGATATTTTTTAATGTAGAAGCTTCTGAAGATTTGAAAAAATATTATTTATAATTAAGTATTGATTAACATAATAAAACGATATAATTTTTCATTTATCATTAAAATTGTAAAAAGAACTGTATATGAATCTTTTTGATAAATTACTAATGGGCATATAATATCATCTCCTACTTTTTTTTAGTGTTTCATACTTTTTATTTGACATAAACCAATCAATATCAATTAAAACATTTTTACATTACAGATTAAAATATTCTTTGTTGTAAAACAAAATTATTTTGAAAAATAACAAAAAAATAAATTAGGAATTTTTTTTATACGATATCTTAATCTTTTAGTGAGAGATTTTTTATAAAAAGAAGATCTAGAACGTAAAAAATACATAACCTTTTCGTTAAAAAATGGATATATATTTATATAAACTTTCATTGAATTTTTATAAGAATCCATTGATATTTTTATCAATGTTATTAACAATTTAGTATAATGAAAATTATTTTTCATGTCTTCATTGATAATTTCTGCTATTTCTTTATAAAGAACAGAAGATAATTTATTACATTTGATGTTATCCATTTTTATACAAAAAATAAAAATTTTACAAAAATTTGTAATCGTTTAAATAATATTGTAACATTGTATTTACGGTCCCATAGCTCAGTTGGTTAGAGCACCTGACTCATAATCAGGAAGTCGCTGGTTCAAGTCCAGCTGGGACCATTTGTTATTTCCTATTCATTCATTAATGATCTAATAAAGTAATAAATACTATAGATCGATTTTTTTTAATTTTTTTAAAATGAACAATACCACTTTTTATAGCATATAAAGTGTGATCTTTTCCCATTTTTACATACATTCCAGGATGATGTTTTGTTCCTCTTTGACGTACGATAATATGCCCTGGATAAACATATTGACCTCCATATATTTTTACTCCTAATCGTCTTCCAATAGAATCCCTTCCATTTCTTGAACTTCCTGAACCTTTTTTATGTGCCATTTATTTAATTTTTTTTAAAAAAGAAACTACTTGAATTTTCGAATATAACGGTCGAAATCCTTTTTTAACCTTATATCCTTTTCTTCTTTTCTTTTTGAAAATGATCATTTTTTTTCCTTTTAAATGTTCTAAAATTTCAATTTTCACATGAATACTTTTTAAGTATGGGTTCCCTATTTGAACTATACCTTGATCAACAAATAAATAAATTTTGTCTAATAATATTTTTTTTCCTATTTCATGAAAAAGATGAGGTAAATAAATACTTTGCTTTTCAAAAAGTTTATATTGTATTCCTTTTATATTAACAATAGCATAAGAATTCATATCATTTTTTTTTAATGTTTTAAGATTTTTTTTGCTTTTAAAATACTATCAAATAAATAATCTATTTCTTGAAAAGTATTATATACAGAAAAACTCGCTCGTATCATTCCAGGAACTTTAAAAAAATTCATTAATGGTTGTGCACATAAATGACCGGTTCTTACCGCAATTCCTAAACGATCCAAAATTAATCCTATATCAAAACAATGCAATTTATCTAAATTGAATGAAACAATCCCAAATTTTTTATAAAAATCATTTGTCATTCCATATAATTTTATTCCTGTTATAAGACTTAGTTGTTTTATTGCATATTTTGTTAATTTTTCTTTATAAGATTTTATCTTTAATATTCCTATTCTTTCTACAAAATCAATTGCCTTTCCCCATACAATAATTCCTCCTATATTTGGAGTACCGGCCTCAAATTTAAATGGTAAATCAGAAAAAGTAGTTTTTTTAAAATTAACATTTTTTATCATTTCTCCTCCAAATTGATAAGGTTTCATACGATTCATAATCTCTTTTTTTCCATATAACACTCCAATTCCAGTTGGACCATACATTTTATGTGCAGAAAATACATAAAAATCTACATCAAGATTTTGTACATCTAAATTTAGATTGGAAATTGCTTGAGCACCATCAACTAAAACAAAAGATTTATATTTATGAGATTCATGAATAATATATTTAATAGGATTTATAATTCCTATAACATTAGAAATATGACTAATAGCAACTATTTTCGTTTTGTATGAAATCATAGAATCAAAATCTTCTAATTTTAACATTCCATTATCAAAAATGGGAATTATTTTTAATACAGCTTTTTTCCTTTCACAAAGAATTTGCCATGGAACAATATTAGAATGATGTTCTATAGATGAAATCATAATTTCATCTCCTTCATTTATAAAATCACTGATCATGGATGCTACCAAATTAATAGATTCTGTCGTTCCCTTTGTAAAAAAAATTTCTGATGAATATCTAGCATGAATGAAATTTTTTAATTTTTTTCGAACAGATTCCATTTGGATAGTAGATTGTTGACTTAAAAAATGTGTTCCTCGATGAACATTTGCATTAATTTTAGAATAGAAATCTTTCCATGCATTAATTACTTGTAATGGTTTTTGAGTAGTAGCTGCATTATCCATATAAACTAAAGGATTAGAATAAATTTTTTCTTTTAAAATAGGAAATTGATTTCTAATTTTCTGCAATTCTTCTTCAGAAAACATATCATAAAGATTGTTTTAATTTTTTATTTATTTTCTTATAGATACACTTTTTAAGTATATCAAGATCGATATGATCTAATAAATCATTCATAAATGAATATAATATTATTTTTTTTCCTTCTTTTTCATTAATTCCTCTTGATTGAAGATAGAACAATTCTTCTTCTTTCAGATATCCAACAGTACATCCATGAGAACATTTTACATTTTTTGCATAAATTTTTAGTTCAGGTTTTGCATAAACTTTTGATTGTTCAGATAATAAAATATTATTATTTTTTTGAAAAGCGTTGATTCCTTTTACTAATTTAGTAATATGTATTTTTCCATGAAAAAATACATTTGAATAATATGATAAAATATTTTTATACAATTGGTCACTATAAGAATTAGAAGATAAATGATTTATTAAAGTATGATGATAAACACACTGTTTTTTTGATAAAAGAGAAATTCCATATAAATAAGAGAATGTTTTTTCTCCACAAGAATAAAAATTTAAATAATTTTTAATTATTTTACTTTCAAAAGAAAAAGTATAATGATGACATTTACTATATTTTTTTTGTTTAACAAATGTATTATCAATCATCAATGTTTCTTTTAAATCATCTTGAATTTTATAATAATTAATTTTACTATAATAATCCGAATATATTTCATTGACAGAATTTAAAAGGACAGAATGTTTTTTTAAAGATTTAAAATGTTCGATAATTTTTACATAAGAATGTTTACCGACTATAATCAAATTCCTTGTATGTAACGTTACTTTTGGTTCTAATCCCGTAGAAATTGAAATAATTTCAATAGGTTTTTTTAAAATAGTATTATCAGGTATTTTAATATAAAGCCCATCGTTTGAAAAAATAGTATTTATACTATAAAATCCATTATTATCTTTATCATCTAATTTTCCATAATATTTTTTAAGATGTTCTTCTTTTTGTGATTTGATATTTGATAATATAATTGATTTATTTAATAAACTTTTATTATACTTTTCAGAAATTGAATTATTATATTGACCATTTATGAGGACAAATAAAAAAGAATGATCTTTTTTTAATAATAGAAATTTTTCAATTTTTTTATATTCTATATCATGATTTTTTTCATAAAAAAAATTCTTTTGTTGTAAACAATCATGAATATCTTTTTCTCTAAGACTCCATTGATTTTTATTTAATTGAGTTGAATAAAACAATCCATTTTTTTTTAATAATTGAATATGTTTTTTTTTTAAATACGATATATATGATTTTTTTGTTTCTAAAGAATTTTCTATTTCTGAAATGAGAAAATATATATTATTCTTTAATTTCATTACTTTTTTTATCCATTAATTTTATCTAACTATCCAATCATATCCTTGTTTTTCTATTTTATCAGATAAATCCTTATTTCCTGACTTAATAATTTTTCCATCATACAAAACATGGACTTTATAATCCAAATTAATGTAATCTAGTAATCTTTTATAATGAGTAATAATTAAGATTGAATTTTTTCTATTTTTTTTAAATACATTAATTGCTTTAGCAACGATTCGTAAAGCATCTATGTCTAATCCAGAATCTATTTCATCTAAAATAGAAAAAATAGGATTTAACATCATCATTTGAAACATCTCATTTTTCTTTTTCTCTCCACCAGAAAATCCATCGTTTAAAGAACGGTATATAAAATTTTTTTCAAGATTTAATAATAAAGCAACCTTTTTGGCTTCTAAAATCATATCTGTCATAGACATTCTTTTCATATTTTTTTTTTCTCTAATAGATTGGATTGAAGTTTTTATAAAATTCATAATAGATATACCAGGAATTTCAATGGGATTTTGAAAAGAAAGAAAAATTCCTAAATGTGCACGTTGTTCAGGAGATAAATGAATTAAATTTTTTTTCATAAAAAAAATATTTCCTTGACTTATATTATATTCTTTTTTTCCAGCAATAATAGATGCAAGAGTACTTTTCCCAGAAGCATTAGGACCCATAATTACATGAATCTCACCTTGATTAATATCAAGATTAATACCTTTTAGGATTTTTTTTCCATTTATAGAAATATGTAAATTTGTTATGTTTAATAACATAAGTAGATTGTTTGTTATTTTTTATCCTACAGATCCTTCTAAAGAAATTTCTAAAAGTTTTTGAGCTTCTATTGCAAACTCCATTGGTAATTTTTTGATAATTTCATTACTGAACCCATTTACAATTAATGAAATAGATTTTTCGTTATCTATTCCTCTTTGATTACAATAAAAAATTTGATCTTCTCCAATTTTTGATGTTGTTGCTTCATGTTCTATTTGAGATGTCGAATTTTCGACATCAATATATGGAAAAGTATGAGCACCACATTCATTTCCAATTAATAATGAATCACATTGTGAAAAGTTACGAGAATGATTAGCTTTAGGAATAATTTTTACCAATCCTCGATAACTATTTTGAGATTTATCGGAAGAAATCCCCTTCGATACAATAATACTTTTCGTATTTTCACCTATGTGAATCATTTTTGTACCAGTATCTGCTTGTTGAAAATTTTTTGTAAAAGCCAAAGAATAGAATTCTCCTATAGAACCCTCTCCTTTTAGAATACAAGATGGATATTTCCAAGTAATGGCAGAACCAGTCTCTACTTGTATCCAAGATATTTTTGATTTTTTTTCACATAATCCTCTTTTAGTAACAAAATTAAAGACTCCTCCTTCTCCTTTTTTATTACCAGGGTACCAATTTTGCACAGTAGAATATTTAATTTCTGCATTTTTTAATGCAATAAGTTCTACAACCGCAGCATGTAATTGATTTTCTTTACGTTTTGGTGCTGTACATCCTTCTAAATAACTTACATAGGAATCCTCATCTGCAATAATTAAGGTTCTTTCAAACTGACCAGTTCCTTTTTCATTAATCCGAAAATATGTGGATAATTCCATAGGACAACGAACTCCTTTTGGAATGTAACAAAAAGATCCATCAGAAAAAACAGCAGAGTTTAAAGATGCATAAAAATTATCATTTTTAGGAACAACAGATCCTAAATATTTTTTAATAATAAATGGATATTTTTTGATTGCTTCATTGATAGAACAGAAAATAATTCCTTTTTCTTCTAATTTTTTTTGAAAAGTCGTTGTTAATGATATCGAATCAAATACTATATCTGTAGCAATTTTATTATATTGTTCTTCCTTTTCTATTGGAACTCCTAATTTTTTAAAAGTATCTATAATTTCAGGATTTAACCGGTTATTTTCATTATCTATAGGAGCAGAATAATAACTAATTTTTTGAAATTTTGGAATCTTGTATTCTATATTTCCCCATTTCGGAGGAGAGATTTTTTTCCATATTTTATATGATTCTAATCTCCATTTCAACATCCACTTAGGTTCATTTTTTTTTTCCGTAATTTGACGAATGACTTTTTCATTTAATCCAATAGGAATTTTATCCGATTCTATCTTTGTATAAAATCCATATTTATAATCAGAACTTATTAAATTTTCTAATATTTTTTTATTAATATCTTCTTCCATGTTTTTATGATGAAAAACTTTTTCCACATCCACAAGTATGTTTAGCATTAGGATTTATAAAATAAAATCCTTTTCCATTTAATCCATCTGAATATTCTAAGGTAATTCCATGCAAATAAGGAATGCTATTTTTATCAACTAATATTTTCATATCCTTATCTTGAAAAATTTCATCTTCTTTGTTTCTTTTTTTATCGAAAGTCAGTTCATAAGACATCCCAGAACATCCCCCATTTTTTACGCCAACTCTTACAAAAGTAAGATTTTGAGAAGTACCTTCTTCTTTCATAAGAGAAATTAATTTTTGTTTTGCTTTGTCAGATATAAAAACCATAATAATTAAAATTTTATTAAAAAAATAAAGATATTCATAAATAAAATATGTAGAATACATATTCTTATGAATTATTTTCTATAACATAAGAAATGTTCGTTAATCCTTTTTTTATGCCCCATTTATTACACATTCCTGCATTTACTTCTAATATATATTTTATTTTCGATGGAAAATCGACGATATTTCTTATTTTCCTCATGGGACTTACATCAGGTAGTATATTAACAACTTCTCCATTCATATTTAAATAAATGATATCCAAAGGAATACGCATATTATCCATATTTATTTTTTGATAATCTTTTTTATCATTAATAATAAATAACATTCCTTCATTCTCCATCAAGTGGGAACGATACTTTAATCCATTCATTTTTTCTATTTTGTTTCTTGCTATCTCTATATTTAATACTTTTATAGCAATATTTTTTTGATTCTTTATATAAACTATTCCATTTTTATTAAATTTTATATCAACAAGATTTTCTAAATTTAGTAGATTACAATCGTTTTCTATTTTTTTTTCTTCCTTCAGAAAAAAAAATAGAAAACATAATAAAATAGAATAGATCATTCTTATCATGAAGAAAAATATTTTTTCATTATGATTGATCTATTTATCAAAAAGAATCCAAATATAATAAAAGGAATACTCAATAATTGACCAGTATTTAAAAAATATAAATGAATATATTCATTTGATTGGGGTTCTTTAACAAATTCTATAACAAATCGTGAAATCCAAATAAAAATAAAAAATAATCCTGAGAGATATCCTTCTTTCATTTTTTGTATTCTATAGATGTAACAAAGCAATAAAAAAATAAATAAATAAATAATTGCTTCATAAATTTGTGTTGGATGTCTAGGTGTAATTTTTCCATATATTTTCGTATCCATTTGAACAAATTTTATGGAAAATGGGTATGTTCCACTACATGGTTTCCCTACAATTTCAGAATTAAAAAAATTTCCTATTCGAATAAAAACCGCTGAAATGGAGGAAATAATACATATATGATCAAATAACCAAACAATTGATTTTCTTAATTTTTTTCCATTATTTCTATAATAAAGAAGAATAGAAAAAATAATTCCTATTGATGCACCATGACTCGATAATCCTCTATATCCAACAATTTGATATCCTTTTATTATTCCTAATATCGAATGATTATAATCTTCTTTAACAGGAAAAATAGCTTCTATCCAATGGGATGAAAAATATGGAAAACTATAAAATATAATCTCTCCTATTCTTGCACCTAAGATCGTTCCAAAAAAAATATAACGAAACAAAGAATCTACATGTTCTTTTTTTATATTCTCCTTTTGATAAATGTAATAAATAAATCCCCATCCTAATAAAAAAGAAATCAAAAACATTACACTGTATATATGAATAAAAAATCCATTAAAAACTTTAAATTTATAAATTGGATCCCAAAAAATATATGATAATCTAAAGTATTTAATACTATATAGAAAAAATCTATTATTAATTATATACATTATATACAGATATTTGATTATATCTTAATATTCTGATTTTCCAAAAGGATGACAACTCAAAATTCTTTTTGTGATTAAAAAAAACACTTTAAAAACATTGTATTTTTTTTTTAATAAAATTACCATATATTCTGAACATGTTGGAATATAAATGCAATATTTTCCGATATACGGAGATATGCTAATTTGATAAAATTTTACAATAATTAAAAAAAAAACTTTAATAATTCATTTATCATAATGAAATTTTTTTTTAATAAAATTTAAAGAAGATCCTGCTTTAAACCACTCGATTTGCCTTCTATTATAAGAATGTTTCACAATTATATGATCTTTACATCCATTAAAATGAATAATATCTACTTTAATATCTTTATCTGGAATGATATTTTTGATATAAAAATTAAAAATATCATTTTCTTGTATTTTTTCATAATCATCATATTCTGAAAATGTTAATGCAAGAATTCCTTGCTTTTTTAAATTATTTTCGTGTATTCTTGCAAAAGATTTAACAAGAACTACACAAACACCTAAGAATCTTGGTTCCATCGCTGCATGTTCTCTAGAAGAACCCTCTCCATAATTTTCCTCACCTATTATTACGGTAGAAATTTTTCGATTTTTATAAAATTTTGCAACATTATAAACCGAGTCATAACAATTTGTTATAATATTCTTTATTTTATTCTTTTCTCCATTAAAACTGTTTAGAGATCCAATAAGTAAATTTTCTGAAATTTTTGATAAATTTCCTCGATATTTTAACCATGGACCTGCCATGGATATATGATCAGTTGTACATTTGCCTTGAACTTTGATTAATAATCGAACATGTAAAAAATTTTTTCCATTCCATGGATTAAATGGTTTCAATAATTGTAATCGTTCAGAATTCTCCTTTACTAAAACATTTATTTTTTCATTATCATCAAGATCATCTTTCATAAGATATCCTAATTTTTTTGGATTTATTTGAAGACTTGAATCAAATTCTTCGTATTTCGGTTCCTCAAGTTTAACAGATTCACCATTTTCATTGATTATTAGATCCTTTCTAGGATCAAAAGTAATATCTCCTGATAAAACTAAAGCAGTTACAATTTCTGGAGATGCAATAAAAGCATATGTCTTAGGATTTCCGTCGTTTCTAGATGAAAAATTACGATTAAAAGAATGAATAATAGTATTTTTTACTTTTTTTATATTATCTGTTCGATCCCATTGTCCAATACAAGGACCACAAGCGTTTGATAAAATTTTTCCTCCAATACAATCAAAATAATGTAAAATTCCCTTTTTTTTTAATAAAAATAAAACTCTTTTAGATCCTGGAGAAATTAAATATTTAGACTTTATTTTTAATTTTTTTTTCTTCGCTTGTATAATAATTGATATAGCTCTTGATAAATCTTCATAAGATGAATTAGTACATGACCCAATTAATCCTACTGATATTTTCCTTGGCCATTTATATTTTTTATATTCTTCCTTCATCTTAGATATTGGAGTGGATTTATCTGGAGTAAAAGGTCCATTGATATGGGGCTCTAAATTAGAGAGATCAATTTCTATGACTTTATGATAATAATGAGATGGATTGAGATATACTTCTTTATCAGCTATTAAAGAATATTTTATATTTTCAGACATAACGGAAATTTTTCTTCTTCCATGATTATCTAAATAATTTTTCATATTGATATCATAGGGAAATATCGAAGCAGTTGCACCTATTTCTGCTCCCATATTACATATCGTCGCTTTTCCTGTGCAATGGATACTTTTAGTTCCTTCTCCAAAATATTCTATAATTGCATTTTTTCCTCCCATAACACCCATCATGCCGGATAGTTTTAAAATTACATCTTTAGGTGAAACCCAACCACTTAGTTTTCCTTTTAAGTGAACACCAATAATTTTAGGGATTTTCAACTCTAAAAAATAACCAGACATAACCTCAGCAGCATCGGATCCACCAACACCTATTGCTAACATTCCTAATCCTCCTGCATTAGGAGTATGAGAATCAGTACCAATCATCATACCTCCAGGAAATGCGTAATTTTCTAAAATCACTTGATGAATAATTCCAGATCCAGGATTCCAAAAACCAATTCCATATTTTTTCGATGATAATTGAAGAAAATTATAAATTTCTTTATTTTGTTTGATAGAAAAAGATAAATCTCTATTATTTCCATATTTTGCAGAAATTAAATGATCACAATGAATAGTAGTAGGAACTATGGTTTTTCTTTTTTCTGTTTGCATGAATTGAAGAATAGTCATTTGTGCTGTTGCATCTTGAAGAGCAATTCTATCCGGTAAAAAATCCATATAACATGAACTTTTTTTAATAGAATGTTTTTTCTTATTCTTCAATATATTAATATCAAAAAGATGAGAGTATAGTATTTTTTCAGAATAGGTCATAGGAGAATGAATAAAAGACCTTACCTTCCTAATTAAAAATTCAAATTTTGAATAAAATTTTTTTACAATATGAAAATCAAAAATCATAAAAAATTATTTTTTAACATCAAAAAAATTACTCTTGTAAAACAGTCCCATGAATGATATTATAAAAATCTTTAGGATTATCTATATGAACCCAATGTGATGCATTTTTTATGGTTTTAATTATTGCTTTAGGAAAAAATTTCTTTATAGAAGAAAAATCATTCAAAGAAATATAATCAGATTTTTCTCCACGGATGAATAATACAGAACCATTATATATTTTATTTTTCATGTTTTGAAACATAAAATTATCATAATTTTTTTCAATTCCCGATAAAAAAAAACGAAAACATAATTTTCCATTTTTTTGTTTTTCAACATTTTTAGAAAAAAATTCTATAATCTTAATATCTTTGATATGTGTTTTTAGAAAACAACTAAGTTCATTTCTTGTTTTAATTACGTTAAAATTTACTTTATTCAAGATTGATATCAGTTCTTTTTGATTATTTTTTTTATATAATTTCGGTGCAATGTCAACTATAATCAATTTTTTCGTAAAAAAAGGAAACTGCATCGAAAAATGCATTAAAATTTTTCCTCCTAATGAATGTCCTAACAAAATAGGATTTTTTAATTTATGATAGTTAATATAATTTAATAAATCTTTTGACATAAGATCTAAATCCATTTCATCTGTAAAAAAACTATAACCATGATTTCTAATATCTAATAAATGGACTTGAAAATTTTTTGCTATTTTTTTAGCAAAAGAAATCCAATTGTTTCCATTTCCAAATAATCCATGAAGAATAACAAAGTCATTTCCTTTCCCAAAAATTTTAGAATATAATAACATTTTCATCTTTTTTTTCAAAAATTTATGTATTTCTTTTAAATATTTTTGAATTGTTTTTTCTCATTCATATAATTATAATAGAGCATAAGAAATTAACGAATTTCTTATTTCAATTATTTATAATATTTAATGAATAAAATAAATATTAACGATTTTTTTCTTACTATGAAGTAAATATGTTATATCAATACTCAATCTTATTTTTTCCAGGATTGAATTATGTTATGAATACATCATGGATATCTCATGGTTGTATCGTGATTAATAAATCGAATTACGTATTTCTTTATATTTTTCAATTGATTCGTTTCAAAAAATATTGATGAATTACTACATTCTATCTATAATTAAAATTATCAAAATTATTAACTGATGTTGTTAATTTATGATAACGTATATAATAATGACTAGTTAGTTATATCAATTTTCGTCCATTACAAGGAATTTTAATTTTTTGTTCAAATTTCACACATATAAAATTTCTTAATGTCTCTTCTATTTTAATTCAAAATTAAATTGAGTTTTTATATCAATATTTTTTTTCATTTAAAACTTGTGTTATTTCTAAATTAAATTCTTTTGCTGCGGTTAATAAATGATCCAAAATATTGGACTGTATTTGTTCATATTTAATGGATTCAGATGTTTTCACAAAACAATATAGTTCTATAGGAAGTCCATAATGATTAGGTTCTAAATACCTAACCATTAAAATTTCTTTTTTTAAAATTTTAGGATGATGATTTAAATATTCCCATGCATATTGACGAAATAATTCAATATTCGTTATTCTTTTTCCATTAAGATTGGTATTTTTATCATCTATATTTTTCTTTTTATTAAAAAAATTTATTTCTTTTTGTTTTTTTTCAATATAATTCTTAATCAAAAAAACATTTTTAAATTTTTTCAAATTCTCCTCATTACAAAAATGAAACGATGGAATACTAAATAAAATAGATCTTTTAATTCTTCTCATATTTTTCTTTCGCATTTCCTCAAAATTAGTGACAGCAGTAGAGATTAAATCATATGTTGGAACATTTGTAATTGTTTTATCAAAATTTTCTATCTTCGCAGAAGTTAAATTGATTTCTATAACAGTTCCTTCTACATGATATTTTTGAATTCCTATCCAATCTCCAACTTTAATCATCTTTGTAAAAGATATTTGTACTCCAGAAACAAATCCAAGAATGACATCTCTAAAAACTAATATAACGAATGCAGTAATAGCACCTAAACTTGTTAAAATAGTAATGAGCTGAGTTCTTGTGAGAATAGAAATAATCATCAAACTACATAATAAAATAGACATAATTTTTAGTAATTGAGAAATAGTACGTATCGCAATAGTTTGATGATTATTTTCATTTGTAGCAATTTTTATAATCGAATTGACTAATCTGATTAAAAATTGTAAAACGATTAAAACAAATAAAATGTTAAAAATTCTATCTAAACAAAAGACAACAGGAGTATTTTTTTTGAATAAAGGATTGATTAATAAAAATCCAATTAAAAGTGGAAAAAAATGCGATAAACTATCAAAAACTTTATTTTCATATAATATTCGTTTCCAAACAAAATTAGAAGAAATTGCCTTTTTTTCTATATAGTGAATGATTCGATTAAATAATATTTCCAATATGAATAATGACATCGAAAATAATACTAATTTTACAATCACAAAAATTATCATACTTCCCCACTTCTTCCAATCAAAATCATAAATAAACTCATAAGGAATTTGATCTTGAAAAATTACTGATAATATTTTCATCATAATATAATATAATCGGTTATTCTCAATAAATTTGTTTTTTATATATTTTTTATATGTCTTTTATTTGAATTAACGGATGAGGCATTGAATTTAAAAAATTTCAATTCGATTTTAAAATTTTAATTTTT